>NZ_JAINFC010000001.1 GCF_020740835.1 Streptomyces sp. UNOC14_S4
CCCCTCTGATCCGCCATCTCTGGTGGGTCGTGGAGGGGCCTCAGTGTTGCTAGCGGCGTTTCCGCAGGTCAGGACGTCAGCACTGCTTGGAACTTGAAGGTCGCTTGGTGTTGCCAGCCCCGAGGCGCGAGCTCCCCCAAGCGACCTTCACTTTCAAGGATCAGGTCAGGGACGATCGAGCACTCCAACCTGATCTTCGCGGCGGGCTCGGCAGGCACAGGTGCCCCTTCTTCACCCGCGAGGGCGTCCATGACCTGTTCCCAGAGACCTGAATCCCTCCAGCGGGTCCACGTGGTAGCAAGGGTCTGGAAGGGCGGAAACGAGGACGGAAGATCCTGCCACGGTGTGCCCGTACGCGCTTTGTGCAAGATGGATTCCAGGAGCAAGCGCGGCGAGTGCTTCCGTCCCTTGCTAGCCAGCAGCCCTTCAACCTTTGCCCATCCGCTGTCCGTGATGGTCGGCACTTCCCGCTTATTTTTCCGGAACCACTCCGCCAACGTGCAAGATTTTCCCTTTGGCGGAGCTGGCGCATACAAGACGGTGACCTTCACATCCAGCATGCTCATGAAGTCGGCCTGCATCTGCGCAGAAGGTTTCCCTAGACGCTTATGCGCCATCTCGGCCAGCTGGAGCAGCTTGCTCGTCCGATCGTGGGCGCTCTCGGCTTCAGCCTTCCAGTCTTCGACGTCTTTCTTCTTCTTTCGAAGGTTCGCGAGCTCAAGCTGCAAGGGCGCGACAGCCTTTTCCAACTCTTCTTCCGCCTCTGCTTCGGACAGCTCCTCTTGCCCAGCAAGCTCCTTGGCCGTGACTGCCCGGGTCATATTGAGCGCGCGAGTCTGGACTTTTATCTGCTGATCCAGCTCTTTGATGTGGTCGTCGAAGTTGACGCGTTGCCCCGATCCGACGCCAAGCCAATCATCTGCCATAGCCTTAAGCTGCTCGACATCACCGAGGAACTCTCGGAGTAGATTCCATGTCTCCTTTTCAACAGGTTCGGCGTGGATGTAGCCGCAGGAACAGACAGAAGCTCCTGCAACCTTCCCTTCCTTGCCCTTGCATCGATACACCCGCTGCCTGCCTTCGTGCCCTCCACCGACGTACAAGGCGCCGCAGTCGCTCGGTATGCGCCCAGACAGGGGATACACATTCCCCAGAGAAGACGTACGCGACAAAACCCGTTGAGCACTCTTGAGCTCTTTAATCTCTTCGGATGTAAAGATCTCCGGCAGTGAAATCACGACAGAGTCACCATTGATTGGGGCGCCCGCACGATCTCGCTTCACGTGCGCCGATCCTCTATAAATCTGGCGAGCCTCCAAAACCACTGGATTGAGGACTTGCTGACGTATACCACCGCGCCCCCATAGAGCACCGTCACGCCTCCGATAACCCTCTGCATTCAACGCGAGAGCAACATCGTTCCAATTTCTTTTCTGGACGTACAGAGTACGGGCACGCCGAAGACAGTCAGCCTCATGCTTGATCACACAACCGTCGCCGCAGTTACATTCATCAACAATGAGGCGACTTTCTCCCTTGACGCCCTTATTGAGCACACGGTAGCCATAGGCCACATTACCGCCGGTATAACCTCCATCCTCCGCCTTTTCCTGAAGGCCGCCCTGGGTGCGCTCACGAATGATATTCCGTTCATCCTCGGCGTAGTCCGCATCCTTACGCATCTTGCTCTCCCCTTCGGGAGTGCTGTTGTCGTAGTCCTTCTTAGCAACTCCGACATAGATGCCAAGCTTCTTGAGCTCCCAGACCCAGAGCCAGAATGCGCGCCCGGTACGTCCGATAGCGCGACCTTCATGGACAATCACAATGTCAAAAGGCCGCGGCGTCTGCCGCGCGTCCTCCATGAGCCTGCTGAGATCTTCGCGCTCATGCGCTTCCAGCGCCCCAGAAACGCCCTCGTCGGAGTAGGTCCCGACGTGCTTCCAGCCCTTACCCAGGATGTACTTCGAGGTCTTCTTGCCCGTGTACGCAATCCCATAGCCCTTCTTCTGCTCCTCCGTACTGACGCGGAGGTAATCAACAGCTCTGAGCGTGGGGGCTTCGACCCTGCGTGCAACATCGATTGCGGATATGACAGACTGACCCATGTCACTCCTTCCCGAGTGGCCAGACCCCGGGGCGCTCCAACGCCGCCGGGGTCATCCATGTGGTACGGCGCATACTACGCCGCCTCCTGATCTTCCCGTGGCGAAAACAGCATCTCCAGCACCCGGCGATAGGAACCAGGTGTGAGGACAGCCCGCAGGATGGGTTCAACTGGCTTGGGGCCAAGGTCACTTGGCAAGTCGGCCGGAATTAGCTGCTCACAGCTCTCGCGCAGGACATCGCCGTCAATCGCGACCGCCCGTTGCCCTTGACCCACCACAGCCCCTCCCACGTCGAACAGCATGTCCAACGCAGGCCATCACGGGACCAATCAGGATGTCTCAGGCCGAAGTTGGTCACCAGTGTCACGACTTGGTAACGGCGAGCACAGCGCCCAGCAGGCGGTGCAGACGACGCCACCGACAGCGCACTTCCGCAGATCAACTGCCCGCTGTCAGTGGCATCTGGCACCCTGGCAGCACCCAAACGGAGAGGAGTCCCATGGAGCATGAAGAGGCGCCACGTGACGAGCTGAGGATGTTCGTCATCCCCATGACCAGAGAGCAGTCGGACCAGGTGGTGGCCGCCCTGCGGACGTCCTTCGCCAAGGAGGCTGCGCTCCTGCCCGCTAACCTCCGCGGGCCCGTGTCGGCCATGGTCGAAGGCGAAGGCTTCCTGGCTCAGTTCGCCTGGAGTCGGGGGCACGGGGCCGACGAGCTCCGCGACCGTCTCACGGAGGCGCTGAGAGAGGCAGCCCACAAGTGCGACGGCGACTGTGGGCTCGGCGAGCAAGCCTGCTACGAGGCACACCCCATCACCTGGTCGGGGATGGCTGGCGGGGAGACGCATATCGACGGCCCTATTAAAGCGATCGTTGACCTAGTTCTTCAGGCTTACCTGAAGAGCACTGTCCGCGACATCGCACAGGGCAGGAAGACGAACTGCTGGTACTGCGGTCTCAAGCTCCAGAAAGATGGCACATGCCCCGCTTGTGGTCACGGTGTTTGATGGCTCACCAAGCGGTAGAAAATTCTCCAGTAACGAATACGTCTCAGGGGCCCGAAAATGACCCAGGATTACACTCGAAGGGGGAAACCATGAGTGGTGACTTCACCTATGACATAGGTCTGGCTCTCGGGGGGAGCGCCAACGAGTACGACATCGATGCCATCGCTGAGGCACTCCACGCTGCCGGTGCAGTTAAGAGTGTCGACGACGTGCCCGGCGAGATGTTCTGGGGCATTGTGGCTCAGCACGCGCTTCCACCCGGCGAGGGATTGAACCCGCTGGACCAGTTCAAGGCCGAGGTGAAAGAGGCTGTCGAGGGAGCGGCGGCTGGGGAGCGATCCGTATGGCGGCGCGGGGGCGTATCGCTGGAGATCGAAGGCCACTCGCGTGTCAACATGGCGATGCCGCAGGTCCTTGCCGTCTATCGTGTCACCGTCGTGGGCGGCAAGACCGTACGGCTCACCTCCGAGGAGGTATCTTCCTGGCCCCGGCTGTGGGAGACCGTCGAAACATACCTGCATGCCTGGACCACTGCTGTGGAGGAGCGGCGCCGGGAATACGACGCGGCCGTCCGTGCCGCGGAGACCGCCCGCACCGCTGCCCTGAAGGCCGCCGGGGCGGCTGACCGCGCACGCCGAGAGCTCATCGCCCTCCAGGCGCCTGACGAGGACCTGGTACAGCACGGAACCATGTCGCGGGACGAGGTGGCGCAGTATCTCAACATCGCACCCGGATCCGTACGCCGCCAGATGTCCCGGTGGGGAATCGAGGCTGAGTACCAGCTCGGCCCCTCTGGGCGTGCCGAGGTCCGTTACCCCACCGTCGCTGTTCAAGCGAACGCCGTCCGTCGGCCGGGCAGGGACCACCACGGTGATCTCGCTTGATACCCGCCTCCCCAACAACCTGTGGTGAATAGAGTCACTGGTAACTGCTCCTCGCCACTAAGGACATATCGACCGTCCGCGCGAGGCGTCCCAATACCGAGGCGCCCGCCCACATCTCGATCGGAGCACAATGACCACAACGCCCATAGCCCATCCGGCCCTGACCCTGTGGGGTTACGCCCCCGACTCCTGCCCCGGCATTGGAAGGCCAGACAAATGGGAAGTGGCTCGACTGGCCGTACAGGCTGGTGATTTCCTCGCCCAGCACACCAAGCGTCCGACGCCATCGGACGAGCCGCCCAACGACACCAACACGAAATCGATCCTCGTGGACGGGTGGGTCCGTACACCCCGCTGGCGGCCGATCGTTCCGACGCATGGACGGCCGTCGCTCGCAGCGATGGACCCCGAGGCGGTGCTACGCCGGGCTACCTCGGCGGCAGCTCCCTCCACCCTGCGCGGACTCCTCGAAAGGGCGGTCCGTATCCTGCACGCCCAGTACGACATCCCTGATGGAGTAGCCCTCACTCTTGGTGTCAGCAATCTGCCTGACGCATGGTGGACGTACCTGACTAGCGGATGGCTCGCCACCATCACCGGCGCTCCAGGGCAGAGCCTCATGCTTCCCCTGCCTCCGGTGCCGACGAACCGGTATGGGCTGACCAACGCTATCCAGTGGCTTCAGGGGTATGACGACCTACAGGTGGTCCGGGATGCCTTCCGCGTCCGGGCTCAGGAGCCAGGGGCTCAGTCGGTCGTGGATGACGCCCTGTATGCGCTGCGGTACAACGAGCCCACCAGCAACCGGGAAGCCCGCACCATCCTGGCGCGCCTGCTGTCCCTGCACATCAGGGCACTTCAAATCGGTGACGAGTCGGTGATCGACTTGACTGCCAGCCTTCGCGCAAGGGCCTGAGTGGCCGCATAAGTGTCAACGCCCTGGCGGACATGGTTCCGGCCTTTGACAGTCCATCCAGCGCCACGTCGCCGTCAGCCGGGAACCGCCAGCTCAACTTCCGGACCAACGCAGCAATGGGCCGATGCTCAGAGGCGGTGAGCAACCGGCGGGCCTTTTTCTCCGCGTGAGCGGAGGAGGTGTATCGATGGGTAGGCGCGAGGGGGCATACCTCCCCGAGTCTCCGCGCGAGCGGAGGTACCTGCTCTCTCCCCCCGGGAAGTCCTTCCTCTTTTCAGGGGAGGGCTCTCACACCTCCAGGGGCTAAAGCCCCTCCAGAGAAGGAGACTTTCCGTGACCACCGTGCGTACGCTGCTTGCCGACTGCGCCACCGCTACCGGCGATATCGCTCTCACCGACGGCCAACACACGCTGACCGTCTCTCCTGTGGTCGCCGTCGACCTGGCCGCCATGCTTCTCCACTGCGGCGGCTTGCACTATGCCGACACTCTGATCGTCTGGTCCGAAATGGACCGCACCGGGGCTATCGCGGAGATCATAGATGAGTACGACAACACAGCCGCGCGGGTGGAGGTCCTTGTTGATGGCGTATATCGCCTCTGCGATGGGGACGGCTGCTACAGCAGAGTCGAGGACCGGATGCCGCGATGCTCCGACCACTTCGGAGAGAGCATCGCCACAGCCATCCACCAACTCAACGAGGACCGCTGGTACCTCGACCGCCGCGAAGCGGAACTGGTAGCTGCTGCACGACAGCGGATGGCCCCCGATGCCGTGATAGGACTGTTCGCCAAGCACGGCTCAGCCAACGACCGTGTCAAGGCGATCGCCAGGAACCGGTGACGATCCGCAGCCCGCACTGACGGAAGTAAGAAGGCCCTCGACTCAAATCGGGGCCTTCTGGATCACACGAGCACTGTGCCGTCGCCTTCACAGATGGTGCACCGGTCCACCGACCACCCGATTTTAGGCAGTCAATTGGCTTACACCACCTACCATTTGGGTATCTAAAGCCTCTCGGCAAGGAGGGCACCCCATGAGCAACAGCGGCGAGGCTGGACAGCCAGCGACGGGCCCAGGACTCCCCGGCCTCAGCGCTGAGATGGTCGCCAGGCTCGACGAGCACGCGCAGCGCCGCGGGGTGACCCGCGCCGACGTCATCCGTTACGCCGTCGAGAGATTTCTACTCGAACCGCCTCAGAGTGTGGCAGGGCTCGACGAGCATTACGCGAAGGCATGCGAACTGGCCATGCGTGAAGTGCAGACTCTTCAGGTCGCTCTAAATAGCGTGGAGGGCCTCGACGACGGCCCCACGGTGCGCACCCAAGTCGAGATCACTTTCGTGGGACATTCCCAGGCGGAGGTGCTGGGCCATCTCGCGCGATGGTCCCAACTCCAGGAAGAGCGGTTTCCAGACTGCCCGAGTATCGCGAGCATGGATATCAGCGAAAGTTACGATGTCACTCCTCCATGGTCTGTCACCATCTCCATCTACCCCTGACCCTCTGGCACAAGGTCTACTGGCATAATTCAAGCCCCCGTTCTCTGAAGGGGTTGGGAAGGGCCCGGGAGACCGGGCCCTTCTTGTTTCCTAGTGCTCTGAGGGCACCGTTCCGTTGCCTTCGCAGATAGTGCACTCGTCCATCTCTGGCCATCGGCCTCGACAGTGCGGGCAAGGATGCTCGACGAGGTCGTATTCATGATTGCGGTTCCAAGCAGTCAGACTCGCTGCACACTTACTCATCATGCGGCGTGCTCGTCAACAATCTCTGCCTCCACAATGTCCTTCTGCTGTGGTGCTTCGGCAGGGGCTGGCAGGGCCTTGGCCTGCGTGTCGTCCTCACGGCCGAAAAGCCGGGAAATCAGGCCGGTCTGTGCCTCGCCCTTCTGAGATGCCTTGATAGAGATGGAGAACGAAGTCTCATCCGCCTTGCGCTTCTTGGCTATGAGGGTGCTGAACCTGTCGATCTCCTCAGACAGAACAGGGTCGAGTTCCCCGTCTTGGTACGACTCCTCCTGTCGCGCTCGCTTGTAGACACGCCCGAGCTGAAGCTCCAGGATGCTGGCCTCGGCGTCAGCGAGCTGTTCCTTGGTACGTACTCGGATAGGCTCTTCGCGTCGCCATGCAGGTAGGGGAGTTACTTCTCCGTGCCGCTCCTCCAGGGCCTGGGTATCAACTGTCTGGGGGACCAGATCCGCGTTCTCATGAGATGGCGTTTCCACGGATGTACTTACTCCCCTGCTCCGGGCGTTCAGCTTGTCCATGTACTGCGACCAGGCATAGATCGAGGCTCGGAGCAGTTCAGTCGAGTCGTCTGCATCGATGAGATCGACGTCGAGCCCGGCGGCAGCGAGCTCCTGACGATGGCGTGCACGCGCGCGCTCCTTCATCTTCTTCGGGTAGCGGCGCAGCTCTCCCCCGGAGTACCAGATGGTGTCGCCGTACTGCGCGGGCGAGAGCCAGCTGGTACTCGTCACCCCGTGAAACGCGACGCGTTCCATGACGCCAGGTTTTGTGATGCCCAGGCCGAAGAGCCGGATGTCGTGCTCCTGGAGGAGGGCCTTGAGCCGTCGGACGAGGTGGTCGTCGAGCTCGTCCTTCGGGATCGCAATGTTGGGCCAGTGGGCACTGAGCTCCGCGAGGTCTTGCCCGGGGTGCCAGACGACGACTGCCTTGTCCTTGCGGGTGGCCATCCAGGTACGCCAGCCTTCCCGCTCCTCCGCCCCCAGGCTCTGTGCATCGAACTCGGTGAAGAATTCAATGCGTTCCAGGTTCGGAGCGACAAGATTGGTGTAGTAGGAGTCGGCCATGGCGCGGAGCTCAGCGGGCAACAGGTCGCTGCTGAGACTGTAGGCGCCGGAGTCGAGGAGGATCTGTGCCCTGTCCTCGAATTGCTCGTCCAGGCGCAGGGGTTTGTCCAGCTTGCGGCGCTTACGCAGCCCCGTGTAGGAGAGGGCGACGTCTGTGTGTCCTTCGGCTGCGAGCAGGCGTCGATACGTTGGAAACTCGGTTCCTGCAAGGTAGAGCTTCACAGGGGCTCCGCCGTCCGCCGGGGGTCCCTGGCGTGGGTGTCGGCCTGGAGTCGGGCTTCGGCTACGAGGTCGTCCCAAGGGCGGGGGGCCTGGGTGTAGTCGGGGCGCCATTCCGGCTTGGCGAAGTTCGGCAGCGTGAGGGTAGCCGTTGGGTACCCCTGGGCCAGCAATTCCGCGGTGACGGCCGGGTCAGGCTCGATGACCAGATTCACCTTCGTGCCTGTGCCAGAGAGCTGGCTTATGGCGTCGAGTCGGATCTGCGTGGTGGAGCGCCGATCGGCGGCGTGCCGGTTGTGGATCACCTTCATGTGACGGTCGAGCCCGTGTAGGCGCAGCCAGCGGCGGACGGCTTCGTGGTCGATGTCATCGGAGACGAGGTAGATGCTGTGGTGCGCTGCGAGCGCGTGGTAGATGCCGCTGCCCGTCGAGATCAGCGCGTCGTTGGCAGTGTTCCGGAGAATCCCCTCGACGGTGATTGCGATGTTCATCGTTTCCCCCAGAGTGCCGCGCTGATGAGGGCCTGCCTCGCGTCGGCGATTGGCTCTCCGTAGAGCTCAGTGTCCGTCAGCTCCTGAGCGGTGACTCCGATGTTCTTGATTTCTCGGAGAGATGCGGCAATGCCGCGTTCCTTGGCTGACTGCCAGCGGAAGTTATGGAAATCGGAGTAGCCATCGCCGTTGAGGGTGAATGCTTGCTGGCGGCCGTCATGGATGGAGTTATATAGCTGAGCTGCCACGGCGACCGTGCGCTTCAGTTCTGCTGCCGCATTCATCCACGCTGGTGATGCCTTGGTGAGGCTGCTCAGTTGGCCTTGCAGGGAGCGGTAGCGATCGATGATGTAGCGCGCTTCCTGCTCATCGATGTCAGCGGCTTCGGTGTATTCACTGGGATACAGCGAGCGTGGGTCTTCGGCCAGGTCGGGGGGACGGACGGTCCATGCGTCCTTCGTAAGGCTGTATGCCGCGTAAGGGTGGATGGCGGTGATGTCCTGAACGCCTCGGGCGGAGTTCCAGTAGAAGGTGACCTCGTAGGACTTGTCTCCGATACGCGTGTTGGCTGTCTGGGGCCAGAGTTCTCGCCGGAGGGAGTCGTTTATGAGCTGTGCTGTCTCAGCTGAAGCCAGGCCCGCGTAGACCGGGTTGACGCGTGTGAATTTGCTGTAGTCGACGCCGATTAGCACATCCAAGTCGCCGTTCCCTCGGTCCGCCTCCCACTGGTAGGAAATACCTGACCCTGCTATCCACACTTCAGCCCAAAGACGGAATCTTGTGACGTCTCGGAAGAAGTCTTCGAGGATGTCGATAATCCAGCTCCGGAGTTCGGGCTTGACCCGGTCACCGTCGAAGAGGTTCGGATCGAGGTGGGTTGCGGGTTTAGAAAAGTACCCGCTCTGGCCGGTCTCCGGCTTGTCGATGTCGTGCACCGCTTCGGCGAGGTTCTTGTAGAACGCGTTGTGGCCAGTCATGGCTGTGACGCTATGAGTGGTCCGCCAATAGGTGTTAGCGCTGAATCTCTTGACATCGCCACGCTGGGTAGTCGCCCTCAGATGTCAGCGTGGATCTACCCCTTGCGCCCTGTGCCGCTCGCGCTGCCCTTGCTGTGGACTCAGCCAGGATCCGGGGCGCGGCCGGTGTGACGCCGCCCCTGGTCCACCCTCAACCTTCCTGTGATGCAAGCGACTTGCTTGCATCACATGGACTGGTGCAAGTACGTTGCTTGCACTCCCACTCACAGTGCCTGAGAGGTGCTCTTCATGTACACCGACAGCAAGTTGACGCTGCCCTCTGACGCCTTCGCTCCCGTCACCGACACTCTGCCGTCCACCCAGCTCATCGACTGGAGCGTGGCCGTGGGAGACAAGGAGTCGGTGGAGATCGAGCTGGACCTCCCGGTGCCGCCTCAGCAGGTCCAGGCGGGCGCCCGCTACTACGGAGGTCTTCTGACGGGCGTACCGACCGTCCACATGGGCGACCACAGCAGCTTGGAGGCGCTGAACGCCTCCGATGAGGAGTCCGTTCTCCTCGAATCCGACATCGAGTGGTCGTGGGGCTCGCTGGCGTCCATCGGCCTGTACGCGCAGTGCATCCGAAGCGCCGTGGCTGATGCTGAAGAGGCCGTCAGGGTCGGCACGCTTGGGGAATCCGCAGCACGCAAGGCTCTGAGGTCATGGGTCAGCGCGCTCGAAAATCTGCACTACTACGCCGTCGTCGGTGACTTCGGCCTGCTGGGCCAGGTCTTCCAGATCGGCAAGATCTACCAGGCGAGCATCGCCCTCTCGGAGACTCTGTCCGTACAGCGCGGGGGCACCCCCTACATCCCCAAGTTTGTCCAGGGCTGGGTTGACGAGCTGGGGGTGTGATCGCCTTGGACCTCAATGAGGCGTTCAGTGCATGGCGCGACCAGCTCTCATCAGAGGCTTCCAGCGGTAGTCCCATGTACATCAATGACAAGACCACTGCGCAGCAGCGGGTTCTTCAGGACCTCGCCCAGCGCCGGGTGGAGTTCTCGTCGCTGCTGGAGCATGTTCAATGGCTTCGGCTGATCGCTGCGCGAAACAAGCGGTATCACTCCTGGTGGGATGAGTGCCAGGCCGTCTTGGTCCCGGCGTTGCGTGACCAGCTGATCGAGGGCTATCGCGCGTATCCCGATGCCGAAGCCAAGCTCCGCGAAGCCTACGAAGAGCAGCGCCTCATCCTGCGTGATCGTAGAGCAACGATCTTGCGCAGCCTGCACTCGCTGTCGGGCAGGTGGGCTGAGGTTGCGGAGCAACTCGGCAAGAGCCGAGCCGCGTTGGGCCAGGAGGTCGACGCCGTTCCGTCGTTCGACCCCTTCGCCGAAGTCGTTGTGCCGTTGCCAGGTCACAAGATTGAGCACCGCACTGGGATCGGTCACCCAGCGGCGTGGAAGCCTTCAGGCTGTCAGCTACTGTGGGTTTCCCACACTGACACGGCGGCGCTGGCGACCTGGTTCAGGGAGCTGACGGCTGGTGCGGAGGAATCTGGCATCAGGCTAATCATCGCGGACGTGGCAGGAAAGCTCACTGGCGCTGCAACACCGCGGCACCTCGTCACCGAGATGATCGATGCCGCAGCCCGGCCGGAGATCACGTCTGAGTTGCCCTGGAAGCCGCCGACCTTGCTCGTGCTAGCCGGGGTTTCTTGGCAGTCCATGGATGATCCCCTCGTCCGGCGTGTACAAGAACTGGCATCGCAAGCAGCAAACGGAGCAGCTGACTTCGCCGTGGCCATCCTCGTGTCTCCCAAGGTATGGCCTGAGCTTCTTCCCGCGCCAGAGCCGGGCCAGCGCCCCGATCGGGGGACCTGGGGCTGGGCTCGCGAAGCTCCTCTCGTCGTGCTGGGTCCGCCGGTCGAAGGGTTGTGCCTTCAGATCTCGCCTTACTGGGCTGGCGAGGAGCCTCCTGAGGTTCAGCATGATCTGTACTTCGGTGCCTGGCGGGATCAGGACGGCTTGTACGGCTGGTTTCGGCGTGATCCCGGTATCACCAGCTCCAAGAAGGCCGACAAGGTGCGACGCCTCGTAGACCAAGAGGACAAGAAACTCCAAGATCGAGTAGCTGGCGACGAGCCCGCAGTATCACTTCCTGCGACGGAGGACGCTCGGCAGGAGGCGCCGACCAGCAAGCAGCGCGGGGGCAAGAGGAAGAGGCCCGCACCGGTCGTCATTCCTGATGACACCACCCAGATGCGGGAGCTAGGGCTGAGGCAGTTCCTGCCTGCCGACTGACCGCGCCTGAAATAGGTCTAGGGCCCCGGTTGCTGAACCGGGGCCCTAGGCAGTCGGACCTGGTTGTCCAGATACCCGGGCCAGGACCGCAGGTCGACGACAGCATCAACGCGCCTTGCAGGACACGGAGTTGCTTTGCACGACGGGCGTAGGGCGCATCGATCAGGGACACGTCAGTGGTGTCGAACCAGCTCGACCTCAGCAGCGGACCTTACGGAGAGGATTTCGTGAAACGACAGCGTGAGCCGAAGGTCCCGGTGCGTCACGGACGCGCCATCACAGCCAATGACGTGAGTGAGTGCTTCACCCAGACGTTCTCTGTCCTTGAGGATGCGCTACGAAGCGAGTACCAGTGGGTGCTGCCGGTTCTGGACAAAGTCGCTAAGGGTCAACGGGCTTCGGCGGCGCGGCCAGCAGGTTTGAGCGTGCATCAGATCGTCGATATTGTCACTCTTGCCGAGCAGGTCGGCGTGTGGAAAATGTGGGCGAGCCGGGGTCGTGTCACCTACGACTTCAACGAGCATTTCGCCGCAGAGCTTTACCGGTCTAGCAGTGACAAGATCCCGGGTAGCATCTTCCGCCACCTTCCGCACATTAACCCTTTGGTGGTCCTGCCTGACCCATGGCCGATCAGCGGGGGCCTGGTTCGCGGCTTCTATGTCTATGGCGTTCGGAAGGTCGAGAACGGGCTCTTACAGAAGGTCTTCACCGACGACAATTGGGACTACTTGGGGCTGCTGTTCGTTGTCGACCTTCTCGATGACGAGACCGGCGAGGTGCTGTCCCAGACCCACGTTGAGGCGATGCTCCCGACAAGTAGGGACCGGTTCACCCTCAAGGATGCTGTGCAGTTCTCCACGGTTGAGGAGGTTGACCCAAGGGTTCAAGGGAAGGTCTCGGAGATCTGCACCGAGCTACTCCGTCCAGCCATGTCCATGCTCCTCTATCTGTGCTGCGACAACCGCGACATGGCCGAGCCGCCAGTAGCCCAGCCCAGCGTTCACAGGCGCGCCAAGGTCAAGCGGGACCGGGCACCATTCTTCGTCGAGGTGGGGTGGCGCCTAGGTCCGAAACTGCACGCCTTGCGACGCCAGGCTGGTCGCGTCCAGGACGGGGAGAGTATTCCCTCTGGCGTTGAGCAAGCGCCTCACCAGCGATCGGGGCACTTCAAGAGAGTTCTCTTTGGCCCCAAAAGAAGCCAGGAGACCACGAAGTTCATCGCCCCGTACTGGGTCCGACTTGATCTCCTTCCCGACGGGGAAGATCCCATCACGACCGTGGTGGCGGTGGAGGAGCAGCGCCATGATCCCCTACGGCGGCGAGGCTTGAAGACCATCGTCCGTCGTACCTCAGCACGTGGGCCTCAGCCTTGAGCCGGTGATCTCGTATTGCCGATCTTGCCGTGGTTGCCGGGCGGTTTCCTCCCTTCGAACGAGATGTGGCCAAAGGAGCTTCATGAAGCTTGCCGCGCCCCTAGAGTCCCGCCGTGAGCTATCTGAGTCTTCTCAAGCAGCGTCCGGTCCTGTTCTTGTGGGTCGCGGAGACGCTGTCGGTTTTTGGTGATCGATTTTTCACTCTTGCACTCGCGTGGACCGCTTGGCAAAGATCCGGTGCGGTCGCCATGGGTCTGGTTGTGGTGATCGAGTCGGTGCCCCACCTGCTGATCGGGGCCTTCGGCCGGAAGCTGGTCGCAAAGTGTGCCTCCTTCCGTGCCCTGGCCGTGATCGATGCCGTGCAGATCGCCGTTGTCGGGGCGATGCCCTGGCTGTGGCAGTCGGTCGGCCTGACTGGCGTGCTGGTGGTGATCGTTGTCATCGGCACGTGTGACGCTCTCACAGGCCCGAGCCTGTCGGCCCTGGCGCCGGGTCTTGTCCGAGGCGACGAGGTTCGTCAGGTAACAGCGCTGATGGACTTCTCGAACCGTGCGACATGGTTCCTGGGCCCCGGCTCGGCTGCGGTGCTCCTCGCGGTCATGGCGGCTGAGGACTTGTTCTTGATCGATGCCGGGACGTTCGCGATCTCGGCGCTTGCTTTCTTTTGGCTCAGCCGGGCGGTGCCGGACGCTGCGCGTATCTCTGCTTCGCCGAGTGGGAAGGCGGCGAAGCCGGATGTGAAGGCGCTGCCGTTGCTGCGCGCCCGGCCATCGATCAGTTGTGCACTCCTACTGAGTGCGGTCGGTGAGTTCTGCTCCACTGTCGCGACCATCGGTATTCCTATCTGGCTGACTGACCGGCTCCACGCTGGGGCAGGCGCGTACGCGGTGGTCCTCACTGCGATGGGAATGGGTTCGGTGCTGGGCAGCTTGGTTGCTGGTCACGTCAGCCTGCCGGGTCAATTCCCGTCCGGCTTCTGCGTGGTCTGGTCGGTGCGGGGTCTGCTGCTGGCAGCGTTCGCGTACAGCAGCAGCCTGGCTGAGGTCGCCGTGGTGGCGGCCATGGGGAGCTTGTTGATCCCAATCACGTCGATCGGGCTCAACACGGAGATCGCCGCGCTCCCCGGACCCGAGAGGTTGCGGATGTTCAGTGTCTACTCCGTCAAATTGCACGTGGCCAGCATGCTGAGCATGCTGGTTTTGCCCATGGCCCTGGAGCGTGTACCCCGAGCCTCATTCGCTCTTGGAGGTGTGGCGACGGCCACGGCTGGCCTCATGGCCTGGGCAGCACTGAAGACGATGAAAGTGCGGACGGCCGAGCCCGTTGTCCTGTCCCTGGAGCCGGAGGCGGACAAGCAACTGCGTGCGTAGATCGTGTGGTGCGCGCGGGAAAGCCCTCACCAGAAATCTCGGGAAGGGGAGCCGGGACTTGTTCTGGTGAGGGCTTTCCTGTGCGGGGAGGATGCCTAGGTTTCGGCTGGGCGGTGGGCTCGCAGGACCAGGGCCTGGTGGCCGCCCCCTGTGGGGTCGTCGACAGTCAGTGCCGTGTCGAGGGTCAGCTCTGCCTCCTGGAGGAGGTACCTCCAGGTCGGCAGGGCGTAGGAGTAGTACACGACGGGCAGCCTGATGCCGTCAGGGAGCGTGAGGTTGTCCACGCGGCGGCCAGGCACTTGTCCGGTGCGGAGGGCGTTGACGGTGAAGGCGAGCACGCCTCCGACCTTGAGCCGGTTTCGGATGACGGGCAGGAGCAGGGCCGGGTCGGCGTACCAGAGCGCGCCGTAGATGGAGATGCAGATGTCGATCTTGGGCAGGTGGGCTGTGGCCTCGATGGCGTCGCCGACCTCCCATTGGATTCCGGCGAGATGCCCATATCGCTCTTGGGCCTGCTTGATGCGGTGTTGGGCGATGTCCACTCCGACGGCCAGCGCGGCTCCGTGAGCGGCCATGTAGGCGGTGTGCTCGCCGGTACCGCAGCCGAGTTCGGCGACCCGCTTTCCGCTCACGTCCCCGAGGAAGTCGTGGTCAGGCCCATGTCCGGGCCACGAGGTCCATTCGATGTGGTCTGGGACTTCAGCGGGACCGTCGCATGGCGTCAGCTGGTCGGCGATGCCGTTCCATGCGGCGGTATTCACTTGCGCGTCGGCGGAGAACGTGTGATGCAGCTGATTCGTGCGTGCCATGGGTGACTCTCCCCTCGTGGTGTGACAGGGAGCCGGGGCGATTGCCCCGGCTCCCCTTCTGGCCTCGGTCACTTACGACCCATGGCCTTCACGCGGTCCTGCCACTCGTCCCCCATCGCACCCAGTTCGCTGGTGAAGCGGGCGAGGTTCGTGCCGTACTCCAGTACCGTGCCGCCCAGCATCTCGGCGGATGCCTGGCACCCGTGGACGAGTCGGCCGCCGAGTGCGGCGTGAGCGAGTACCGACTCGCGCCGACGGTCCTCGTTGAACCATCCGCCGTGGTACAGCTCGTCGACCTGCTTGCCCTTGTCCTCGTCGAATCCGAAGACGACCGAGGTGGCGATCGGGAAGAACCAGCACGGGCCCACGTTCGCGATGCGCCCGGTCAGCTCGACCTTGTTCAGCGCCATGATCGTGGCGGCCTCGCGCAGCGCCTTGACTTCGTGCTCGGTGACGTCCAGCTTGCCGACGCCGACGTAGTCGTCCCGGAAGATGTGCGCAGCGACCTGGTAGCCAGTCTTCAGGACCTTGGCCGGGTCGTTGGTGGACCGGCCGTGGGCCTTGATGAAGTTGCTGGCCAGCTGCTCGATGGTCTGCTCGCTGGTTTCCGTGACACCGAGGAGTTCGGAGCGGACCAGCTCCCAGTCCACGAGGAGCCACGTGGGGTTCTCGTAGCGGAAGAAGTACCGTGCGGTGTCGATGGTGATCTGGTTGCCGTCGACGGTGATGCCGTCGATCTTGTTCCAGGTCGGGGTGAAGTCCTCCGGCAGTTCGACGGAGAACACGGTGTGGTTGGTGCGTTGTGTGGTTGCGGTCGTCATGATGACGGCGCCTCCCAGTTGTCGAGGACAAGTGCACCTGAGCCGAGAAGAGATCCCTGCTGGTCTGCGGGGGTGTCTCGGGCTCGCTATCGAGTGAACCGTCGTCCTGGCTTCTGGGGAATTGCCAACTCGTGTGCCAAATCGTCTGCCAAACTCGGCCTTACGAAGGGGTGGCGTCCCAGTGCATGAGCACCTCCTCGACTTCCAGCGCCTGGCGGTGATGCCGCAGTGCGGTCAACACCACCTGTCCTCGTTCGCTGGCGCGTGACGAGGGTACCGATGCCGTCATCTCGAACATCCGAGTGGCCTGGACGGCGGCTTCCTCGATCTCGTTGGCGTCCAGCAGCGCGGTGACCAGCCACGACAGGTAGAGGGAGTACTCGCGTACGTGCGTGGGGTCGTAGTTGTCGAGAACACGGCGCAGCAGGGGGACGGCGCGAAGGGGACGATGGAGCTGGGTGGCCACCCTGGCTTGCATCACTTCCTGTTCAGGGATGTCCACCCAGTACAGCCACAGCTTGTCGTTGGCCTCTTCGGGGTCCGCGTCGTGGATCTGCTGCATGGCGTCGCCGATGTGCCGGAGGGCGCTGCGGTCGTCTCCGGCTAGGGCGTTCACCCATGCGAGGCGCGCTGCGGTCAGTGACTTGGCGACCAGGGGGACGTCGCTCCCGGCGGCTGCTTCGGCTGTGCGTACGAGTTCGACGCCTCGGTGGGGGTTTCCGGTGTTGGCCTGCCAATAGCCCCAGGAGCCCAGCAGGTGGGCGGTCAGAGCGCCGTCTTGAGCCTGGCGTGCGGCTGACGCTCCGAGGCGGAAGAGGGGCTCCGGGTTGACCGCGCCGCCGGTGTCGGTGGCCACCCATCCGGCCAGTTGTGCCATCTCTGCCACGGCTGTGAGGAGGCGCTTGCCGACCTTTTCGGTGTGGCAGGTGCCGTTGTAGAGGTTGATGGTCCGGCGGAGTTCGCGGACGCAGGTCTCCACCAGGTCTCCACCGGCTAGGACGTCGTCAGCCAGGCGCAGGCCATGGACACGGCGCAGGAGAGCTTCGGCGTCGTCCTTGCCCACTCGCCGCCCGGTGTGGGTGGCGAGTGGGGAGAAGGGGTCGTCGGGTGGGACGAGGGAGGCGAGGACTTCGGCTGGTGTGACGGTGGTGAGGTGTCCGATCCTTCTGGCTGCCTTTGATGCTGCCTTCGCCGCTTGGAGCCGTGTGACCGGGATGTCCAGCACGTTGGCCAGGTGCGGGAGCCAGAGGGGTCCGGCTGTTCGTCCCTCGTACTCGACCTCCCATCGCCACACTTCGGTGCGGGTCATGGTTTTGCGGCCGGAGTCGTCGATGAGAGCCTTGGCGAGATCGTCCTCGGTCCAGCCTTTGGCTTCGCGCAGCATGCGGATCAGTGGTCCCAGCCGCTCACCGGATGATGGGTGTCCAAGCATCGCGTCCATGCATACCCCTTCGACGGGCGGGACGACACGTGCGTGGCCTGAAGATGGCCCGTCTATTCGTGTACTCGATGCCGTCGTGGGCGGCTACAGCTTGAGCGACTTGGCAAGGGCTTCGGTCTGCATCTGCTGCTGCACCATCTGGCCCACGGCCATCATCTGCTGCTGGACCAGGCCCGAGATCTGCATGGCCCGTGTGTCCTCCTGGACGACGTGGGAGGCCGTGCGGATGTCGGTGAACGTTGCGGAGCGCTCGACGTTCGGAGGGTTGGCGAGATCGGTGCTCACGGATACCGAGCCGTCGGTATCGACCACGACGAGGAAGGCAGTGGTGGCCTGAGAGGCGGCGCCCTGCTGATTCTTGAGATTACTGAGGTCCATAGTCACTTCTTGGTGACCTTCTTCTTGTCCCGCCGCTCGTGCATCAGCTGAGTATTCCGAGCCCTACTCACAACTCGGAGATTTGACGGTCGGTCATCGTGATGGTTGCCATTGATATGGTCGACGGTCTCGTCGGACTTCAGCTTGCGCCCGAGCTTCTTCTCCATGACCAGGCGGTATCCGTAGGTGACCTTGCCGGTCTTTGGGTCACGCACGCTGCTGTAGCCCTTCTTGGTGCGCGCAATCCCCTTCTCAGCGCCCTTCTTGCCATCTAGGATCTGCTGGCCGCGGGACGTCTTCTTCGCTTCGGGCATGGTCAGTCCTTTGGTGCGGTCTTGTCGAAGTGCGCCTTGCGTACTGCGTTGGCTACCGGACAGAAGTCGCAGAGGTAGCGGTCTTTCGGGGAGCGGTACTTAGGGAGTCCAGCTACCTTGCGCTCCTTCGCAGTGCCAGGAGTGAGTCGTACCTTGTCGCTCTTCCAGTCGGAGCAGTCCAGACTGCGGTTGTGGCGCTTCCAGCAGGCCATGGCGTCGTCCTGAAAAGTTGCCTTCGTGTTGTAAAAGTCGCCGCCAAGGCCATCGCTGCCTCCCTTAGCGAGATTATGGTTGATCTTCTTGATGATCTCGTCCTTGTAGTGCGCCTTCTCCCAGTACGCCTTCGGGACCTTCAACAGTTGCCCTCGATGCTTCGCACCGTCAGGGAATTCGTGGCGGTTGACGAGGTTGTCAAGCAGGTGGTCCTCGCGGGGGTGCCCATCGTGATCGGGCAGCTCCTCGATGGTGCGGCAGTTATGGCACATCAGCAGGCGGATGTTCTCTTCGGTCACAGACCTTCCCCTTACACGGATATCGGCTCGCCCCTCACGCTATGGGGCGAGCCGAAAGGTCTGTTAACGGCCGGATCGAGGGTCAGCGCATCCCGGCATCGAAAGAGCAGACGGGCCATGCTCCGGGCCCCTGGTCTGCCAGCACCTTTTCAGCGATGCGTATCTGCTCCTCGCGGGAAGCGTCCTGCGGCATGCCGTTTCCTCCGTGCTCTCGCCAGGTACTCAGGGAGAACTGGAGACCTCCGTAGTATCCATTGCCCGTGCTGATCGACCAGTCACCAGAGGATTCACACTGGGCGAGGCGATCCCACATACCGTTGCGCGATTCCGTGTCCGTCGCCTTCGGTTTGGCGTGGCGTGGAGTGGTTGTCTTCGCCTCATTCTCGCCCGTGTAGGGCTTGCGGTGGCCCGTGGGCAGCGCAAGGCTCTGGCCCAGCCGGATGAAGTTGGGGTCGGGTCCGATGATTCCTTTGTTGATTTCGTAAATGCTCTGCCAGTGGCGTGTATCACCGAGTTGGCGTTGTGCGATGAGGCTGAGGGTTTCGCCAGTCTGGACGGTGTGCGTACTCGGCGCACTCTTTTCAGGGGCTTCCGATCGGGTGGTAGTGGTTGGCTCCGCGCGGGTGGCGGATGCCTGTCCGGTGGATACAGCCAGTGCGGTAGCGGTGATTGCGGGCAGGAGTGCTATGGCAAGCTTGCGGAGCATGCCGCTCCCTTCTCTTGTGTGCAGGGGGTGCGAACGCGGCACAGCCCCCGGCTGTGTGATGCCGGGGGCTGTGGGATGTCAGAGCTGGACGGAGTTGTCGGCCGGGATGAAGCTCTGGGGGGCAGGTGCCGGAAGGCTGGCGATCTTGTGGTTGGCGGTGACGCGGGTACGGGATTCAAGGCCAATGATCAGGACGAGCAAGGTGTTAAGCCCGCCGATGACCACCTCGTTGGCCTCGACACCAGCCAGCGCTGGTACCACGTGGACAAGCGCGGTGAGGAGGCCAACGATGACCGTCCGAGTCAGGATGGGGTTGTCCTTAATGTACTGTCGCATCGTCAATCTCCTTCAGATATACGGTGGTAGAGCAGTGAGGCTGGCGGCTCGGGCTTCTCAGGGGTGAGTCCAGCAGCGAGGAGTTGGTACTCATATCCGGCAGCCACGCCGCGCCAGTAATTGAGGAGGGCTTCCACCTCACGCAGCTTCCCTGCGAGGTCTTCTCGCCATTGGGCGATATCGTCCATGTGCTCGCGCCGTGTTTGGTTGTAGCCATCGCGGCGCATGCGCATTCCCTGGAAAATGCTGGTGATGAGAGACCCGAGACCGGCACTGAGCACTGCCGCTAGCGCGGTCCATTCGGTCACTGCATCAGCCGCTTCCAGGTCACCGGGCCGACATCGCCGTCAGCGTCGCTGCCACTCCAGCCCTGATCCCGCTGGAAGGCTCGTACGCCTGCCCGTGTGGTGTCGCCGTAGTAGTCGGACGGGCCGTAGGAGAGGTAGCTGCCGTAGCCGTGTCGGATCAGGGCCTGGTCAACAGCGAGGACCTGGGGCCCGCTGGCTCCGTAGCGGACTGCGTCCCGGCCGGGGTACTCAGTGCTGGACGAGCCGAGCAGCTGGTGCAGGGTGACGGAGCCGGGGATGCCGTCCGCGTCCTTACCGCTGTAGCCGAGTGACCTCTGGTAGGCGGCGTACGCCTGGGTATCGGCGTCTGTCCAGCGTGGGCCGGGGCCCTCGGAGTACGCGCTGCCGAACCCCGCGGCGACGAGGGCCTGGCCGACGCGGGTGACCTGACTGCCGTATGCGCCAGGGCCGTAGGTCAGGCCGTCGATGGTGACCTCGTAGTGGCCCAGGCCGTCGGACGGGGGCGGCGGCTTCGGCTTGCTGGGCTGGCCGTCGCCCGGCGTTGCGTCGAAGATCTTGCTCGGGTTGATTGCGCCCGGATCGCCGTGATCGTTGCCGGGGATGTTGGCGTGGCAGTAGTGGCCGCCCTCCTCCTCCCAGGTGTCGCGGTCGCGCCGGGAGTCACCTGGGTACTCCGGTGGGGCTCCCATGGGGAATGTATCGGGGATGTCCCAGGACCTGATGGCCTTCATCATCGCAACGAAGTTCGGTCCGGGGGTCCAGTAGTCGGTGAAAGGGCTCGCGGCTCGGGCCAGCACTTCGATCTGGATACATGCCGTCCCGGTGCGGTTGGTCCTCGTCGAGCCGTCATTCCTCAGAGCGCGGGCGGACTGGTCGAGCGGGCCGAACTGACCGAGGCGGTCTGTCGTCGGGTCGTACAGAAAATGCGGCTGTACCTCCTCCTCGATGAGGCCCGCGGCGACATTGTCGAAAGACTGGTCACCATTGCCGGTCTCGGTGCTGTGCCAGACGACACGTGCGGGCAGCTCCGGACTGTCCATGTCGCCACCGATGCTGCCGTTTCCCAGGTCTTCGGCCTCAGCGACCCATCGTGTACCCATGTTTGGTCTCCTCTTAGTTGTCAGTGCAGTGGCTTGTCGTGTGCAGACATGGCGGCGGCGCCAGTGTCAGAGAGGCCCAGTGACCCGAAGTGGCGGTAGTCGAGGGCGGCACGGGACTGGACTGTGGTGTCCTCGACGTATCCGCCTCGGTTGGGGCTGGCTTTGCGGAGTGTGCCGTCGGTCAGTCCGTAGCTGAGCTCGTTGGTGAGCGGTCCGCGTGGGATGTACGCCATTACGTGCGCTCCGTATTCGGCATTCGAGGTGTCGGCGGGGTTGTCCGCCTGTTGTTGCCGAGCTTCGACTTCGAGCGGTCGTTGAACAAGGAGTCCAGTCGCCCGCGGGCCAGCAGTGCCAGGTCGTCGGGGATGGTCCATCTGACGTTGTCGCCGCGCCCGGACCGGCGGCGGTCGAATAGCGACATAGGCTTATCCACGGTGTGGCTCCCTCGGGGCAAGTGGGTAGGCAGCGTCGGGGTTGAATGCGTCTTCCACCGCGGGAGCCCGGTTGCTGCGCATATGGCTCGGGCGGGGTGCAGCCCACGGCCCTGGTGCAAGGGTGGTGGTGTGCGCGTTGAGCAGGTCGCGCAGCTGATACTTGCTCAGCGTCTCCCAGGGGCGAGGAGTGTCCATCAGCGCATCACTTCCAGGAAGGCAGGAGCTTCCGAAGCTCCTGCCGCTTGAGCGGGTTTACGTCAAGGGCTTCTGCTGAAACATCGCTCTTCGCCGGGTTGTGCAGGGGCTGATTTTCCGGATTCCCCTGTGCGGTCCAGCGGCGGCCCTGTCTCTGGTGCTCAATTCCTGTCATGGGGTGGAAATCGACGGGCCATTCGTAGTCGCTGGGTACCAGGCGGCTGCCCTTGTGGACGCCTCGCAGGTACGGTCGTGAGTTGTTCCGTTCGGCAGTCCGCACGGATTCGTTGCTCAGGCGGTCAGCGCGTCGCGAGGTGAAGGTGCCGAGGTAGCCGTCGGGGTACTCGGCCTCCGGAAGGCGTCCCTTCGCCATGCCGGATCGTGCAGCGGAGATGTCGCGGGCACCGGTGATGCTGGTGCTGCCTCCGCCGCCGTAGACGGCCCCGCCGCTGCCGGGGACCTGGTAGGGCGTGGAGTAGAGGATGTCGCTCACGGGCGCCCCTGGCGTGCCTGGGCATTGGTGACCGGATTGCTGCCGATGTACGTGCTCGGGCTGGAGCTGCCGGTCGAGGACCCGGTCGTGCTGGCAGGTGAGACTGGTCTCGTGGTGACATTCTGGGTGGCCTGGGTGCCGAGGAGACCGCCGATAATGTTTCCAGTCGGCGACGTGCTCTGCATCGGCTGAGACTTGCCGCTCAGAATGTTGCCGACTTCGGTCGTGGCCTTTCCGAACTGGGTTTGGCTGAGGACTCCGGCGCTATAGGCAGGGGTGTTCAGCATGAAGCTTCTCCTCAGCGGTTGTAGACGGGGTTGGATTCATCGCTGCCGGGGGCCTGCGTGCTGCTGTCGCTGCCGGAGTTACTTCCGCTGCTCGCGCCCAGAGCCATTCCCGTGGCGAATTGAGCGGGCTGGAGCAGCCGTGCAGCGCCGCCAGAAGCGGCAGCCCCGGCAGCTCGACCGGCGGCGATACGTCCGATAGCGGGTGCGACGACGCGTGCAGCTGCACCGAGTATGAGAGGGAGCACGTGTCACTTACCGGAGGTGTCGAAGTGGAACTTTGACGGAATGGTGTGGACGCTGCGGCCGGTCTCTTCGGCGATGGGTGTGTTCTGCACAGCCCGGTACGCTTTGATGCCACCGATGCCAGTGCGATCGACCTTGGCGCTGCGGTGTCCCGTCGCATGCTCCGGGTATGGCTTGCCGCCCTTTGCGTTTCCTGTCTTGGGGATGCGGATGCCTGCCTGAGGCTGGACGAAGGCTGCGGGGGTGCCTGCCATGGACTTGCCCACGGTCGGGAACTGACCGGTGGAGATGATGTGCTCACTCATGTGGCCTCCTGGCCGTGGACTTGGGGTTTACTGGCTGTTGTCGTGCCGCTTCTTCGTGTGCGTCTGGTGAGTTACCGGGCAGTGTCAGTGATGCGGAATTGCAGTCCGGTCTTTGTCTGTCCTTGGATGTCGCTGTCGAAGAAGGAGATATTGACCGCGAGCTGGTGGCCTTTGGGGGCTGCGTGTCCCTGGGCGATCGGAATCGACTTCGCTGCCTGGTTGACGGCAGAGGCTCCAATTGCTCTGAGGCTTACGCGTTTTCCTTCGTAGATGCAGCGTGCCAACATGGAGCCGAGACTCGTGGCTGATGTGGAGGATTTCACCAGGAGGGTGATCTCCTCGGGTGCGTGGTTTTTCATCTGAGCCGCTTCTCTGGGTATGTCTGCTAAGGACATTTCCGAGAGTAGGAGGTGTGACGGCTTGAGTGGTAATAGCAGAGAGCCCCTACTCAGATGGAGGGGCTCTCTGGTCTTGGCGTCTTAGGCGACCTCGCTGTGACGGCGCCGGTCGGCTGAAGGCTGGATTTTTTGGACGAGGGCGAGCTGCTCCGGGGTGCCGTTCCCGGTTGCCCATGTGGCGGCGACGCGTGCCAGCGTGTAGGCATCGGCAAGATTATCGTTGCGGAAGACGGGACCATAGCGGCTAGCCACCGTGTCGAGCATCTCCTGCTTTGTCGCCGTACCCTTCCCGGTGAGGAACTTTTTCAATGTGGGAGGCGGCACGATGATGGGGTGGCGCCAGGTGTCGTATCCGGCTGCTTCAGTTATAGCCAGTTTTACTGTCCCGCCGAGTTCGCCGAGGGACTCGCGCTGGAACTTGGAAGCGTGTGCGTACCCTTCCATGGCGATTGCCGATATTCCTCCGAAGGCTCGGATAACATCGGTGAGCATCATCTGAACGTCACGGAAGACCTTGTTGAGCCGGTCGGACTGGGAAACGAAATCCTTGGCCTGCCACTTCCCTGTCTTGGTCTGGTAGATCTCACTGGGGTGGCAGTAGACAGCAAAACCGAAGCCTGAGTAGGACTGGTCGATACCGATGAAGGGGTACATCAGGCGACTGTTTTCCAGCGTGTGATGGCGCGCTCAATTGTGTACGTGCATGACACGGCCTGCCAGGGCATGTACCTGGAGAGCACTGCGATGGCTCCTTGGGCTGCCCCCTCCGTGGTGTAGGGGCCGTAGTAGGACGCGTCCTCCCGGCCATCTGTGTAGACCGCCTTGCGAACTACGCGGAAGAGTTCAGGGGTAGCTGCGTGAAGCTGCCTCATGCGGCCAGGCCCCCCGGGAACACCGCATCCGGCAAGCAGGGCGAGTCGCGCTGCGTGTGGCCGTAGCACTGGATGCACACGAGCCGGACGACGGACCGTCGATCCTGAGGACAGAGAATCTGTATCGGGAACCAGTTGTGGTGGCCATAGTCCATGCAGGTCTGGGGCAGCCGCGCCACTGCGGAGTCGGCGGGCGTGGGTACCGGCGCGACGAGCTGGTAGCAGTCGGAGCTGAAGCGGCGTGTCAGGATCTTCGTGCGGCGGCCTCGCTGGTCAAGCGCTTTATCCCCGGCGTCCACGAAGAGCTGGACTTTGTGGGAATTGGATACGACCTTGGCATGGACGTACTCGTGGTCGAAGGCCATCACTTTCAGGGAGCGTCCGAGGCGGCGCGGATCCCTGCACGTCCAGATCTGTCCGATAGCGAGTGAGGTCATGGCTGCTCCTGTGGGTACCGCAGGTGTGTCCGGTCGTGGAGTGGTCAGTTGGCCCGGTGACGGCGGCGGCGCGGATGTGTTTCTGTGTAGGGTGCGCAGTCGCCGCATCCGTCGTGCGGGCAGGGCGGGGGGTTGTGGCTGCCCAGGCGCTCTTTGATGTCGTGGGCCATGGCGATGCGGTCGGCGATGGTGTTGGTGTCGGCGCGCACGGTGAAGCTCTTGGTGTCCTGGTTGAATTTGGATTCGTAGACGTATTCCATGCCATCGATGTCGAGCCCGGCCTTGCGTGCAAGCCACATGTAGATCTGGCCCTGGCGGATGTGGCTGGGAAAGGGGACGCGGGTGTCGGCCCAGACAGCTGCCAGGTTCACGATGGTGGAGCCGTCGTCCAGGGTGACGGTGTGTTTGGTGAGCAGGTCGGGGTGCTCCATGCGGTAGGTCCCCTCTCCCACCGTCTTGATCTCCAACAGTTTTCGAATCGGTTTGAGGAGGCCGTCAGCGTGTCCGGCGATCTGATAGCCGTCGATGTCGGCGACGGGGACTTCGGCGTACATGAGGGCGGTACTGGAGCATCCATCACAGCGGTCCGGGCTGACCGACCACCAGATGTGGCCACAATGGAGGCACTCGAAGTTCCCTTCAAGCCAGCCGAGTTGCCATGCGCGGCGTTGCCATTTTGTGTGGGCCTCATGTCCGGTGTCGAAGATGTTGAGGCTCCGGAACTTGAAGTCTTTCTTGTAGTGGATGCCTGTTTCGATGCGGAGATAGGTGGCGCGCGGGCACCAGTCGGCCTTGGCCATCTCCGACGGGTGGATGATGTCCTGCCGTCGCGATGTGTCGGCCTGATGCTGGGCGATGACGTGTGCGCGGGCTTCAGACAAGAAGGACTTGTCCGTCCGACGTGACTCGAAAAGGGAGTTCAAGCTGGCGGGGGCCGGTGTCTTCCTGCGCCGTACCGCGGGTGTCTTCGGTATGTGCTTCATGCTGGACGAGCTCCTCGTGCGCGATGGCGTTCTCGACATGCCACTGGTCCGGCTGGTGGCGGAAGTGTCTGCGCATCCAGACCAGTTGGATTTCGGTGAGTCCCGCCCAGACCCCGTGCCGCTCGTTGTTGATCATTGCCTGGGTCAGGCACTCGTGGCGCATGGGGCAGATGATTCCGTCGGCTGTCCCATTACAGATGGCGCGAGCTTCGTCCGGGTCGTCGAACCATGGGTCGGAGGTGGCCGTGTCAGGAGTGCGGGGTTTACGGCACTTCGCTTCGAGGGCCGGATTGCCGTTGGCGCTCCAGTCGGGTGCCTTCTTCCGAGAGTAGAGCGCCATTCACCGCTCGTCCGGTATGAGCAGCCGGTCTTCCATGGCGTCGAGGCGCTGGAGGATCCGGGACAAGTTGAGGTGATCACAAATGGTGTTGATCAGGGCAGCGGCGGCGTTGAGGACGAGTGATCCGATCAGGGCCCACAAGTAGAATTCGACGCTCATGGGATCCCCCAGTTTGTAGCGCTTCTGGCGCTTTGCCTGACGGAGACACTACGAAGCGAGTAACTCATATGTCATGCGCTGGAGTTACTCCCCCGGATCACGGACGGGTAAAGGATCAGACGGGCCCAGACGGCACAGCGCCCTGGAGGGAACGTGCACTCCCCCAGAGCGCTGCTTGCGCAGATTTCAGGCTTGGCAGTCGAGTGCCAAGCCTCTGAGAATGTCGGCTATCTCGGAGAGGCTGCGGGCCGTGCCCGTGTCTTCTCCTGTGGCGTAGGTGGAGCTCAGCTGTTCGGCGCGCTCTTCACACGCGAGAGCCAGGGACTCCAGGGTGTCCATCATCATCTGCTCACTCATTTCCCGTTCCTTAGTGAACGTCGTGGCACGGTAAGTCGTTTCCCCGCATTCCCGGTAAGGCGCCCGTTCGTCCTCCGGGATGCGGCAGAGAGGAGAGACCACTCAGCTGGCCCGCACTGTGTCGAGCCTGGCGGTGTCGGCGGTGGGGCAGGGCCACGGTGTGAGAAGCCCCCGGCAGAGCTGTCCGTCCCAGTTGGAGCACTCGGCGCACACCTCGATGCCGCCTCGGAGCAGCGGCCAGTGGAGCCGGGCGAGAGCGGTCCGCAACCGCCGTGCCTCCGCTGCGCGCTGCTGAGGACCCCTTGAAGACCGCGGGCGGCGTTCTGCGGGCCGACTGGCCAGTGCCTGGACTCCGCGCCGCAGGCGATCGGCTTCGGATGCCGTGAGGCCGCCGGGGCGCTCCGCCCGGTTGGCGAGCACCAATAGCTGCTCCACCGTGATGATTTGTGTGGCTGCCACAATGTTCCTTAGCCGATGCGATGGACGATCTGGTGAATGCTCGGGCTGCTCGGGGACTGAATGCGCGCGGGGGTGGGCGGCCCATCCGAAGGTCCGGCTATCAGTCCGCTGGTGGAGTGCAGCTTGGGGTAGCCGCAGTCGAAGCACCGGGGATGCTGGGGGGCATTGGGCGGGGCCATGTAGTGGCCTGAGCCGCACCCGGGGCAGGTGGACGACTGGTGCGCAGAAGGCGTCTTGGCCGGTGTGGGCATCAGGTGCTGGGGAGGGGGCGCGGAGCCTGCCGTGCCAGACGGGACGGGGGCCCCGCTCCCGACGACCCGGTCCCAGAATCCGCTCACCGGCGGGCCCTGCGCGGCGCGTGCGTGATGACGCCCTTGTCGATCAGGTTCGCCACGATGGCCACGGACACCGCATTCATGTGGCTGACGATCTGGGTGACCAGCTGATCCCACACTTCGGCGACTTCGCCAATGTCCGCGGCCTCCTCGGAGGTGAGCTGGTACATACCCTCGGCCCACAGGCGGCAGTACATCTCGATAAGGGGCCGCAGAGGCGCGACCGACTCCAGGCGCGCTCGGGACGCCTTTGTCTCCATGTCCAGGACGTCGGGGCTGCGCCGGGGCTGCCCGAGGCGCTCCAGGTACACAAGGAGCTCCTCGTCGATCGTCTCGACGGAGTCCATGAGGAGCTCGGTCTGGAGCGAGCTGGAAGTGGCGGGGATATGCGACTCAGCCATAGGGGGTGCTCCTCGGTCTATGCGGCGGACGAATGGTTTTCCGACTCGGCAAGCACCCGAGCGACGGCCTCCCGCAGCTCAGCGACGCTGTTGTGCCGCTCCCACGCCTCGTTTTGGACTCCCTGGAGCAGCCTGGACGCGTCTTCCTGACTCGGCGACTGGATACCCCAGTCCTCCTCCAAGTCGCGGGCCTTGACGGTTTCGACGTGGTACTTCGTCTCGGTTCCTGCGCCCGTCTTGGAGACGGCGAAATAGAGGACCGGATTGGTCAGGGGTCCGCGCTTGCGGTCGTTGGCAAGAGCACGGAGCTGGTCGCTGACGGTCCTGCCGGTTTCCCAGACCCGGTTTTCCCAGGTGCCCGTAGTGTCGTCATAGGCAGCGACGTTGAAGACCCCGACCTTGCGGGGACGGTGGCCAAGTTCGTCGCACGGCGGGCAGCCGACGTCACGTCCCCGGAAAGACCGGCGGCCGGTGGTGATCTCCTTGAACCAGTGGACGTGATAGCTGTCGAAGGGCTGATTGTCAAGGATTTTCAAGAGCGTGGGCACATTGGAAAGTTGCAGACGCAGTGCGTTCTTGGCTTCGTAGCTTGTCTCTCCAGGTCCGGCGACACGGTCGTAGGCGTCCCACCCGGCGTTCGCCGCCTGAGGTCCCTCAGTGCTGGTGTGCTGGTCCGGGGCGGGGAGCTGGTATGCGAGGGCAGCGGGTTCGCTGTACCCCGACGGCGCATCCTGCGCCGTGTCGTAGGAGACGGAGGCGCTGGGCTCGTTCTGGGCTGCGTACCGGGGATACGGCATCGTTCACATCCTTTGATGGTGGGGCCGGGTCAGGCCGGGGTGGGTATGGATGAAGGAGGTCTCCTCAGCATGCTTTCTGGCCAGTAGGCGCTCGGGGACGAGGAGGTAATTAATGGTCTCTTCAATGTCGTTGATGGTGTTTGCCTCGGAGTCGCATTGAACTTCAACGGAGACTTCGATGTGCTCGCCAGATCCCATGTTGTAGCGCTCAGTGACAAGCTTGCGGTAGATCACGCGGCCTGCCCCTGGTCATGCAGCCGGTTTGCGAGGTCGCGAAAGAGTTCGATCACGCGCTCGGAGAAGCGGGTGTCGGAGATGTGGATCCCCTCCCCCTCGTGGTGAAGGATTCCCTCCTCATCGGCGATGCGGAGCATCCCTTCGACCTGCTCGCGGGTGTAGAGGCGGCGGTTTCCGCGCTCGGTCTTTCCCCTGATGACGAAGGTGGGGATGGGGATGATGCCGCTGGTCTCCCATTTGCGGATGGTGACGGGTGACCGATTGAGGGCATTGGCGAGCTGACCGATGGTGAAGAATTCACGCCATTCGGTGCCGACGCGCAGGAGGCGGGGCTGGGCGTCCCACACGGGCTCGGCGGGTGCGGGGGCCACAAGCTGCATGGTGTCGGGATTGACGGTGCGGATACGACGGGACGAGCCCGGGTAGTAGGCGTGGACATCGGCGCCCTGGGCGCTGCCCTCGACGGGCTTGAAGTAGCGGAGTCGCGACGTCATCACTTGCCTGCCCGGACGAATCGGTAAGAGATCTCTTCGGGAAAGATTTCGTCTACCTCATCCTCCGTCAGCAGGTCTTCCTGGAGGAGGACGTGGACCTCTTGTGGATCGAAGACACGGCGGTGGGGGAAGAGACGGTCGAGGAGATTCTTCTCCAGGGCGATGCGTTCGGCGACGTCTTCATCTGCTGTCCGCTGACGGGAGCATTCCAGCTTCAGTGCCGTGAAGGGCTTCCCCGAGACTTCGTAGGTGGTACCGAGGTCGATGATGTAGGAGCCATTATCGTCCCGGATTCCGAACTCCTGGAGATTGGCAGAGAGGGACCGTTTCAGGTCGTCAAGGATCCTGGTCTGAGCTTCTATCTGCGACCTGACGAGCGCCCACCGGGCTGCCTTTCTCCGGAAGGCCGCTTCAGGCGCTTCGTTCTGACTGTCGCGGCTTGCATCAGGGATGTCGGTACCGAAAAAAGGCATGAGGGTGCTCCTGAGGACACGTCAGAGGGACTTGAGTTACGGCGGATCCAGCCGCAGAAGTAGGCGCGGGATATCTCCTCCCGACACCAACGACACTACAACAGCCCTGTTAGTGCCCTACTAACGAAGAATTCCCTGTCAAACACTTTCGCCAGCAGCACCAAACGTTTGGTGTCTCTGGCAGCGTTACTACTGCTGCACCAAAACAACTGATAAGTATTGACGATGCGTTTGACGGAAACTAAACTTTCTCGGCCCGGTGTCGTATGTCACACCAGATATGCGGAGCGGCGGCGCTGGTACCAATCCGCCAGCTCGGCTTCCAGCACGGCCCGGTGCTCGGCCGCCCTGGGATCAGGCGTCTTCTTAGGGTCAGCAGCCTGCGAACGTTGCTCCTGCGGGCGAGGGCCCCCGAAACTGCCTGTGGGCAGCTCCTCCGCCAGGAGCTGCTCCCACCTCACGCTGCATCCTGCGTGGAACTTGCCTCCAGATAGCGGCGGGAGGCATCCCGGCGGCGGTCCATCTCGCGCTCCGCTGCTCCGGCGTCCGGCATCTCATGGCCGAACGCGGTATCCACCCGGTGGCGGTGCGCGGCGCGAGGTTTGCCGCTAGGTGTACGGCAGGGTCGGCCTATCGGCGCGCTGCACGTGGGGCAGTCTGTGCCAAGCGGGCCGGGGCGGCGTACGGCCGCGATCTCCGCTGCCGTGTCGTCGTCGACAGCATGGCCGACGCCGCTGAGGAGGGCTGCGACCTTCGGATGCGGCGGTCCGGTCAGGGCCACTCTTGCAGAGGGGGACGGCTGATGGCCGGAGGCGACAGCGGCCAGCTGGTGGCGGCGGCGAGTGAGGTACTGCTGGGTGCTCTCGTCGGGGTCGCCGTCGTAGACGTAGGTTTCCAGGCGCTCGCTGCGGATCGTCTTGCGAAGGGTTCGCACGTCGTGCGGCTGGATCCACAGGCGCTGTCCAGGGTCGCGCGGCGGGGTGCCGTAGTAGCGGGCGACGGAGGCCAGGGCGTCCTCGTCGAGCGGGACATCGCGCAGTGCGGCAGCCCACCCTTCGCTGGCGGCCCGGCTCGGCTGTCTGTTGTCGAATGCTGCGCAGTGGGCGAGGAGTCGTCCGGCTTCGGCGGGGGTCATCGTGTCTCCCGGTCCATCTCGGCGATCAGGGCGTAGTGGTCGGCGACGCGGCGGTCCGTGCCGGTGGGGTGCAGGCCGTTCGGCAGCTGAGGAGCGCCGGAGGGCTTGGACGTCTTGCGGAGCTCGGCATACGCGTAGGTCAGCGTGCCGCCGGTGACGGGCTTGCTGAGCTCGCCAAGTCTCTCCATGGCGCGCCACAGTTCGCGGGGGTCGTTGCCGTTGTCGAGGGCCTCGGCGATGGTCGCGTGCACGGATCTCCGGCCTTGCGCGGTGCGGCGGCCGTAGCGTTCCCACCATGCGGTCAGCATCTGGTCGGCCAATGCAGGGGCCTGTGGGGCGACCTCTGGAGCAGCGGAGGAAGGGGCTGCGGAGGGGGCTGGCGAAGGGGTACGCGAGGGGGGTGCGGTAGGGGGTGTGAGCTCCCTGCATAGCGCCTGGACGTGCTGGATGACCTGCTGCCGGATGGACGGACCGCTGCTGGTGGAGACGTCGGTGAGGTCGCTCAGGGGGAGGCATTCGATATCAGCGCGGAGCCGTGCGCGCAGGGATGGTGACGTGATCTGGCGGGCGGCGCGCACCATCGCTCCCATGATCCGCGGCTGCTTCCAGATCCTCGTGGTGCGGGCGTAGCCGCAGATGAGCAGCTCGTCTGTGGTGTGGTCCACGGCAACGAGGTCGGCCTGGGCGAGGGCCTGGAGGGTTTCGCGGAGGCTGGCGGGAGTCAGTCCGCTGGCCGTCTGTGCCCAGCGGCTGAGGGTTAGCGGCAGGACACCTGTGTGGGTGACGTCAGGCTGGCAGATGAGGAACAGGTAGAGCCGCTGTGCTTTTTCATCGAGCTTCAGGAAGTTGGGGTTGTCCCATATTTCGGCGTCGATTCTGCCGTGTCCACGTGGCATCCCGGGGCCTTTCATCTGGTGCAGAGAAGCTGCTGCCTGGCATCGGAGATTAGGCAGCTGGTAGGCCGTGGCTCAACTGGGGATCAACTCATTCCTGCGAGTTGGTATGCGCTGCGACTTCTCTCTCCAGCGCGGGTGAGAGCTCGCCCTCCGGCAAGGCAGGTGGGTGACACGTCATGTGGTACCAAATTGTGCAGGTCTCATGGCTGAAGCGGCAGAGGGGGGCGAATTCCCTGCGCACGATTCCACCAGCCTGCGGGTGGACGGTGCTGTGAGTGCTGGAAGGGAAGCATGACCTGTCAGCGTTGCCGCCGACAGGTTGAGCGGTGGCTGAGGCGGCGGGAACGGTTAGAGAAACAACCGGAGTTCGGCGCGTCATTCCCTGGCTCTTTATGAACTGGCCCACACCAACAATGGATTGGCAGTTGATACGCACTCTACGCGAGAGGCCCGCTCACATATTCAGCGTTGCTCTCGTTACCCTCTTCTCAGAGGTCCCCCCTGCCTCTGAGGTCAGACCCCCAGGGCGTGCCCCTCTCCCCCGCCCTGGGGGTCTTGCTATGCGCCCTTGGCGGGCTGCTCGGCGCCGGGCCATCCCTTGTAGCGGCTGGTCCCGCCGGGTCCGCCGATCCACTCCCAGTCCTCGGTGTCACCGGACGCCCACGGGTGCACGGTCGAGCCTGGGGTGATCATGAGGTTGTCGAGGTAGTACAGCTCCCCCTTCTTCGTCGGCTCTGCGAAGTCGCCGATGCGGTACATCACGTACATCTCTGTTGCCCCGGCAGGCGCCGTGTCCGTGTAGGAGATCCGGCTCCACTTGAGCTTCGGGAGGAGTTGTGGAGTCATATCGGTGTGGGGCAGTTCCTTGCCGTCCTTGTCCCACCAGATCATGACGATGGAGCACTTGCGGTCGGCGGTGTAGGGCAGCACGAAGGCGCTCGCCGTCCACGGCTGGCCAGGCTGGACCGGGATGCGCTTGGGATTGTGGGTGACGGCGACGGCGGCGTTGTCCCGGGCCGTGTACTGAAGGTAGTGCTCGCCGCTGGTGGTGTTGATGTCCAGCTCGGTGATGCGTGAGTCCCTGTTGAGCGTCCACACGCCGCCGATCAGTCCGTTGCTGTCGCGCTTGAGGTACTCGAATCCGGGATCGGGTGCCCAGTTCACCAGGCCGAGCGGCCACTTCGCCGGGCTGGTGGTGACTGTCAGAGCGCTCCTGGGCGACTCCTTGTCGCGGGCCGGATCGTAGTAGGCGACTTCGATGGTGTACGTGGTGCTTGGTTGGAGTCCGGCAAGGCGGAGGCTGCGGGTGGCAGCATCCCCTTCCCACTGCTTCTGGCCGGACAGCCAGACCCGGGCGGTCAGAGCCCGGTCGGCGGGCGGCTGGCCCCACGTGATCGAGACGTCCTTCTCGCTGGTGCGCAGCGCGGTGAGACCGAAGGGTGCGGGCGGTGCCCCGTCGTCGGCGTAGGTGCTTGTGCTGGTGGCCCCGGGGTCGGAGTTCCAGCGCCAGCCGGGGGTGTCGCCGTCGGCGTACTCCACGGTCGATGGGGTCTTGGTGAGCATGACCGCGTCCACGTGGCAGCTCTCGCCGTCGACCTGGTTTTCGAAGACGGCCATCATGGACACTCGGGTGGCCGTCACCGGAGTCTTGCCGGAGACCGTGAGTCGCTGCCACTCCCCCGGGGCCAGCGGAAGGCTCTGCCCCTGCTGAAGGAGGACGTCTGCACCCGTGGCGTTCTGCCAGCGCAGGGTGATGCGCGCCGTGGAGGAGGCGGTGCTGCGCACCCATCCGGAGGCGGTCCAGCTCTCGCCCTCGGCGGTGGCCGCGGGTGCGGCACTGTGATGGAGGGCGACGGTCGCGCCTGTCCTGCCGTGCAGTGCCAGGCTCCTGGTGCCGATGGGGGCGGTGGTGCTCAGCTCGATTGTGCTGCCTGGGGTGTCGGTGGACCACGGTCCGAGGCTGTTGCCGGTGAGGGTGCCGTACTCGAAGCCCGGGTTGGGCGCGTAGTTGGTCAGGCCCTTGGTCCAGGTGTCCGGCTGGGTGGTGAGGGTGAGGGTCAGCGGGCCTGATTCCTGCCCGTCGTCGTATCGCTGGGTGACGGTGTAGGTGTAGCCAGTGCGCGGTCGCAGACCGGTGAGCCGCTTGAATCCGACGGTCTTGGGCACTTCGGCGATGACCTGCGTGCCTTGACGGATGATGATGTCGCGCTTGGCATTGCTCGGATTGGCAGGATCCCACTTGATGGTCGCGGAATAGGCGCCGATATCGGTGATCTGAAGTCTGCTCGGCGTGACGCGCTCTCCGGGCAGGCCGATGTACCGGGCCGTACGGTCGGCATCAGTGCCGATCCATTCCCAGCCCGCGGTGCCGCCGTCCGCGTATTCGACAGCGGAAGGGGTGGAGGTGAAGGAGGCGCCGTCGACCCAGTACGCCTCCCCCGGTGCATGCTTGGGGAAGTGCACGTGCCCGAAAGCGCTGTCTGCCCCGTCGGGTACGGTGCCGCTGACGGTCAGGTAGGTCCAGGTATTGGCGGGCAGGCTGGCGGCGGCGTCCGTGATGGAGACATCTGTAGTGCCGCCCTCAGCCCACCAGCGAATCCAGATCCCCGCCGGGCGCGCGGTGGAGGTACGTACCCATGCACTGAAAGTCCACTGCTGGCCGGGGACGACGGGGCGGCGGTGGGGCCACATGGTGATGCCGTAGCTCTGGCCGTCACCGCGGGAGTCGAGCCGGAGGCTGGCCGATCCCAGGAGCGCGGTCTGGGTGTCCAGGAAGAGGCCGGTTGGGCTGGTCTCGCGGTTCACGGTCCACCTGCCGACCTGGCCGCTGCTGGGCTGCCCCGATGCTTCGAATGACGGATCCGCCGCCAGGTTGAGGAGCCCCTCCGGCCAGGCGGTGCGCCTGGTGTGCACAGTCACCGTGGCTGGGGCGGACTCCGCTCCGGTGGCATCGTCGCGGCGCAGCACGGTGATGTGGTGCAGGTTTTCGGGTTCCAGTCCTGACAGGTAGACGCCGCCCAGGGCAGGTGGGCGCACGGTGTCAGCGCGTCCGGGGACGCGCACGACGATGCTGCGGCCGGTGTCGGTGTGGGACGTCCAGGCCACGACGGCCGACCGGGACGCGACCTGTGTGGCGCGCACGCCGGGGACGGCGGGGGTGGAGGCGCCGGGCTTTCCGGGCAGCGGGGGCAGCGCCTCGCTCTGGTCAGCTGTGGGTGCGGTGGCGTAGCGGAGGTCGTAGGGGGTGCCGTGCTGGATGTGGGCGTCGAGGTTCTCGGCGAGGCGGCGCTGCAAGGAGCGGCGTTCGCGGTAGAGGTGGCTGCGGGTGTGCTCGCCGGAGTCACCTGCGGCGGGGCCGGTGTCTTCCCAGAGGTAGTCGGGGTGGTGGGCTGCGCCGTCGAAGTAGGGCTGGAGGATTCCGGCTTCTTCGAGCAGGACGTCGTCGAGCTGGAAGCTGCTGACAGTACTGCCGGTGAAGTCTTCGACCGGTGGTCCGAACCAGGCGGTCACCCAGCGGGAGCTGCCGGGAGGCGGGGTGAAGGTGATCCATACGCGTACCCATTCGCCGTCGGTGTGCTCGGGGTGCTGCGCGCGGACATCGGTGGTGGAGATGCCCCGGTGGACGGTGGCGACGGTGCCCTTGCCGGGGATCTCCTGGGTGACGCGCACGAAGGCGTGGACGGGAAGGGTGTTGCCGGGGGTCTCGCGGATGTAGGCAGAGAGGGTGTGCTGGCGGCCGACGTGGATGAGCTCCAGGGCGGTGCTGCTGGGCTGCGGGCTGACGCTGCTGCCGATGCCGATGCGGGTTCCGTCAGGGTGGACGGCCTCGGGGCTGGATGGGGTGGCGCGGAAGTCGCCTGCGCCGGGTCGGGTGCGTCCTACGGCCTGGGTGATGACGGTTGGGCCGTCGCCCTCCGGGGTGTAGGTGCGCCAGGTCGCGGGAGTGTTGCTGGTCAATGAGGGATTGCGGGCGAGGTTGATGCGGTTGGCGAGCAGGTTGATGTACATGTGGCGGGCGGGCCGGTAGCCGTTCTTACCGGGACGCGGGGCGGTGAGCGACTGGTACCGCACGCCGAAGGCGGCTGTGTAGATGTTCTCTCCGACCTGCAAGGTCGCAGAGGGGCGTACGGACGGGACGACGCTCGCGTAGACAGCCGCGGGCGGCGGGGTGACGTCGAGGGTGGCATTGGCCCACCCGTAGCCGCCCGGTGTCGTGAATTTTTTACTGCCGTCGGTGCTGGAGAGTGCGTTGCCCAGGGCGTCGTAGAAGGTGCCCACAAGGGTGAATGTCTCGGCGAAGCTCGTGGCGACGGAGGCGGACAGGGTCAGCGGGGGCGCGTTGTCCGGCAGTTTGGCCAGGGCGGCGAAGGTAGGTGTGGGGCCGATGGCGGGTCCGGCGGGGTTGGTGACGGTACAGCGCAGTGACCGGTTGCCGACCAGGACGAGGTCGGCGGAGAGGGTGACGTCGCAGCAGGTGCCGGTGTAGCAGACGGCTCGCAGGTGGTAGGCCGCATCGGCATGCAGCAGGTTGCTGCCTGTGTGCCGCTCGACCATGACGGCGCTCAGCTGAGGGGTTGCCCCCTTGGGCAGGTTGGGCAGGCGTACGGCCAGTGCAGCGTAAGCAGCCCCCCGGTAGGAGCTGTTGGTGACGCCGGTGTTGCGGCCCTGGGGGACGGTCGCGGTCAGGAAGGTCCGGCGCCAGCCATCGGTGGCATCGACGATTCCGTGGCCCAGGGTCATGGCGGAGACAGGGTCCACCCAGGGGATGCGACGGCCTGCCCTGGTGTTTCCGAACGCAGCGAACCCGAAATCAGTAAACCCGCCGAATGCGGATGCTCCGAAGAGCTGTGCGCTGCCCTTGAATCCTGCGGTGACCTCGGCGGACATGGCCGGTATTTTGACGCCGAGTGTGGGGCTGGAGCCGAACGCGGTCGCGCTGGCTGCGTCGGTGATGCCAAGATCGGTCACTGCGTCTGCCCCTTGATTTCCGCGAATCCCACGTGGTGGCCTGTCATTTCGGGGTTCTTTACGGTGAGCAGGTCGGCCATCTGGTAGCCGTCACCGCTGGACTTTTTGATCACCATTTGATCTTTTTCGTAGCATACGGTGATGCGTTCGCCGTCTTTGAATTCCGGGTAGCCGCCGAGTTTGACAGCGGCGTATTTTCCTGCGGTGAGCGTGTACCGGTAGAGACCGTCCCGGGCTGCCAGGGTGAACACGGCCATGTCCGCCTTAGCGGACAACACGACACCGTGCCGAGCCAGGGGGTCGGAGGGACGGCTCATGAAAGTGCCGCTGACGTTGAGAGGCAGTGTGCCTGGCGCGGCTCCGGCCAGGGCCTGCGGCTCGAAGATCGCGTAGGTCAGGTAGGTGCCGTCCGCAGCCTTCACCGGAGCGGCATGCGTGATGCCGTCGGTGACGGACCACGTTCCCCCGCCGGTGATCCACGTCGTGGGGGCGGACCCGGTGGCCGCACCCTGGAGCGTGTCGCGGTCGGCGTCGAAACGGTCCATCACCGCGCTGCTGGTAGTGCGGCTGCTCCAGGTCATGTACGCGGCGTCCTGGTCGTACCACCACAGGTCCACGGCAATGTCGGCCAGCGCCTTGCCGTCAGCGTAGCGTGTCCACGCGCTGGCAGTGACCGTCTCAATGTTGGCTCCAGCGTAGGACCACGACCGGCTGTCGCGGGGGCCTCCGCTGGGGCGCTCCCCTGTGCTCGGCAGGACGGCTTCGTAGTGGTAGCGGCCATAGATGACCAGGTCGCCGGGCATGTAGTGGGTACTGGGACTCCAGTCGTACAGGCGCGGCAGCGGGACGCCGTAGCTGGCCACGAGGGAGGAGTCCGGGTTGCTGCGGTCCGCGGTCATCAGCGAGGGCCGCCAGTGGGCCTGGCTGCGCCCCGGCTCCTGCCCCTCGCCGACGGTGGCGATGGCTTCCCACGTCGTGCCCTGCCAGGCGACCAAGTTGCCGATCACGTAGTCGGTCCGGGGATCCCAGGGCCGGATCTGGGCGCTGGCGACGGAGGAGAGGGTGTAGGACTGCTGGTCATCGGGCGCGGTGAACGTCAGGCTCGTGCCTGCGTAGCTGGCACCGGGCACGGGCGTCATGCCGGTCTGAGTGCCCAGCCCGCCGACCGGCAGCCGCGCCATGGTGTCGTCCCGGAAACCCCACCATGTGGACGGGTCCAGGGTGACAGGGTTGCGTTCCAGCGCCCAGTCCCGGGGTGGGTCCTCCTGGCTCCAGAAGAGGCCGGAGTCGACGTGTCCCTGGGGCGGTACGTCGGCGGCGCGCAGGGTTCCCGTGGGGACGATGGTCCAGCTGTTCACGCCCATCTGGTATCCGCCGGAGGCGTCGTTCTTCCCAGTGGAGACGAAGCGCAGATGATGTGTCCCGGCGGTAAGGGTCGCGCGTCCGAGGCTGACTCCGGCGGGCATGACGTAGGCGCTGTATCCGGCGAAGCCGGTGTGGATTTTAGTGCCGTCGAGCTCGGTGTCCCAGATGGAGTAGTCGCTGGCAGTGGTGTAGACGGCGGAAAGGTCGTATTCGCCCGCGGTGGTGACCTCGAATGCGAGGGTGAAGGAGTCGCCGAGCTTGAAGTTCTCGGCGAAGGCGCGCTCACCCTGGTAGACCTGCCTGCGGACCGTTCCTTGCGAGGAGGAGGCGGCGGGGGGCAAGAGCTGGGCTGCCTGATAGGTCTTGCTGGAGCCCTTGGCCTTGTAGATATTGTTGCCGTACCGGACGTACTCGCCTTCGGCATAGCGGATACCCGGCTTCCACTCCTGGTGAGTGGGGTGCCAGATCCCGGACTGGTCCTGGTCGACCATGAGGTTGAGGGTGGCCTCGATCCGGCAGTTCCATCCGGTCATGTCCCGGATCACCTGGCGCAGTCCGGGCATGGAGCCCTTGGCGCGATTTGCCTTGGTGGAGTTGCGCACCCGGTTGCGCCGCAGGGCCGGGCGCTCGGAGAGGGCGGGCTCAACGCCCAGGGTCGCAGCGGCGCGTTCGGTTTGGGTGAGATCGGTATGGCGTTGGTCGTGGATGCGGATGCGATTGTCCAACTCTGTTTTGATGACGTCGAGTTGGAGCCCGAGGATCTGGAAGAAGGCGTACAGCTGGCGGTTGGTGATGCCGTCTTCGTAGCCGGTGATCTCCTCCAGGGCCGTGCGATAGGAGCGTGGCGTCAGCCGGTACAAACGCTCGGCGTAGCGGTGGTTACCTACGGCGATGGCGGCGGTGTTGCCTGCCCGTACCCACGTTCCGGTACCGGTCGTCGCGGACCAGGCGGTGCTCTGGCCGGGAGTGGCCGTGGTGTTCGTCTGGCAGACATAATTCTGCCCCTGGTAGGTGACGCCGTCGCCGGGCTGGTAGGCGGTACTCGGGGTCCAGTCCGGGTAGGGCGCGGCGACGAAGATCGAGTAGTAGTAGGGGCGCCCCTGGGTCAGGTTGGTGTCGAGGTAGCTCGCGACGAGGCCCTCGTGCCCGGTCTCCAGGAGCAGCTCGCCGTCGCTCACATCGCCGGGCAGTCCCAAGGGGTTGCGCACCAGGCGCAGCATCGTCCAGGCGTCCTCCTTCGAGGGGGACCACTGAAGGTGCACCATGCCGGGCCCGGTGGGGACAGCGGTGACGGGCTCAACGCTGTAGTCGATGCGGATATCGATGCCGTATTTCGACATCGAGTAGAAGTCGAGTCCGTAGACCGCCATTGCAGCCCTCCCCTCTAGATGTGGTCAGATGCCGAGTGGGTCAACGTCCCACGGCGGGCGGGTGTGCATCTGCTCGGGGAGCGCACGGAGGTAGGAAAGACCGATCCAGGTGTAGACCGTCTGCGCGCCAATCGGATCATTCACGGGCGCATTGGCGATGGATTTGTTTCCCATATGCCGGATCTCGACGGAGAGTTTTTCTCCCTGGTACCAGGGGCCGTTATAGGTCGGGTTGTTGCGGTGGTAGCCGTTGGTGCCCAGCGGGGCCGAGTCACCGTCGGTGGCCACGTCCTTGGAAACGGGGTCGATGTGGATGCGCGTGAACATGGCGTGGTCAGTGGACTGGGTTCTCGGCTGGCGCCGGGGCACCCACATCATGGTGCGCACGGAGATGGTCCACCAGCCTGTCTGCGGGCAGGTGAGGTAGTAGGTGGGCTTTTTGGCGATACCGAGGGGGTCGATGACCGGCGAGTCGTAGAGCAGCGGCCACCAGTCCTCCACCGGTGAGTTCGGGCTGGTCTGGTTGACGGTCTGGGGAATGTTCGTGCCGGAGGAGCGGATGGAGGCGACGGGCAGATTCCATCCGGTCTTCGCAGCATCCAGTAGCCCGTCCTGGTAATACTTCAGCCTCTCGATGTCACGCTGGATATTGTCCAGACGGGAGTCGACGCTGGTGTAGCGGGTGGTTTTGCCCGTGGAGTCCAGGTATTCGTTGGGCATGACACCGAGAGTGGCACTGATGCCCTGGACTTCGTCCTGGATTTCGTTGACGTCCTCCGCCATGACGTAATCGCGCTGATTGGCGTGCTGGGGCCAGCGCCGGATGGCCTTGGGGTAGTGAGAGGGCATCACAGACCTCCGTCGGTTGCGATGTAGAGATTTCCGGGGACGGGTATCTCCCAGTCTCGGCAGACGATGTCCTGTGCTCCGTTCTGGACGGCCCCGTCGCGGGTGAGGAAAGGGATCTTGGCGTACTCCACGCCCGGGATGCCGTCGAGCAGTCTGTAGACCCGGGAGACGGGAATGGTCATGCCGAAATCGGTGCCGGTGTCGGAGAGCAGCCCCTGGAGTGCCTGGGTCGCGGCGAGCATGACGTCTTCACGGTGGTGATTGGGGTACAGGCCCAGGAGAATCGGGGAATCCTTGGTGCCCAGGTGCACGCGCACCAGAACGCCTGGTGAGACGGTGACGCTGACCCCGGCCACCGCCCTCTTCTGGAGGTACCGCTCGGTCTTGTCGAGCAGCTCCGCCGACGGGATCGAGTTGTGCGCGCCGACGACCCGTACTTGGACGGAGGTCGTCTGGCGGGCGAGCGCACGGGCCTTGGCAATGCCAGGGACCGCAAGCGCGAGGTCTGCGTAGTCACGCAGGCTGACGGCGCGGTCCTGCGTGCGGTGGGCGCGAGGAGCGCTGGCACGGATCGACTCCAGGCCCTCGGCGTCCCGCCCGCCGGTCATGGCGGAGGAGGAGATGATGTAGACGCCGGTCAGGGCGTCGGCGAGGTCGACGAGTGATCCCGCGGTGACATTGCCCTGGCTGCCGCCTCCGGTCCGGTAGGCCGCGTACATCGGCTGACCCATCGCCGGGATGGACCCGGTGATGCCGTCGCCCAGGACGAGCGTGGTCACGCCTTCCAGGGAGGTGTCGACCTCGAAGACCGTGTCGGAGGGGCCGTACTCCATGAGGGAGTCCACGCGCCGCCATTCGACGGTGTCCGCTCCCCCGTCCGCCCACAGCCGGATGCTGTCGAGGATGGCGGGGGACTGCGCCAGCGTGATCCGCTGATCGCGCTGTCCGCTGGAGGTCCCCAGCGCCTCGACCGGCACCTCGTGCTCCTGTGCGGTACGCCGCTGGATGAGCAGCGGCGTAGTCCCTGCCGTCGCACCTTCGATGACTCTGACGGTGGCGCTGCCTCCCTTGGCGGTCAGGGTGACGTCCTCGGTGGTCTCGTACACCAGCGGGCCGTCGAGCTCGGGCAGATACGCGGTGGTGGTCTTGGTGCCTGCGGGCACAAAGACGTCGGTGGCCTGGGTCTCCTCGGTCGCCAGGACGACGGTGCCGGTGGCGGGGGCGGCGACATCGGGCGTGTAGCCGAGCATGCGCGCGAGTTCCATGATGGACTCGCGGCGGGTGGCGGTGGAAAGGAATGCCTCGCGGGCGGCGGCTTCCTGGTAGTAGCTGAGGATGTCGCCCATGTAGGCCATGAGCTCGACGAGGACGACGCCGAAATCCGCCGTGTTCCTGCCGGTCCACTCGGGAAAGACCTGGGCAGCGTGGGCGAGCATGGCGTCCCGGAAGCCGTCGAAGTCCTTCGCCGTGTAGTCGATGGCGGGCTTGACCGGCTTGCCTTGTGCCATGGACCCTCCATGATCGGGAAATGAGTTCCCTTAGAGCGTGGAGCCGGTGACGTAAAAATTATTAATAGATGTCTACCCGGCCGCCGGGCCTGACCACGATATTGTCCTCCATGCCGTCCGTTGCCTCGGGGTCGGTATTGGACCGGCCGATATCCACATAGACGTCAGCCACCCCTTGCGCTTCGTCTTTCACCAGCGGCTCGATGCCCTTGATGATGGCGTTCGGCTCCCAGCGGCTGAGGGAGTCCTGCACGGTGTGACGGATCGCCTGACGGGTCGTCGAATCGTTGATCTCGAAGAGAAAGGGCCCGAGGTCGGTCCCGAAGTCCGGCCGCATCACGCGCTCGCTCAGGCCCGTGGCCACCACGGCACGGACCCGTTGGGACATCTGCTGGTCACGGCTCTCGACCGCGGCGACCTTCCCCGTCTTGTCCAGTGCAAAAGGCACTGACAGCTGCTGGGACACGTGGACCTCCGTGCTCATGGGCGGGACAGGTAGACCGGGCAGTGAGGATCGCCCCCGGCGAAGAAGACCCACACTTCCTCACCGACCGCCGGGAGGCGTGACCCGGGGAAGGCCGGGGAAGCCCACGGCTGGGGGCTGTCTCCTGCGAGCTGCGGGATCTTCACCCGGATTCGGTGACGCTGTGCCGGGTCCTTGCTGTGCGAGACCACTCCGAGGAAGATGCCCAGCTGGCTCATCAGGCAGCTCCGGTGTGCTCGGCACGCCAGCGCCCCTGCGTCAGCACCGTGCGGACCGGCGCGGGCAGGACCCGCGAGCGGGGTACTGCGTCCAGGCCGTCCGGGCGGTTGCGGCCCACCATCATGCTCAGGCTGTAGACCGACTTGCGTGCGTCGTTCAGATGCAGTTCGAGATGGTGGTGGGCGGAGAGCACCATCCACTGGCCGGTGTTGCGCGGCCCCATGCCTGCGCCCTGCATCCAGACCTCCGTACCCGGGCGTACCCGGGCGTCTCCCCGGACACGTGCGACGGCCTGCACCCACAGCTGCGCATTCGCAGGCTGGCTGACAGCCCGCCGCGTCGCCATCGTCTGGGAGGCGCTGGGCAGCTGCGTGGCGAAGGTCGTGCTGCGCGCTCTGGAGGTGGCCTTGTCGACGACCCGGGACAGGTGGCGGGTCGCGGGGTTGTAGCTGAAGCTCTCCGAGCGGGTACGCCGACCACTGGCCGGGTCCAGCTCGCCAGTGGTGACACGGAATTCGTCCACGGTGTCGCGGATACCGGGGAGTTTCGTCAGGAAGAACGCGGGGACCTCCCGGCCCTCGCGCAGCGACACCAGGGGATCAGTGAGGCAGACGTTCGTGTTGTCCACGACCAGGCGCAGCCCGCACTCCGCAGCAAGTTTCCTGAGGAACACCCAGTCGCTCTGGGCATTTTGTGCCCGTGCGCCCAGGCGCCCCACGTCTCGCTGGACCATCGGCGCGAGCATGTGGTCACGGCAGATGGTGCGGGCAATGTAGGACGGCGATGCTGCAATCCACGTCCGGTTGGTCTGCGTCTGGAGCGGACTGGTAGCCCCCACCAAGGTGTAGGTGACGGACACTTCCGTGTTCTGGGTGAAGCGCGTGTCATCGCTAGCGGTGGCAATCGAGTAGGACTGCACGTAGCCGAAGAAGTTGCTGCGCTGGTGCGGGCCGGAGCCGTACACCAGGTGTACCGGGGCATCCTCCGGTATCAGGCGCCCAGTCTCCAGCAGCCAGCCCTGGATATTGGCGCGCAGGGGTGCAGAGAACGCTACTGTCACCTCGGCGACCGGATGGACAGTTTCGCCTAGGCGGACGGTCACCTCCGTGACGAATTGCCGCAATGAGGTGACCTGGGGGTAGACGATCTCGGCATGCGGAGCGTGTACGTTAAGAGACATTCGGAATCCTGATCACTGTTCCGGAGTCGGGCTCGGTCCAGTCCAGTACGTGCGGATTGACGTCGGCGATGCGCCACCACTGGGTGGGATCGCCATACCAGCGGTCGGCCAGCAGGTCGACGCGGTCACCTTCTTTCCACCGATAGCGCCGGGCGCGGGCGCGCACTGTCTTCTGACTACTGGGTGAAATCACCTTACGAACGGTGCCGTCGGGACTGGTAGCCAGCTCGGTGCCGTTGTGTGCATACCGGGATCGGCTCGATATCACGGGTGCCCTCCTTTACTTGGGCAAGCCGGTGACCGTCAGGCTTACCGCGCAGCGTGTGGGTATCATCTCCTGGACCCAGTGGGAGTAGTTGATCGAGATATTGCTGATGAAGCCGTAGAAGTACAAATTCTGGTGGCCGCCGAAATATACGTCCACGGGGACCATCTGCATGGGGCCCGTGATGGTCTGGGGCATCTCCCCGGAATCAGATGACGGCTTGTCATCCTTGTCGCTTCCGCCGATCCAGGGACCTACGGGGAAGTCGTCGTCGCCACCGCCGCCGATGTTCGGCTTCACTTTCTGGTTGATACCGCACAGGTTGTAGAGCATGTTGACGTCGTACATCACGCCGAACTTGGCGGGGGGCTTGTCCCGGGGGCCGATGACGTCGAAGGTCCGGTCGAAGAGCAGTGAAAAGCTGCACGAGTTGTTGACCGGCAGCAGCGCGGTTCCAGTCATGTCCTCTGACCTCTGCCACTGGGCCAGCTGCATATTCTGCCCGTCGAGCCCATGAGTGATAGCGACGGTGGACGGGTTGTACAGGAAGCGGAGAGTCTTCATATCCGCCACAGGAACACCGCTCGACTTGGCTGTCTGAATGAATCCCCGGCGGCTGAACAGCTCGTTGTGGTAGTCATCAGCCCCCTCTCCGATGCTGCCGCCTCCGGCCCACACGCCTGCTGTCGCTGTCTGACGCCGGTCCCAGGGCTCATTGGACTTCTGATCGGCACTCAGTTCCTTCGTATTCTCAAACATTCCTAGATTCCCGCCCCGATCTTCTTGATGCGATCATCAGCGGCAATATGGTCGACGATCTGCTGCACCATCTGGTAAGCGGCCGGTCCGGAAGAGCCGCCTGCGACAGTGACGCGAATGGCCCCGTCGGCGAAGTGCAGCGTGACTCCTCCGCCGCGGGTGGACGTCCCCGAAGCACTGGCGCGAGCGGCTTCGGCAGCCGGAGATTTAATCGGGATCGAGTCCTGGAGCAATGCCTGGCGAATTGTTTTTGCCTGCTGGGCAGGGATGATCATCTCGCCCTTGTGTACCTGAGCGATCTCGTCATTAGGGAGTTCCCAGGCACCCACGGCGTATCCCCGCGGCTCTGCCATACGCTCGGCCCAGCCGCTGCCGTATCTTCCCCGGGCATAGTGCACAGCGGAATAGATGTTGGCTGCCGCGTTGGTGGAGACGCCATAGGAGAAGGGCCCTGTGTGCAGGTACGGACCGGCGTTCTCCTTGAATGTAGGTCCGATGACCTGCATGAGTCCGACGGAGGGAGTTCCGTCGACCCAGTTCGAATCCCACTTGTTGACGATGGTCGGGTTGCCGCCTGACTCCTTGTCCATAGCCTTCAGGACAAGACTGGTCTTGTTCATAGGTTCACCCAGCTGCTTCAGGACAGCCTGGACGACACCCTTCCAGCGCTGGACTCCAGATCCGCCGGAGCCGTCCATCGAGGCAGCTGAGGTATCTCCTGACTCGCCGTTCTCATCACGGGACTTCTCCTTCGGCGAACTTCCGCTTCCCGCCGGAGAACCCGCGGACGTTGCGAGGGCTGCCTTGAGGACGTCGACTTCGTTGGCACTGCCGTAGACGTCTCCGACAGCGCTGATGGAGGATGCTCCGGTCTTCGCGCTGTTGTCGTTACCCGCTCCGGCTTCCGAGGACTTGCTGCCGTCACCACCGTCGTACGTATCCCCGCCACCGGCAACGAGCCGCCGGACAGCTATGTACTTTCCGAAATGCGATTCCGGGTCGATGCGGATCTTCTGCCCGCTGCGCGGCGCGTGGAGGATCTTCCCATTGCCCAGGTACATGACCACGTGCCCCGAGTTCGGGAACATCAGATCGCCGGGGCGCCGGTCCTTGTAGTCGATTCCCTTGCCCTGGGTCATCTGCTCATAGGTGGTGCGCCCGAGCCGGATTCCCGCCTTGGCGTAGGCGTATTGCATAAAGCTTGAGCAGTCGAAGCCCACGGTGGTTGAGCCTCGTCCGATGCCTGTGCTCGGGCCGTCCGGCCCACCGCCGCCCCAGGAGTAGTCCACCCCGATCTGGGTCAGCGCCGCGCGTATAGCCGCGTTCGCGCTGCCCTGGGTGAGGTTGGACCGCGTTCTGTTAGTGGACTTCTGCTCGCTGCCACCGGAGCCGCCTCCGCCGTCGGCACCGCCGAAGATGAGGCCGCCAAGACCGCCGATCAGACCACCGGCAGCTGCGCCGACAGCGGTACCGATGCCCGGTACGAAGGAGGCGATGCCCGCTCCGGCCAGTGCGCCCTTGGCCGCTCCGCCCAGGGTGCTGCTCAGCCGTCCGCCGGTGCCGCTGTCGACACCCTGGTATCCGCCGATGAGCTGTTTGAGCCCGGGGAGCTCCAGGACCGAGTTGAGTGCCTCTTTGAATTTGATGACGACGTCTGTTGTGGCGGACAGCGCGGGAGCGAAGGCATCCATCATCTGGCTGTCGTGACGGCGCTCTTCGCCTTCTTTTCTCTTGCGCTGGTTGATCAGGTTGTCGGTGTCAAGGCCGCCCTCGTCGAGCTTGTCGCGCGCCTTCTTCGCTTTGTCCCCCGTGCCACCGGCATCCTGGAGGAGCTTGTCGAACTCCTCAGCGCTTCCACCCGTCTTCTCCTGCCACTTGGCCTGCGACTGGATCTGGGTCAGCCGGTTCTCCACCCAGTCCTGCGACTGCCCCTGGGCGCGGGCCATGGCCTCCAGCGTCGTGCGCAGTGCGCCGCCTTGCTCGCTGTCGGCCTGGACGTTCTTGAGGGAGTAACCGCCGCCTCGGTAGATACGGTTGAGGAGATTCTCGTTCAGCTGGGACTGCGACATCCGCTCGCCGCCTTCGCCGATGGTCGGCCCGATCCCCAGGACCTGGTACATCATGCTGGCCTGCGGCGTGTACATCGCCGTCATCATCTGGGCGGAATCCGCCATACCCATGCTCGGGTCGAGGACGGCATAGCCCGACGCCTGCTTGTGCAGGATGCGCCGCTCGGCATCCGAGCGGCCCGCTCCCAGTCGGCGGTCGACCTCGAAGAGGCCGGTATTCAGGTCTTCGGTGCTCGTCGCGGTACTGCTGTGCATGGCGTCATTGCGCAGCCGGTTCTTCTCGCTCCAGCGTCCCTTGTCCGGGTCTCCCCACTGTGTGTAGGCGTATGTGGCGTACCGGTCCATCTCGTACGCCTGCGAGGTCATGTGATCGACCCGGCGCTGGAATTTTCCGGCGCCCCACGTCATCGCCCGATTCGTGGCCTGCCCGAGCCCAAAGCTGAACCGTTCAGGGTCACCGCGCCTCGGGCCACCATCGTCTCCCCCACCGGCTCCGCCTCCTGCCAGGGGCAGTGGACGCCATGGAACGGGAAAGCGGTCCAGCCGCGTCAGGTCGACCCGGGGCGGCTCCTGCGGACGCGTCGTGGTGTAGAGCCGGGGCAAGTACTGCGGCCGGAGCACAGGGAGCCGGTCGCCGTCCGCCTGCTGCACCGCCACCGCCGATCCCGGCGGAATGAAGCCGGAGCCACCAGCCTGCGTGGGGGCCTGCGCCAGTCCTGCCCGCGACGCTGTGTTCGCCCGGGGAAATCTCCCGGCGCTGCGCCCGGTGCCCTGGATCGTTCCTGTCAGGCTGTCGATCGCCTTGTTCATGCGATCCAGGGACTGGCCCAGCTTCTTGATCTGCTTCTCTGTGTCCTCTACTCCCTTGACGAAGGCGCTGGTACCCAGGAGGCGGCCTGCGATATTCGGTTCGGTTGCTGGCTGGTCATTGGACGGCATTACTGGCGACCTCCTTCCGTTCCTTCTGCCACAGGGCCAAATCGCGCCAGTAATGGCGCTCGCGCACGGTCAGCCGCTTGACCTCCGAGGGAGTCCAGCCGTAGGCGTGGACCAGCGAGGAGTAGTCGATGAGTGCGGCTTCGACGTCAGAGGTTGAGAAAGGTGTCCGTCAGCGTGAGCGGCAGCGGAACCTCTTTTCCGCAGCTGTCGTGTTCGACGGAGACGTGTGCAAGCTCCGGGCCCGGCGCGTGGTCGGCGAGGTAGAGCAGGGCCTTGCGGCGGTCGGCGATACCCATCTGCTGGGCAACCTGGGAGCTGCCCGGAGTGGCTGTGCCGTCCGGCGCTTCGATGTGGTCCAGGCAGCGCTCCAGCAGCAGCGTGTTCCTGCGGGCGTCGCTGGTGTCCTGGTCGGCGAGGATGTACGCCTGATCGGCTCCGGTAGGAAAGCGCAGGAAGGCGGTGCCCTTGCGCAGCGCCACGCTGTGCGGCTCCACCGGGAGCCCTCGCTGTGGGACGGTGGAGAGGTCGACGGTGACATCGATGCGCTGGCCGCAGCCGGGGCACTCCACGCCGGTCATCTCCAGCGCCTTGTCGAAGGTCGCAATGCGGATCGCCAGGAGGAGTGCGTCTCGGTCGCCGACGTAGAGGCTCTTGAGGAGGTCCGGAGTCGGTTTGGTGTCACCGATACAGACGACGCCGCGCTGGAGAACGACGTCGAAGAACCGCAGGGAGTTGGTGGCGACCTTGGCGAGGGCTTCCTCGTCTTCTCCGGTCAGCTCACGGATCTCGGCCTCGCGCACGGTCTTTCCGTCGATCTCGATGCCGACGGGAAGGGTGACCAGACAATCGTTGGGCACGGGGACGTCCGGTGCCGGGCCGGTGGACTCGGCGAGCACCTGCTGCATGGCGGCGTTGGCCTGCGCCGCGTTCTCGGCGGGGTTGATGGCCTGCGGAGTGTTGCCGTCGTCAAAGTGCCAGTCGTAGGTGGTCTCGGACATCTACAGCTCCTGTGTGGGGGTCATCAAGTGGGGTTTAGAGGGAAACTCCGGTGGGCCCGGACTTCGGAGCCACCTTGAAGTCGAACCCCTCGTGCGCAAAGGTCATCTGGTGGACCGAGTACATGTTCTGGCCTGCGTCCAGGTCGCCGAACGAAATGGCCGTGGGCCACGCGTTGTAGACGCGCCAGATTGCCTTCACTGCTGCGGTGGATGTCGTGACCGGATGGTCGATGAGCATGATGTCGATCGTCGCTCTGAAATCGGTCTTGGTGTCATAGGTCTGCCCCACGCCCTGCATAACGCTGAACATCTGGTACATCCAGTCGAGCAGCTGCTGATCACCCGGGCAGAGGCCCTTGGAGAGGGTGATCGGAGAGAAGTCGGACTGCCCCGGGAGCTTTTGAGTAGTCACATTGTTGCCACCGGTCCGGTAGGCAATCACGTCGGTGGTCATACTCAGTCCGCTTACCGCCATGAACCCCAGCTTGGGGTAGGCGTTCTGAAGAGACTGGGGCCCGCTGATCTGTACATGAAACTTAAACGAGCGTAGAGGGTCAGTCGAAATGGAGGCCAGTGACGACTTCTGCTCGACGGTGGTCCTGGTCTTGCCTGCCATGACGCGCTCCTTCCCTTAGAGGGAATCCGTTGAGGTCGATCCGCCCTCGAACTGTCCGATATGGACTCCGATGAACTCAGCCGGTCGCGCCAGGGCAAGGCCGATATCGATATGCACCTCGCCGTTGGCCACCGTGACCGCGGTGTTGTTGGTGGAGTCACAGACCACACGGAATGCCTGGTCGGGCGTCGCCCCCTTGAGCATCTGGGTCTGCGTCATCTCGGTGAGCCGCTGCGTAACGATGGCGGAGAGGGATGCCCATAGGTCGGGAGTGTTGGGCTGGAAAATGGCGAACTGTGTCGACTCCACCAGGATCTTGCGCACGTGGATGAGGAATCGGCGCACGGCGATGTACCGGTCCGGGTAGCCCGCTCGCACAGTGCGCCCGCCCATGACGCAGAAGCCGGTGTTCGGCACCTGACGAATGATGTTGATACCGGCCTGGTTGAGGGCGTCGAGCTGCGTATCGATGAAGCGGTACTGCGCAGCGTAGACAGCTTTCAGGGATGCTTCCGGTCCGGCTGGGGTCCGGTGGGGGCCGTACTGGATGTCGAAGTCTGCGAACTTGCCCATTACCGCGCCACCTGGCGGGAGAAGCCGCGTCGCACCCACAGCGGCAACTGCGGGGTCGGCTGTACTGATCCACGGGCCGTACACAGCGACGTAGGAGGACGAGCGCAGCGGTGCCGGGCTGGTCCCCTTGTTGCTCAGCGGAGACAGTGCCAGGTACTTGTCGACGGCCTGTTCGGTGTTGGTGTTGCCGTCGAGCTTGGGGGCATCGACGACCAAGAAGCCGTATCCGTAGGATTCGATCCAGTCGATGATGGGGTTGAGGACGCTTGCGTCGCTGACCCCGGGAAGGTTGATGTTCAGGGCCTGTCCGGTCTCCTCCAGGAGCTTGGCCGCGGCCACGAGGTCCGGCGTGGCCGCGCCGTCATCACCACCGGCCAGCGAAGCTCCCTGAACGGGCACGGGGGTGTAATCCGCCTTCCATACCGGCTGGTTGAGGTATTCGGCTGTGAGGAATTTCGAGCCGGTGGTCGGGGAGTTGATGACGGCGACGACGTTGCGTGAATCAGCGGGGTCGGTGGTGATGTCGTTGAAGCGTTCGACGACATTGCTTGCCGAGTCTCCGCCGACCTTGATCCAGAGGTTGAAGCGGCCCAGGCCCGTATTGGAGTCGGTGATGCTGACCGAGATGCTGTTGCCGTAGCTGCCCGCGGCCTTGGCTGTGAGCCGGAGTGTGTCTGCCGGGAGGGCTGCCGCCTTCGTCTTGTCGCCATCAGTGTTCGCCGGTGTGGCGGGGGTCTGCCGGTCCTTGAGTGTGAGCTGGGACGTCTTGGCGTCCTTGGCGACGCCGCGCACCACGTAGGCAGCACGGCCTCCGTTGCTGAAGTACTGGTGCACGGCAAAAGGCAGGAGGTAGTTGCTGTTTCCGAATCCGCCGAAAATGGTCACGAAATCGGCCCAGTTACGGACCAGGGTGGGTGTGCTCGGTCCGTAGGTGTGCTCGCCGACGAAACAGGACACGAAGTCGCCTGCTGGGGCATCGTTGACCAGGATGGGGGTGAGTGTCTCGTCGACGAAGATTCCGGGGCGCCGGTAGTTGGCCACGTGTGTCTCCTTTAGGTCGGCCAGGGGTGCTGGGTGTCATTGATCTTCTGGATGACTTCCTTGACACGGGTCGGATTCTCGACCTCGCCGAGCACTTCACTGGTGACCTGCACGAGGTAGACGGCTTGGAAGAGGCGCTTTCGGTATTCGTCCCACCCGACGGGGAACTCCGGGCCGCCGATGAGGTCGAGGCTTCTGACGGTGCCGTCCTCGGGGACTTCCAGGAAGCCGAATCTGGCCGGTAGGTATGCGAGATCCGACAGCAGGGCTGCAAGGTCCGCGATGTGCTTCTGCTTACGTGCCAGCGCCGTGACCTGATAATCAATCAGGTAAGGGATTGGGTCACGCGTGAAGTACGGGGACTTCGACGGGTCAGTCATATCAGCCCAAGGCTCGTAGCCTTCCGGCGCGTACTTGAGCTGAACACTTCCGCGCCACTCCCGGCTGGGGTCTCGGGATACACGTGTGCGCTCAATGATGATCAGCGGGAAGTCCTGATCAGCCAGCTCATTCTCAGGCAGCGAGAAACGCACACCCACAGGCAGCTCCACGTCCCCGTCTTTGACAGACAGGCCATGGATCTTCCGCCTGACGGCGGCATCCTCATTCCTCAGCCACGGCATGAATCGACCTCTGCTCAATGATCATTGACAGATCCAGAGTCACACCTGATACCCGCGAACAGTTAGCGCCGCTTATTCAGCAACCGCCCATGAAAGTCTCGGTACGCCTTGAACAACGGATCGGAGGTCAGCTCGTCGGCCTTGATCTCAGAGAAGGTCATGGCGACCACGGTGTCCCGCCGGTTCAGCCGACCGAGCACCTGCATGTCCTCAATACGGAAAAGGCGCCCGTCGTAGCCGATCCAGTCCCTGAGATACCGATAGTTGTACAGGTCCGGCGCCGTGAGGCCGACACGCTCCATCTGGCGCAGCGACGCAGTGACCTGGAGCGGGGCAACCTGATAGAGGCCCTGCTCGGTGCGGTCGGCCTGGCCCTGGTCTCGGTAGGCGCTGAGCAGGGGGACGGTTATGGGGCCCCAGAAGATCCGGCCGCGCCCTGTGCCTTCGTCGTACACGTCGTCCGCCTGTGACGTCTCGGGGGCGTAGCGGTACCAGGTCAGGGCGTCACCGGTTTTCGTGGCCCAGGCGCGCAGTCCCCGGTCGATGGTGGCCGATGCCTGTGCTCGCGACCACCGGCCCCTCTTGCGGTCGGCGCGCGTCACCCGGTCAGCCCCGGAAGGATGGGTGAGGGGATACCGGACGGGTCCTCGTGGTGCCGGTCGATCGGCGGCAGCTGGCGCGCCGGATAGGAGGCATCGTCGAACTCGCGCGGCGAGTAGCCGGGGATGTAGCGGCCGGTGGTCTGCGAGACCCTGCGCAGGGTGGAGATCTCGATCCGGTACATGCCGACATTGAGCTGCTCGCACAGCTCCTTGTACCGGTTGGTCAGGGCGGTGATCTGGTCCATGGTCTGCTCGTAGACCTGCGAGCGGGATATGTGCGTGCCTTCGGCCGTTTGGATGTCGGGCTCGGTGGCGGTGGAGGTGGCGACCTGCCACAGGGCGTTCACCGCGGCGAGAAGGGCGAGGGGGAGTTCCTCGATTTCCGGCAGGTTGTCCAGTGTCAGGGGCTCGTCCGAGTAGCGGATGAAGCCTTCCTTGGAGCGGTACCGCGTAGTGATCGTGCGGTTTCCGCAGTGCCAGAGCTGGGCGTCCCGGACGTGCTGGGCCAGGTCCTCGTCCGTGAGCATGCCGCGGGCAGTGCCCTCGACGATGACGGTGGCGCCGAGCGGCAGGGTGCCCACGCCGCCGCGGAAGATGATGCGCCCTTGGTGCTGGTCGACGGTGTAGTTCCTCCCGGCCTGGAGGTCGGTGATGGTGCCGCCGGAGATCTGGGACACGCGGTCGACGGTGACGTTGGACTCGGACAGGTCGTATTCGTCGAGGTCACCGGTGCCGGTGAGCACATCGCGGTACGGGGTGCCGTAGTCGTCGATCATGGCGCGGACGCGGCTGATGATTTTGGCGATGTCTGCCATCAGGCGGCCTCCAGGTGCAGCGTCCATTCCGGTATGACGAGTTCTTCGAGCTGCTGGGCCCGCAGGGGCGTGTCGAGCGGCCATACGGCGATGACGTGGCCGGTGTCCGGGTTTGAGGTGATGGCGATGTGCGTGACGGAGGACCTGGAGCCGTCGGTGTCGGTAAAGGGGCCGAAGACCCGGCGCTGGGGGTTGCTGAGGCTGTGGCCAGAGGACATTCCGGCCAGTGCCGCGGTCTGCGGCATGTAGCCGGGAGCGAGCAGCTCGGCCTCCAGGACGTCATCCATCGTCGGATCGGGTCCGGGGCTGTCGGCCAGCAGGCGCACCCACAGCTCCGGGGTGTAGTCGAAGCCCGCAGAGCGCTGGGCACGAGCAGCCAGGACCGCGGCGATGTACTGGCTGTCAGCCCTGAGGGCGGCGCTCAGCCAGCGCAGAACGTCGTCGTGCACGGCGTACAGCAGCGCGTCGACTCCGGACTGGGATACGAGGTACGCGCTCATGTGCCGCATGAGCGGGACGAGGGCGTCAGCTCCTCCGGCGACGCTGAGGGATGCGTGGAGGACAGCCTGGTAGGCGGAGCGCACGATCGGACCGGCCCCGGCAAACCGCAGCGTGAGACCGCCCTTGGGAATGACTAAAGCACTGCCCTGCGTCGCTACCACGGTGGTGTCGAGCTCGGCGACCGCGATGGGCACGGTGTCTCCACGCACCGGGTCCGGAAGTACCGCGAGATGGCTGATAGCGCCGCCGGAGCCGGAAGTGCCAGTGAAGGGGCCGAAGATGAGCGTGTTGGAGCTGCTCACCATGACCGAGCCGTCGGCGCCCACTTGAATGCCGTCAGCGAACTCCAGCCGCTGGGGCGTACAGCCCTCAGCAATGACCTCGACATCGCGGGCCAGTGCCGCGCCGGACGCCCACATGTCACGCGGAGGGCCAGTCAAAAGCATGACCCAACAGTCGCTGCTGCGCGAGCCGGTCAGGAAAACGTCCAGCCCCTCGGGCGCGAGCGCGAAGCGGCCGTGCAACTGCGCCAGCGTCGGCGTACTGAGGCTCGACAGCCACACACCGCCGTCGCCGCCTGATGCCTTGGCCAAGCGCGCGGTGGCCGTCTCGTACCACTGCCGGATGCGGCTGCTCTGCACATCGGCTCGGGGGTGAAGCAGGGCCTGCATCCACAGGTCCTGCATGCCCGGAGTGATCATCTGCGCCATCAGCCCACCCCGAGCTGCGCCGTGCCCGCCTTCAGGGATACGGTCTCGCCGCTGTGGACCTGGAAGGGCGTCGCCAGCTGCCACACGGCCAGTACGCGCAATGTGGTCGTGTCGGACTCCATGACGGCAGCCACATGAGTGACCGTCCCTGCGCCGTCTCCACCAGTGAAGAGCAGCGGGCCGAACATGACCTCCGTAGTCGCATAGAAGAGACGGCCCTGGTCATCCCTGGATTCCACGAACGTCAGGTTCTGCCGCTGATACCCGGCGGCGACAATCTCCCGTGACGCGATGCCGTCGGCGGAAGCATCCGGACCGGGGTCGGAGGACAGCAGGGCGAGACGGCGGCGCACAGGGCGGTCCTTCACTTGCTCGATGTCCTTGAGGAGCGCGGCCTCTCCCCCAGCACTGATAACGGATGCCATCGACGCCAGGAAGTCGGCTGGCAAGAGCCGGTAGAGCAGTTGGCGGTCGCCCTTGGCCGCGTTCCACAAGCTTTGGAGGTAGGCGCAGACCAGGGCGTTATCTGGAGTGGGCGACGCGGCCAGCAGCTGAGTGAGTTCGGCCGCGGTCTGCTTGGGCACGAGTGCGCTCATGTCACGGCGTCCTGGTGCTGGTCATGGGTCGGCTGGCCGATCATGACTGTGCTGTCGTCGATGAGGTCGAAGTTCTGGAGAAAAACGGGTTCCGCGCACGCGATGCGCCGCTCTAGCAGCTCTCCAGGCTGTATCCGAGGGTCATAGAAGAGGAAGGCAATATTCGCTTGGTCCGGAAAGGGATTGCTGCGCTCACCCGGCGGCGTTATCCCGTAGACCTGGACCTGATCCCCGGGTTCGAGCTTGGCGAACCCAATACCCATGCCCTCTGGTGCACGCAGCCGGTAGTGACGCCCGATCACGACGGGCGAAGTGTTCTCGATGGAGGACACTACGCCCCCCAGACGAGGCGCTTCTCATGGAGATGGGCATAGACGTGAGACGGCACCCGGTACTTCCGCCCAGCCTCAAAATCGTAGGTCTGGCGATACCCGATGGTGACGTCCCGGAGATCCTCCACCACCTGCATCTCCCGGACCGGATCACCGACCTCGACCTGCTGGGTCTCCACCACGACATCGGGCTGTGTCAGGTCGACGACCTGACTACGAACCTCTTCAGCAACCTGCGCCTCCATCAACTCGCGCTGCGCGGCCTCCTTCTCGGCCAGCTCGCGGTTCTTCACCAGCTCGTCGTGCACCATCGCAGTGTGATCGCGAGGTGAAATCTTCTTCCTGGGCGGCATCTGGCACTCCTCACGTAGACAAAAGAGATCCCTGCGAGAAATCTTCGCAGGGATCTCAAAGAGGAGTTAGCCGAGCTTCGCCACTGCCTGGGTCAGCTGGAGAGCAATCTGTCGGCGGCGGAGGAGAGATGTGCGCCGAACGCCTTCTTCGCGTCCGGCCTCATGGTCACCACAGCGACCATGGCAGTCAGGATCACGTCGAACAGCTCCCTTACGATGTCATCCTGCGTGTGGCTCACCCCCTTGCGGGGATTAGAGCCCATAACGCCGTGGACGGCTTCGGCCACTTCCCCGTACTCCTCACCGATCTTCAGCACGCGCAGGAGTTCCACCGTGCTGGGTGGCAGATCAGTCTTCGAGTCCAGCCACTCCACGATTCGACTCACGATGTCCCATGACGTCTCATCATCCATTGGCTTGCAGTGCTCCATTTAGTGGATCTCTTTCACTTTCACCTAGAACAGTGCTGGAGGCTCTTGGGCCCGGATGTTTATTGGATCAGAGACCGGGAGAGCTTCAACGGGGTTGACCGCCAGCCGCAGGCTGAGTCCGGAGTGGTCGCTGAGCCGGGGCTCCGTGCAGTGACGCGGCTCGTGCACGTAAGCGCATGAGTGTACTGCTGCACGGAGAGAGCCCGAAACGAATGCGTGGTCATACCGGTAACCGTCGCCGGTTCTCCCCACCCATGAGTACTCATGGGTACTGGGATGAAGCTCCCGGAAAGCGTCCAGATAGCCAACCGAATCAAACCACTGGTAGAAGCCGTATTCGAACGCCCGAAACGCAGAATATCGGGGAACATGCCCTGGTTCCAGGACGTTGAAGTCGCCGATCACCACGCGCCTGGACGGCGTGCCTCCGCCAGGAAGCGCCTTTTGGACCTCTTCGAGGAATCGACGCTTGCGCTCAACCTTGGGTGCACTGGCGTCCCGTGACGGGACGTACAGGCCCACGATGTCGAGCGGTCCGTCATGGGCCTTAACCGCCACCCGCACCGCACGGTAGGGCAGGTAACCAGTCTCCAGCGTTCCGCCCGCGCTGATCGGCAAGCGGCTGACGATCAAAACCCCGCGCTCACCCCGTTCAGGCGCCGGGTACACCACTTCGTACCCGGCGCCCTCGAACCGCTCCGCCAAGAGATCGCATCCACGACTGGGCGTTGTTTCGGTCAAGATCAGTACATCCTCCGGGCGCTGCGCAAGCCAGGCGAGCTGGCGCTGCGCCCGTTCCGGGGATGGTCCGCCGATGTTGAGCGTCAGCATCCTGATGGAATTGACCGGAGCCTCAGTCGGCATGCCTATCTCCCTGTCAGCAGTGCAGTGATCTCATGGGAGACGGCCTCAGCTACCTGGGCGGGGCTGCGCGTGGTGCAGTCGATGACCAGTGTGTGGAAGCCCGCCTCCTGGAGAAAGGTAGCGGCTTCCGTGAACAGAGTGGCCTCTCTTGCGGAGTTGTCATGCATACGCTCGAAGCGACTGTGTGCTCCTCGGGCTTGGAGGCGCTTCGCGATCACCCCTGGTGCTGCTGTGAGGATCACCGAGAGATCCGGCCGCAGGACATGCCGGTTCAGCTCCCAGATCATCTGCTGGTCCACGCCGTCCAGGCGTTGCAGGACCAGCGAAGACGCAATGTACCGATCACAGAGGACCACGTACCCCTGGTCGAGAGCAGGCTGGACCTCAGTACGCACGTGGTGGTAACGGTCGGCTGCGATCAGGCACGCGAGCTCCCTCCCCTGGTACGTCTCAGTGCCATGCCGTGCCAGATAGCCCAAGGACGCCCGTGACGGCTCCACGGTGGTGTGCACCAGCGCCCCGGCGTTGTCCAACTGGACAGCGCTGAGTTCTAGCGCTGTTGACTTTCCCACGCCCCCGGGGCCGTCCAGGGTGACGAACAGGCCGCTGGACTTGAGGGTCACGTGGACACCACCGGCAGCAGGGAGCGGCCAGGAGAAGGCGTGACCGGGCACTGCTCCGCGTCGACGGAGCCGATCCGCTGGCCTGCGGACACCACGGCTGCCGGGCAGCCTTTCCCGCACCCATCCGACAGCGTGCAAGAGCCGCAGGTGGGGTTGTCTCCGAGGGTGTAGCGCTCGTGGAACTTGTAGGCGTCCAGCCGGGCCGCGATGTCCGCGTCGGTCCAGATGTTGCCGACGATGAACTCGCTGTCGGAGTGCTGGGACTGCGGTGTCCGGGCGGCGAAGACCAAGTACGGGCAGACCGTTACCTCTCCCGCTGTGAAGACATAGATGATCGTTCCCGCCTCACACCCAGCCAGAGGCTTGGAGTCGTTCGGGAACCGAATGTGCACCATGTCCAGGTCGTCGGCGAACGGCTCGGTCAGCTCGTGGATACGCCGCATGTGCTCCTCAGGACTGGCCAGCTTCCGCTGCGCCTTCACCCCGCGCCCCATGCTGGACAGGGGGTTCATCAGTACGTACCGAGCACCCTGTTCCTTGGCGAAGGCGCATAGGTCGGCGTACTCCCGGTCCTCGGCGAGGGAGTTGGGGGTGCACAGCAGCCCTTGGAGGATGCCTGCCGTCGCGAACTTCTTCACCGTCTCCACGGTGGTGTAGAACGACTTTCGGTTCCCCCGGAATTTTCCGTGGGAGTTCTCAGCGAACCCGTCGAGGCTGACGTTGGTGTGGACGCCCATGCCTGCCAGCGCTTCGATCTGGTCGTCGGTGGCCAGCGTCGCGTTCGTGCAGACTCCCACGCTCATGCCGCCCGTGCGGAACGCGTCGATCACCTCCAGGAGGTTCGGGTGAACGAACGGTTCCCCGCCCGTGAGGGTGACGCGGGTGACGCGGCTCTCCTTTAGGCGCGGTACCACCTTCCCCCGGATCTCTTCGAGAGGCATGGTGTCGCCGTACGGTCCGGCCGACACGAAGCAGTGAGCACACGTCAGGTTGCACCGCTCGGTGATCTGTACCAGAGCCTTGCGATTCGGGTGATCGACCGAGGTACGGAAGTAGCACGACGATGCCTGCGAGTCACTGACGATCTTGCGTAAACCCATGCTGTTTCTCCAGCTCGGCTTGAATTGCCTGGATTTTGACGTTCAGTTCGTTATCGCACGAGGGCGCCTGGCCCTCTGATGTCTCTGTCTCCTCTGGCTCATCCCTTTCTGATCACTGTGGCTTGGACTGTGCAGATAAGTTTGAACGACCCGTGGCCAGAGCGGCCACTGTGTTCCAGGCACGCCAGGTCCACAGCCGCCTCATCGGGGTTGTGCCTCACCTTCCAGCCACACCCATGGCATTTCGCGCCGTAAATCAAAGTGCCATCCACCCGGGAGATCGTGTGGTCTACGTGACGGAACTTAGAGCGGAACATGTCCATTCCTCAGCGGCGAGAGACTTCAAGAGATCTACACGCCCGTACTCAGGCGGCCAATGCGCTCCCCTGCGGCACATTGACGTACGAAAGTCGGGCGACGGACAGTGATTTCGTAGGTGAGGCTCTCATTCGGCACAAGGAACGCGTAACCGATAAACGCCTCACCGCCTTCGAGTGCAGCTACATCCTGACGGAAGAGCGCGTCATCCTCGACCCAGGACAAAACCTGCTCAGCAACAGGGACAGGTAAGAGCGCTGCAAGGAACTGGGCACGTGAGTGAACCTGAATCATCACGTCCCAGGCAGACCAAGAACCGAAGTGCCACAGCAGGGTAAGGCTGAAAGGAGCCTCACGAAGGGCGACACACTCGGCACTAAAGCACCGAGTTCGCTGTTCCACGTCCACCTTCACCTCCTCCTTTATAGGTTCAGAAATAGCCGTACTGCTCGATGAGTTCGGTAACTGACAGACTCACCAGGAGCCAGGTCAGAATCACGAACAGGCACCCGAGGCCGATCCGGCTCAGCCGGGCCTCATCGCAGCGACAGCGATTCGTTTCCGAAGTAGGCTGTCTCGAACATCGCGGATCGAGATCCACTTCGTCCCGAACTTCGTGAACTCCGGACAGTTCAACTGCGTCGACAGAGCCCTGAACAGGTACCGGAATGTGTAACAGGTGCGGGGTGGGATGCATCGATTCCGATCGCCGGGAACTGTGCTCACATCGATCAACAGTGGCGGCTGGGGCTGCGGCGGGAGCCAAACGCTGTCCATACCCAACGTCTCCACGAGGATCTGGTAAGCGCTATGCGCCAGGCTCTCCGTCGACGGCTCAACGAAATCGGCGTACAACACCCACGACCTCGTCGGCACATGGAAGAAGTGCAGGACCGAATCACGCTCATCCAGCACAACGGGGCTGACGGCAATCAGCGGACACCTACTGTCGCAGGCCGCATCACCATCATGGCGGTGTTCCTTCAGCGCATCATGTAGAGGCTTCAACACCCCTAGCTCTTCCACATGCACGCGCAGGTAGTTACGGACGTCTTCGAGTATTGACTCTCGGGTAAGTCTCACGGGGCACGCTCCAGCAGCAGGCAGGGCGTTACAAGTGGAAGCTTCTTGACCACGTACAAGCACCCCTCCAGATCGGAGGAGTAGCTCTCGGAGTGCACGACATACGGTCGGCTCGCATCACCGTCGAGCCACCGTGACCGGCCTTGCAGATCACGGCGAAGCCTTCGAATTACAGCCCGTCGTGCCCTGGGAAAGGGCCCGTCGATCTCGTGCTGGACAAAGGCGTCGTCGAGCCAAGACAGCGCAGCCCTAGGATTCTCCAGAACGGCGCGCTCAATGAGGACTCGCTGGCCGCCACTGGACGTACTGATCAGCGTGCCATGTATCGCCAGAGGGAGATTCGGAAGCACAACAGGCGTAGTCATGAGACCCAGCCCAACGTACGGCAGGGCGACAGCTCGTATGGTGCTGGAACTTCGAACAGGCAACAGACTCTCTTGCCAACGTCGGCCCGCACGACGTCGTATGCTTCGGTGACGGCCTCCACCACATGCAGGCCACGCCCCGTTCCCTCTTCCCAGTCCGGCTCACGAAGCTCGGGAAGAGCCGACGAGCCATCTGCGACCTCTACGTACAGCGCAGTACCCGAGCGCTGCATCAACAAGGTCGCGCGCTTATCCGCGTGGCGGTAGACGTTGGTGAGCAGCTCACTCACAACCACGAGCACGTCATCCGTGACCGGTAGGTCGAGCCGCGCGCCGTCCAACTCCTCGACGAGGCCCCATAACCGAAGCCTTGCCCTGACGATTCGCCGTATACGGCCGATTGTGTCGCCCTTGTCCGGGTACATGTCGACTACGTCTTCGTACTCCTGGACGAGACCTTGGTTGGGGACAGCCATGTCACCTCCACAGGGTCAACTCGACACAGGCAGCGTGCAGTTCACGCCAAGCCGCACCCAGACAGCGGAGCCTGTGTCGAGAGACATGTTGCTCGCGAGAAAGGTTGCTCGCAAGCTCCAGGTGCTAGAAAGTTGACGCCCTGATGGGAGCACGAGCACCGCAGCAGCCGAACGGTACGCTGCGTCGTCGGAGGTGGAAGATGACGGACGCCCAGCCCAACGTGCATCGGCGAAGGCTCGGCCTGGCGCTCAAAGCGCTCCGCAAGGAGGCAGGGCTGAGCTTGGAACAGGCTGCACAACTGGTCGGGTTGTCGGGCCAGTCCGCCCTCAGCAAGATCGAGAACGCTCGTCAGCGAGTTCAGCCTTCCATGATGGCCGCGTTCTTCGAGGCGTACGGCTGCACGGACAGCAGGCGGAAGGAAGAGATCAAGGAGCTGGCCACCCTTGCCTACAAGGGCAAACCCAGCAACCTACTCAACGAGTTTCGCGGGACGATCCGAGACCCATTCGCCGAGTACCTCACGCTTGAACAGGTAGCCACCAGGAGCGACACCTTCGCCAGCGTGATCCCCGGCCTCCTTCAGACAGAGGCGTACGCCACCACGGTCGTCGAGCGCAGCCGCAAGTGGCACCATGCCGACCAGATCAAGAACTTTGTCAAGCTACGCATGGCTCGCCAGGCAGTTCTCACACGGGACGAGCCGCTGAAGCTGTGGTGCATTCTCGACGAAGCGGCACTGTACAGGCAGATGGGCGGAAAAGAGGTGATGCGCGATCAGCTTCAGCGGCTCGTCGACATCACCACGCAGCACAAGCACATCGCCATACAGGTGCTGCCGTTCGACTACGGGGCCCATGCCGGACTTGACGGAAGTTTCCACCTCATGCGCTTCGCAGGAGGGCCTCCGGTTGTGGCAATCGAACCGATGACAACAGCCATCTACCTGGAGGAAAATAGTGACACCGACCGCTACGAGACCGCTTTCAACCATCTTCGCACAGAAGCCCTTGATCCCGAGGCTTCGCGTCGCCATATCCAAATTTTGATCAAGGAACGTTACTCATGATCAAGCAAGTTGACCTCTCCAAGGCCAAGTGGACCAAGAGCTTCCTCAGCAACGGAGGAGACAACTGCCTTGAGGTCGCTTTCGTAGACGGGGTTGTGGCACTGCGCGACTCTAACGACGTCGGACACCCCGACGCCCAGGTCCTGGTCCTATCCGAGGACGACTGGCGTGTCTTTACAGGCGGCATCATTGCTAAGCAGAAGGATCTCTTGCTCCCGTAGACCGCAGCAACGAAACGAAGCCCCCAATCCTCACCAAGATTGGGGGCTTCTGCGCATCCAGATTTAATTCGTCTCGATAGTCACAACACTCTGGTCGGTAATCAAGCCCATACCAAGCACGCTATACCAGCCAAGTCGGTGTTCACGTCCCATATCGATGACTCCGCCATCCCTGAGTTCCACCGGAAGACTGATCGCGTGAGCAAAAGCATTGTCACCGATCATGCTGCTCTGGTAGACGGTCTTACCTGCCGAGTTCTGGAGCTGGCGGACCTGCGTCGTTTCCACAAAGATTGTATCGTCGATCCGGCCTATCTCCCCGATCGAGAAATTCCCGGGCTGCGCATAAGAGGTCGCATTGATCCACGCCGGGTCCTCGCGGAGCCACCGAGATTGATGCGGATGCACGAACATCACATAGGTGTCACCGAGCCGCGGAATGTTCTTGCTGGCGAGGGTCTCTACACCGTCCTTGACGGTACTGGCGGTCAGGTAATGGCTCGTCAGTCCGTCACGCCCGGCCGCGGCATCGCCCTTGTCGAAAGGCGAGAGTCGAGTACGCGTCGCCTTGGCGCCAGACAGGTCGAACTTATCTCGGCCGTACAGCACAGAGGTGGCTCCCAGAAGCACGTCTCGCGCCATGCCATCGAGGTAAATCGCCATGTTCCGTCCGAGCAGACGGGAGGCGCTAGCCATGACGTCGTCGAACGAGGCATTAAGCAGAAGTTCCGAGACAGCCACAGCCGCGCCGTGTTCATGGACACTCACTGAAAACTGACTAGCCGTCAATGCTTGGGTTTCCATGTGGATACCCTCGGTGAGCTGCTTGGCATCCTTGAGGTTGTCGTACCTCATAAACTGGATGGTCAGGCCCGGAGAGACCCCGAGCTCCGTTTTCTTAACAGCGAAAGCCTCGTACCTGAGGATCGGCATGGATTGAAAGAGGATTTCCTTCGACCATATTTGCTGGATCGCCGGAGTGAGCTGGGAGTTGGGGCCCGTGTAGTTCGTAGGATTGGGCGACAGGAAGCCCGTACCAGTAATCGCAGATGCCATATCGTGATCCTTCTGTGTTGGCGATATGAACCGGTCTCGCGCTGTTACTGGCACCCCCTTCCCCTCGGAGTCACCAGGGCGCACTCAAGCCTGTTCGCCATCAGTTTCGATCACGGGCATACCAATGTGTTAAGACAGCAAGAAGCCCTCGGCACTCCTGTCGGGGGCTTCGCTCCAAGAATGTTCAACTATCCGAACAAGCCCTGACCACTCGCCCGCACGGAGCCTGGCATGCCCTGCTGAGTGCGCCTCTTGACATACTCAGCCATCGGCATGTTCCGAATCTGCTCCGCACTCAGCTCCTGGACCTCGCCAACGATGCCCCCTGAGCCGACGCCATAGCCCGTTGCGGAGGTTCCTCGCATGTTGGCTCGTGCCTGTACCTGGGCCTGCTGGACGCTCGCAGCGATCTGCGCCGACTTCGCCTTCATTGCCTCAATCGATGCATCGACCGTCGGCTTGTCGTCACCTGCGATGAGGTCCAGGAGCTCGGGCGCGATGTCGTTCTGCGCCGCCGCGATGGCCTCGGTCTTGTACTGCTGGAGCTCCTGCCAGGCGCGCTCCTTGGCATAGAGCTCCTGCTCCTTCTGCCGCTGCTCCTCCATGGCCGCCAGGCGCGCCTCGAACTCGTGGCGCTGCTCCTCGACGAGGGCCTTGGCCGACAGCTCCGCCTTACGCTTGGCCTCGGCCTCCTCCGCAGCCTTCTGGGCAGCCTCGTCCTTCGCCTTCTGCTCCGCCTCACGCGCAGCACGCTGGGTAGCAAGCTCCTCCTGGAGCTGCGTGAGCATCTTCTCCTGTGCGCTCATGCGGCTGTACAGCTTGTCCTTCTCCTGCTTCCGCGCACGCTCCAGGTCATCGTCGGTATAGGTGCGCGTCGGCGTGTCAGCGTGTGCGTCCGCCTGCACAGGGCTCTGTGCGATGGCAGCCTCGGACGTCTCGGGCTCGGCACTGGCAGTCAGGGTGTTCTGGTCCATGTGGAGGTCCTCGTCTTAAGCAGCGGTATCAGTCTGGTTGTACTTCTGCTGACGCTGCGGAAGTTTCGTTCCGTGCGCCATCGTCACGACTGTGTCCATGATTTTCTTGGCGTCCATGCCGAACTTCAGGCTGATGCCGGAATCGGTGGGTTTGGGGCTCTGATTCGGCACCTTAGAGTCGGTCTTGCTCTGGGTGTTATCGGGTGTAGTGCCGTCCGGCGAGCCGAAGATCCCTGTAGCGATAGCCGCGTGGATGAACTCCAGTGCTCCCTGCGCCAGGGCGTCCTGCTTCTGCTCTGTCTCGATCTCGGCGAGCTTCTCGTCGGGGAACTCCTCACCGAGCTCGTACAGGGCACTGCGCTTGCTCTCCAGGCCGAGCGCCATCTTCAGCTGGATTTCGTTGAGTTTCACGAGGTTGTCGACAGGGAGTGGCGTCGGCCAGACGATGTCGACCTTGTAGATTTCAGGGTCCTTCGGGTCCAGCTCGAAGGGCTGGCCATCCTTCTTGATGCCGCCAGTCTCGGGGTCGTACTTCAGCGTCTCAGGCTCGTGCGTGAACAACGTCAGCAGGATCAGCTCGTTCACCCGCTTAAAGCCCAGAGTGAACTGCATCTGCTTCAGCGACGCGCGTTGGACCAACGGCTGGAATTGGATGGCGAGAGCGACCCCACTCGTATTCGACACAGGCTGCATGGCGCCAAGGGCCGTCGCAGGAACGCCGACCAACTCATGCATGCTGTTCTTCAGTACGTCGAGGTACTCCAGCGGCCCCTTGAGGTCGACACCGTTCTCCAGGTTGAAGACACTTGCGTCCTTGGGCAAGCCGCCCCAGAGCTTTCGGGCGCCCTTCTCCAGGTTGGTTGCCTTGGCGCCGGTGATGACGGTGGTGGGGGCGGCGTGGTAGTTGACGATGTCGGCGATGTCATTGGTGACGTTGTTGTACTCCCGGTTGAGCGGGATGATGTCGTCGATATCGCTCTTGCCCCACGGGCTCCCGCTGATTGCGATGTTCTTGATATGCGCAATGGGGATGATGCCCAGCGGGTTCGGTCTGTCGTCCACCAGGTCGTCGTTGATGAACTCCTTGATCCGATCGTCAGTGAGCTCTTCTACATAGGTGAAGGTGGTCCGGGTTCCCTCTGTCGTCGTGCCGAAAAACCGGTACTTGACCCGGCAGCGAATCATCTTCCCGCGGTCATGGGGGTGCCACTCCGGGAAGACATGAGCCGATGACAAGGGCAGGATGCGGACACGGCCGGGATGCTCACGGCCTGCTCCATCGGTCCACGCCTCCTCGTAGGCCACCTTGACGAAGCTGTCGCCGGTGACTCCGCCGTTCTCACCGATCTCGTACAGGAGGGACTTCTTGTCGTTGTCTTCCTCCCAGGCGCGACGGAGCAGAGCAGGGACGATGTGCTCGTACTTCCTCTTCACCTCGAAGTGGATTCCACGTCCGAAGGTGAAATGGTTGACGTAGCGGGCCAGCGCGCCCACATAGTTGATGGTGTTCTGCGTCTCCCCGGCTTCTCGTCGGTAAGAGTGGTGGAAGCCAAGGTAGAAGGCCCAGTTGGTGGAGTATCGGCTCAGTCTCTGACCGTGTACCTCAAACTCGACCGGCGGGTCTCTCCTCGTCAGACAACTCAATCAGTCCCAGAGGGGACACAGATATAGCAAGGTCTGACGAGGCGGCGCGCATACTCGGCGGGTAGAACGCGAAGGACACCGGGCATCACCTCCAATACAGGTACGTGCAGGAGGCGGCCCTCGGAGCACGACAGCGGCTTACGCAGAGAATCCTCCCAGCAAGCCCGGAAATACCGGTAGCCGAGAGGATTCTCTGGTGTCGTGCCTGTTTACTTGTTGGAGTCGGAGATCCGCGCGTAGTTGGGTCGGTTCTGGTGACCGCCATCGCGGACAGCTGCCTGGAACTTCAGCTCTGCCCCAGAGCCAGCGCCATCGACGAACGAACCGAGGAATTTCGGTCCCTCCGGCCATGCAGCGGAGCCGACGTGCGCCCGCTCCTGAAGCGTCTCAGCCGGGGGCTTAATCCATACCTGCTTATTGTGGTTCGGTCGGCCGGGTGCGGTCTCGTAGCCTGAGAGCACGCCGACTCCGAAGTCCCGGGGGACATCTGTGTCAGTGCCGATACCCTCCTCAAAACGGAGACGGCCCTTGCGGGCAGAGTTGGCACCGGTCTTGCTCGTGTACTCGGGGCGTCCGCGCTCAGGAATGCCCGGTACGGGGGCCAGGGGACTGGACGGCATATCGCTACCTCATTCATGACAGTGCACTTGTTGGCATGATCAGGAATGAGGAAGCAGAAGTGTTAGCCCTGGGTTTTCTCCACGAGCAGACACGTGCTGCCGTCGCCCATGTGGTGGCGCGCCAGGCGCATGCCCTGTTGGATGACCTTGCCCGCAATCAGGTAGCCGTCGTCCGTGTCCACCAGGGTTACCAGTTCTCCCCCCACGTGGAGGGCCGTCGGCTCGCCACCGTATGCAACCGTGTAGCCGCGATGCTCATACCATCGCCGGACCAGCTGGTCATTTGCGTTGATATTCGCAAACAACACCACGGTGCTCCGGCCGCGCTCTGCCTTCTCAAGCTCTGCCAGCAACGCGCTCCCAACTCCGGTGTTCTGGCGTTCTGGGCTGACTGCAAGGAGCTCAACCTTAGTAAAGCCACGCGCCAGCGCACGGTGCATAGCTTTGGGGTGCTGCTCGATCCACGTGACGGGTGGGGCTGCATGCACGATGCCCGTCACCTGTCCCTGCGCGTCCTCGGCGACACGGCATACTGCCTCACCGTGCGAGAGGCGGATACGTCCTCCGAACTGATCAATCACGGTGGAGAGGTCACTCGACGGATCACCCTCATCCTCGACTCCTAGAGCCAGCGCGGCGAGAGCAGCTACCCGGCGTCCATCCCCAGGAGCAGCCACACGAATGGCGAAGTCCGTTGCAGAGGTTCCCATTGGTAGTTGGAGGCGCGGTGCTCCTGCGAGCCCGGTTCCTCCGTCCCCTTTCAATCCGTGCGTGCGGTTTTCCCGCACACGGCTTACCGATGATCTTCTTGACATGGTTACGCCGCCTTCGGA
>NZ_JAINFC010000010.1 GCF_020740835.1 Streptomyces sp. UNOC14_S4
TGCCGGACACGAACCGCCCGGCCGCGGCCTGAGCCGACCCGATCGCGGCGGTGCGGCCCATTCCCGTGGGGCATGGGCCGCACCGCCGTCGCTCAGTACAGCCCGGCGACGGAGAAGGCCAGGTCCAGCAGGCGGCCGCGGGAGTGGGCGCCGCCGTCCAGGTGGAGGCCGCCCGGGTGGGTGCCCAGTGCGCGGTGGACCTCGAAGAAGCCCTTCGCCTCCTCGTACGCCGCGTCCGGCCAGCCGGCGCAGAACAGCAGGGGATCGCACACCCACACCGGGAGGGCGCCGGTCGCGGCGGCCTTCCCCACGAGGTCCGGGAGGACGTCGCGCACCCGGCCGGCGCCCGTGCCGACGATGAACGTGAGCCGTCCCGGCTCCCGCGCGGGGTCGAGGCGCTCGACGAGCGTCAGTACGTCGTCGGGCGTGGTGCCGGGACCGATGCGCACGCCGATCGGATTGCGGAGGCGCGCGGCGAGCGCCACGGCGGTGGCATGCGGCCGTTCCGCCCACACCATATGGGCGGAGGCGTCGTGCAGGCCCTCCGCCGCACCCGGGCCGTCGGCACGCCGCAGGGCGCGTTCGTAGTCCGGTACGGACATGGCGTGTCCGGTGAAGAACTCCGCGCCCCACAGCGCCCTGGTGTTCACCCCGCAGGCCATCATGAAGCGCAGGGCGCCGTCCATCTCGGTGACGACGGGCGCGTGCCGCCGCCCTCCCGGGTCGTCGGTGACATGGGCCCGGTTCCACTCCTGGACCTGTGCCAGGTCGGCGTACCCGCCGCGGAGCAGCCCGCGTACGAGGTTCAACGCGGCGGCCTCGCAGCGGTATTCGCGCAGCCCCGGGTCCGGCCCGCCGATCCTGCCGACCCGTACGACGGGGACGGCCATGGCGTAGGTCAGGACGGCCGACATCTGGAGCAGCGTCCTCAGCCCGGTGTCGATCGCGTCGGCGAACCCGGTCGCGAGGCTCTCCGCGCAGACCGGTGCCTGGAGCAGGAACGCCTCGCCGCGGGCGACGGAGGCCAGGCGGGCGCGGAGTTGCCCGCACTCGGCGGCGAAGACGAGGGGCGGGCGCGAGCGCGGCTCGCCGCCCGGGCCGGGGAGGGCGACCAGTTCGGGCCATTCCGGGTGGCGTCCGGGAAGGGGGCCGGACGGCGGAATCAGGTCGACGGCGGTCATGGCATGAGCCCCGCCCGTCGCCACCAGTGACGCTGACGGGGGCCGATCATGCCCGCTTCGGTGAGGAAGGCCACGGCCTTCTCCCCGGCGCGCAGCATGTTGCGGCGGTAACGCGGACTGCGGCGGGCCTGCCGCTGGGCCTCCTTGGGGTCGAGGCCCACGGCACGGTAGATCCGGGGGTCGGTGAAGTGGCGGGTGAACGCGAGCGCCGCGGCGATGCCGGCCGTCTCGCGGTGCAGTTCCCGCCGGGGCGCCGACAGTCCGTCGACGGCGCGCAGCAGTTCCGAGCGGGCGAAGCCGACGTGCCGGGCCTCGTCCGCGACGTGGAGCCGGCAGATCTGCCGGATGAAGGGCTGCACCCGTTCGTCCCGCATGGCCTCGCGCTGCCAGTGGTCGTGGACCTCCTCCACGGCCAGGATCACGGCGAAGGCGCCCGGCCCCCGGCAGACCGCCGGTGCGACCGCTCCCAGGGCGCGCGACCAGGGGACTCCCGTCCCCTGTCCGCCGCCGTCGAGCCGTTCGATCGCCCTGCTGAACATCAGGGAGTGCCGGGTCTCCTCCCCGATCTCGGTGAGGGCGTAGCGGCTGCGGCTGTCCGCGAAGTCCCGGCCCGCCACATAGCGGGCCAGGAGCTGCATGAGGATCAGTTCGGTCCACATGCCCGCGCTCATCAGCCCCACGGCCTCGCTGCGGGACAGGGCGATCCGCTGCCCGTGGTCCATCCGTTCCCACAGGTCGGTGCCGTACAGCGACAGCACCTCGGGCGGGGCGTACCAGGTGTCCTCCAGCAGGGGCGTGTGCCAGTCGACGGCGGTGTCCACGTCCCACGCGTGCTCGGCCGAGGCCCGCAGCAGTCGTTCGGCGACCCGCCCGGGGTGCTGTGCGGTCGGGGTCATCGGACGAACGTCACCTTTCCCCACCCGTTCACGGCGCGCAGCCCCGTGGTGGAGCACTGGGTGACGTCGCTGGTGGGCACGGCCGAGCCGGTGACACGCGCACCGGCCAGCGCGCCGTGTACGACAGTGCCGCTGAGCAGGGCGTCGGCCGGGTTGTAGCTGTTCACCTGCCGGGTGCCCGGCCGGAGCGTCGAGGTGCCGACCTTGCGCCCGGCCCCGTCGTACCAGGTGATGGTGGCGCTCCCCCGCACGCCGGAGGTGCTGGTGCAGTTGGCCTGTCCGGTGCCGTGGAAGCTGAGGCGGCCGCTGCGGAGGCGGGTCTGGGTGCGGTCGGGCGAGAAGCAGTCGGTCAGGTGGAAGGTGCCCGACGCGGTGACGGTGCGCTGACGCATGCTCAGCGGCGGGGTGAGGGTGACGGGCTGTCCGGGGTCGGTACGGGCGCCGCAGGTGAGGGCGACGCCGACGGCCCGTACCGGGGCGCTCCCGGCGGTGGTCGCCGCGATCGCGCAGACGGCGGCGACCACGGCGGTTCGTCTAAACACGCTCGTAGGTACGTGAGTTCGGTACGCCTTGGGGTTCCTGTCCATACGGGTGTCCTCCGGTGGGGCGGGCTGCGCGGACTGGTGGGAGGAATCGGGCCAGCGGCGCGGGGAACCACCAGTTGCGGTGGCCCATGAGCCGCATGAGCGTGGGGACGACCACGATCCGGATGAGCGTGGCGTCCAGGAGAACGGCGACGGACACGGCGAACCCGAGCTGCCGGATGTCCTGGCGGCCGGCCGTGAGCAGGCCCGCGAACACGACGGCCATGGCACCGGCCGCCAGGCTGATCGGGCGGGCGGTACGGCTCAGGCCGTGGGCGACGGCCTCGCGGGAGTCCCCCGTCCCCCGGTAGTGCTCGGTGATCGCGTGGACGAGGAAGACCTCGTAGTCCATCGACAGGCCGAAGACGATGGTGAAGGCCAGCAGGGGGATGACGTTGTCCACCTCTCCCCCGGGCGACCACGCGGTGAGCAGGCCCAGGGCGGCGGCGATGGAGAGCAGGTTCATCGCGATGGCCTTGAACGGGATGAGGACGCTGCGGAAGACCGCCACGAGGAGGACGAACGACACGGCCAGGACGAGCGGCACCGCCCGCCGGAGCGCGGCGAGCAGGGCCGCCCTCAGATCGATCAGCGCCGCCGACGCCCCTCCGACGAACACCGGATGACCACGGGAGAGGGTGTGCTCCGCCGACGAGCGGACGTCGCGGACCAGCGCCGCGGAGTCCTCGCTGTCGGCGGGCACCCGCTGCACGATGACGAGGACCGTGAGGTCCTTGCCGTTGTCGAACGCCGCGGTGAAGGCGACACGGGGGTCGGTCCGCAGCTTCTCGGTGAGGGCCGTGGTGTCGACCGGGCCCGCCGTCCCGGCGTGCGGGAGGGCGACGACGCTGCCGCCCGCGATACGGTCGCGTTCCATCCGCGCCATGCCGCGTCCCGCGTCGCTGTGCGCGAGCGCCGGGCGGTCGATGCCCATCCAGAGCCTCAGCCCCAGCGCGGGCGCGGTGGCCAGCGCGAGCACGGCGAGCGCCGCGAGCAGGAACGGCCAGGGGCTGCGCATCAGCCGACGGGCCCACGAGGCCCAGCCGGCGGAGGCGGGAGGGGACGGCCGGCCGCGGCGGCCCGGCAGCGTGCCCCAGCCCAACAGTGGGTCGACGCGCGGCAGGACGCGCGGCAGCAGGGTGGCCGCCGCGGCGTAGGTCACGCCCGTGGCGATCAGGGCCGCCAGGCCCATGGTGCGGACGTACACCAGGGGCACCGCCAGCAGGGCCGCGCTCGCGAGCAGGACGGCGAGCGCGCACCACCGCACCGCCCTCCCGGCCGTCGCCGAGGCGTGTGCGACGGCCGCCGTGGGCGTGGCGCCCTCCGTACGGGCCCGTCGGTAGCGCACCAGGACCAGCAGGGCGTAGTCGAGGCCCAGTCCGAAGCCGACCGTGGTGGTCACGGCCAGCATCAGGGTGTCGACGTCCGTCGCCAGGCTCAGCAGCGACAGGGCGCCGACGCCGACGGCGACGCCCGCGCCGGCCACGAGCAGCGGGACGAGCGCCGAGCCGAGCGACCCCAGACCGACGGTCAGGAGCAGCAGCGCCAGCGGGACCGTGACGGTCTCGGCGCGCCGCAGGTCGTCGATGTCCCCGCGGTTGAGCTCGGACACCACGGCCGTGAGGCCGACGAGGGAGACCGTGACGCGTCCTCGGGAGGCGTGCGCGGCGGCGCGCCGGGCCTCGTCCCGCAGCACCGGCATGTCGCGCTGGCGCTGCCGTTGGTCCCCGTTGACGCCGAGCAGGAGGTAGGCGTGGTGCAGGTCCTGGCCCGGCTGCTCGGGAACGGGCAGTGCTCCGCCCACCGCCGGCCGCGCGGTGAGCGCGCGGGCGGTGTCGAGCACGGCGTCGCGGTACGGCTCGTCGCTCGCCCGCAGTACGGGCGAGTCGAAGGCCAGCATCACCTGTTCGGTGCCGACCCGTGGCATGCCGCGGGTGAGGAGTTCGGCCGCGCGGGCGGACGGTGAACCGGGAACGCGCGGGGGCGGGGCGTCGAGGCCGTCGAGGCGCACCAGGGCGAGGAGGGCGGACGCCAGGACCAGTACCGCCCAGACGACGAGCGGCCACCGGCCCCGGCCCGGCCGCCGGGCCCCGGGCTCCTCGGCGGGGAGCGTCCCGGCATCTTCCGTAGCAGTGCCAGAATTCACCGATTGCCTGCCTTCGTTGCGCCGTCGGACGAATATCGGGTCCCGCCGGAACGGGTGGCCCCGCACGGCCGGGACGGCCCCTCAGGCCCGGTCAGGCTCGGCGGAGGACCAGCACCGTGTTGTGGCCGCCGAAGCCGAAGGAATTGCTCGCCACCGTCTCCACCCGGCACGGCCGCGGGACCTTCGCCACCACGTCGAGGTCGATGTCGGGGTCGAGGCGGTCGAGGTTGGCGGTGGGCGGGATCATCTGGTGCCGCAGCGTCAGGACGGCGAGCACCGCCTCGACAGCTCCCGCTGCTCCGAGCGTGTGCCCGGTGACGCCCTTGGTGGACGTGACGGCGGGCGGGCGGCCGTGGAAGATGCGCCTCAGGGTCACGCCCTCGATGCGGTCGTTCATCGGGGTGGCGGTGCCGTGGGCGTTGACGTGTCCGATGTCGGCGGGCTCCAGACCGGCGTCGGCCAGTGCCGCCCGGTAGGCCCGTTCGATGCCGGTGCCCTCGGGGTGCGCCGCGGCGTAGTGGTAGCCGTCGGTGGAACTGCCGTAGCCGCAGAAGTAGGCGTGCGGCGAGGCGCGACGGGCCCGCGCGTCCTTCGCGCGTTCCAGGACGAGGATGCCCGCGCCCTCGGCGAGGACGAAGCCGTCGCGGTCGGCGTCGAAGGGGCGGCTCGCGCCCGCCGGGTCGTGCAGGCGGGTGGACAGGGCGCCCATCTGGGAGAAGGAGAGCGAGGTGACGGGGTGGCAGGGCGCCTCGATGCCACCGGCCAGCACGATGTCGCAGCGGTCGGCCAGGAGCAGGTCCCGGGCGACGCCCAGCGCGGTCGCCCCGGAGGCGCAGGCCGTGGTCACCGCCATGCTCGGGCCGTACGCGCCCAGGGCGATGCCGATCTCGGCGGCGGGGGCGTTGACCATCGACCGCGGCACGGTCAGCGGCGAGACCGCCGCATAGGCGTGGTCGATGTACTTGCGGACCGAGGCGACGATGGTGTCCTTGCTCTCCGTGCCGACGCCCACGACCACCCCCACCCGCGCGCCGTCCCAGGAGGCGGGGTCCAGCCCGGCGTCCGCGACCGCCTCGTGGGCCGCCGCCAGCGCCAGGTGCGCGGAGCGGTCCATGCGCCAGACGTCGCGCCCGAGCAGCGCCTTGACGTCGAAATCGGGGACGCGGCAGCTCAGCGGCACGGGAACGTCACCGAGCCGGGGGTCGAGGGCGGCCGTGGGGACGCCGGAGCACACCCCCTGCCATGTGGACCCGGCGTCCGCCCCGGCCGCGGTGAGGAGGCCCAGGCCGGTGACGGCGATGTCGCTCACGCCGAGGGGACCGGGGTGTCGGCGGCCGACGGCGAACCCTGCCCCGGCACGGGCTGCGGCCCGCACGGCTGCTCGGGCTGCGCCCGCTCGATCGCGGCGACGGCCTGGCCGAACGTGGTCAGCAGCGACTTGAGGGACTCGTCGTCCGTGGGCACGCGCAGCCCCAGCTCGTCCTGGAGGACGCACATCAGCTCCACGACACCGAGGGAGTCAAGACCCAGGTCCTCCAGGGTGCTGTCGGGGTGGACGACGTCCTCGGGGATGTTGAAGTGGTGGACGAGGCTGTCCTTGATGGGCTCGTAGAGGGAGGTCATGGGGTGCTCCTCGGTTCGTTCCGGTTCGTGCGTGTCGATGTGGTCAGAGACGGATCACCGTCAGGCCCGCGCTGCTGCCCGCCGCCAGGCCGGTGAGGGCGACGAGGTCGCCGGGGTGGGCCAGCCCGCTCTCCAGCGCCCGGGAGAGCTGCAGGGGGAGAGAGGCGGAGGCGACGTTGCCGTGCCGGGGCAGGGTGAGCACGAGTTGCTCGCGGGAGACGCCGAAGTCCCCGCCGCAGACGGCGTCCAGGTCGGCCAGGGCCACTTGGTGGATGCCGACGAACGCGAAGTCGGCGGCCGTCAGGCCGAGCTCGTCCAGCAAGGACAGGACCCGCGTGTGGAAGAGGGTGTTCATGCTCTCCCGCATGCGCGTGCTGTCCATACGGAAGTGGCCCGCGTCCACGCCCGTCTGCCCGCGTCTGGCCGTCCCGCCGAACGGGACGCTGGCCGACGCCCAGGCCGTGGACTCCGCGGCGAAGCGGCTGCCCAGGACACCCCGGTCGGTGCCCTCCTCCGCCGTCCACAGCATGGCCGCTCCCGCGTCGGAGAAACCGTACGAGGGAAAGGCGCGCACGAAGGACGCGGCGTCCGGGACGCACAACGGGCTGGTGAGCGAGGGGGCTTCGCCGCACGCGATCAGAACCCTGCGGTACCGCCCGGAGGCGATCAGCGCCTGGGTGAGCTCGATGGCGTTGAGCACGCTGTTGCAGGCGTTCTTGACGTCGAACACCGGGCAGTTCAGCCCCAGCTTGGCGGCCACGATGTGGGAGGTCGCCGGTTCCAGCATGTCCTGGCTGGCCGCGGCGAACATCATCAGATCGATGTCCTCCGGCCGAGTGCCGCACTCGGCCAGCAACTTGCGCGCCGCGCTCGCCGCGAGGTCGGAAGCCTGCTGGTCGTCGGCGATCAGATGGACGCCCTCCACCCCGGTCAGCTGCGTGATCAGCCCGGGCGGAGGGACGAAATCCGGGCTGGCAGCGGCGATTTGCGCCTCCCGCTCGGCCATGGGGACCCAGCGCTCGGGCAGGTGGGCCGTGACGCCCGTGAGACATGCTCGGAGTTCGCTCACGGGCGGCAAGCTAGCAATCACGCTGCGCGGATTTGACACTCCCGCGCCGCCTTATTGGCCACCTTTGATCACAGTTGACCGTTTTTCATCCAAACGCCGGACGATAAGCATAAATAGCTTTTTCGGAGCCAGGCGGCCCCGTCAGGGGCGCGGGGCTGCGTTGCATTTGCGGCTCCGCCGCGGGGCCAGGGGGCGAAGCCCCCTCAGGGGCGCGGGGCTGTGACATTGTGCGGCTCCGCCGCGCGGGCGCGACGCCAGGACCAGGGGGCAAAGCCCCGTCAGGGGCGCGGGGAACTGCGCGCCCAGCCACAACGGCCCCTCAGCCGCACACGCACACCAAGAGGCACCCCGGTAGGCGCCCCCGCAAAACAACAGAAGCTCACCACGGCGCACACCACCGCTTCGCCGCGTACTCCACCGCCCGATGCGACCGCTGCGCACCGAGCGCCACCCGCTTCACATGGTCCCCGACCCGGAACGGACTCACCGCGTCGGCCACGACGCCGACCTTCGCCTGGGCCCCCACCACGTAGCGCGCCCGCGGGCGCGGCGCGGACAGCGCCCGGTGGATGGCGGCGACGATGGGGTCCGGCCCCGGCAGCGCCGTGGCGCTGGCCCGCAGCTCCGCCGCCGCGGCCCCGTACACCCCGGCGAACGGGGAAGCGCCCGCCGCCAGCCGCTCCAGCCGCTCCGCCGCCCGGTCCTGGATGGCGCTCGCGTACATCCCCGCCTCGATGACGACGACCCGCACCCCGCTCTGCCCGGTCTCCATCCGCAGGGCGTCGTTCACGGCGCCCAGGGCCGACTTGCTCGCGCAGTACCAGCCCATGGCCGGCACGGACACCCGTCCCGCGAGCGACGAGATGTTGACGATGCGGCCCTCGCCCCGGCGCCGCATCGCGGGCAGGACCAGCCGGGCCAGCCGGGCCGGGGCCAGGACGTTGACCTCCAGGATCTCCCGCGCGGCCGCGTCGTCGACGTCCTCCACGGCCCCCGGCACCGGGATGCCCGCGTTGTTGACGAGTGCCCACGGCCCGCCGTCCGTCTGCTCGGCGACCGCCTCGCAGGCGTCCCGGCAGGAGCGCGGGTCGGCCACGTCGAGGAGGACGGTGCGCACCGGCAGGCCGTACTCGTCGGCCGCTGCCCGTAGTTTCGCCGCCTTCTCCTCGGTGCGGGCCGTGGCGAACACGTCGTACCCCGCGGTCGCCAGCCGCAGGGCGGCTCCCATGCCCACCCCGCTCGTCGCACCGGTCACCAGCACACTGCGCCCCATTCGGGCCTCCCTCGACGTCGTCCGACACGGTGTCGGGCTGTCGGCCACTGTGCCGGACATTCGGGGCATTTCCGTCGAGGCGTTCCGTACCGCTCACCCTCCTGACGTCGCCGACACCCACGTCGCGTACAGCCGGGAGAAGGGCCCGCCCGCGGCGACCAGGGTGCGCGGGGGGCCGTCCTCGACGATACGGCCGCCGTCCATGACCAGGACGCGGTCGGCCGACAGGACCGTGGACAGCCGGTGCGCGATGATCACCGCGGTGCGGCCCGCGAGCACCTTGGACAGGGCCACCCGCACCGCGCGTTCGGTCGGGATGTCCAGGCTCGACGTGGCCTCGTCGAGCAGCAGGACGGTCGGGTCGGCGAGGAACGCCCTGGTGAGGGCCACCATTTGGCGCTGGCCCGCCGAGAGCCTGCTGCCGCGCTTGCTGACCTGGGTGTCGTAGCCGTCGGGCAGCGCCTCGATGACCCCGTCGGCGTGCACGGCGGCCGCCGCGGCGCGGAGGTCCTCGCGCGTCGCCTCCGGGCGCGCGAGGAGGAGGTTCTCCGCGACCGTGCCCGTGAAGAGGAAGTTCTCCTGCGTCACCAGGACCACCTCGCGGCGCAGCGCCGCGTCGGGGAGGTCGCGGAGGTCGACGCCGTCGAGGGTCACGCGGCCCCCGGAGGGGTCGTAGAACCGCGCGGCGAGCTTGGCCAGGGTGGACTTGCCCGCGCCGGTGGCGCCGACGACGGCCACGGTCTGGCCCGCGGGCACGGTGAGGTCGAACCGGGGCAGGACCGGCGGACCGGCGGGCGTGTAGCGGAAGTCGACGCCGTGGAAGGCGAGGCGTCCGCGTTCGGGGCGGTCGGCGGGCAGGCCGGCGGGGGCCGTCGGCTCGGGCACGGAGGGTTCGACGGCCAGCAGCGCGGCGATCTTCTCCAGGGCGGTGCTCGCCGCGACGTAGAGGTTGGTGAAGTGCGCCAGTTCGTCGAGCGGGTCGTAGAACTTGCGGAGGTAGAGGACGAAGGCCGTGAGGATGCCGAGCCGCAGGCTGCCCTCCGACAGCCGCCAGCTGCCGATGGCGAGGACGAGGACGAGCGCGGTGTTGCCGACCAGGCGCACGCCGGACGTGTAGCGGGCAACGACGCCGAGCGCCTCGGTCTGGGCCTCCAGGAAGTCCTCGTTGAGGGCGTTCATGCGGGCGGCCTTGCGGTGCTCGGCGCGGAAGGTCTGCACCGCCCGGATGCCGCCCAGGGTCTCGCCGAGCTCCGTGAGGATCTCGGCGACGGTGTTGCGGGCCCTGCGGTAGGCGCGGCGCGAGCGCTCGCGGAACCAGCGGGACAGCAGCAGGAGGGGGACGAAGGAGACCAGCACGACCAGGGCCATGGGCACGTCGAGCCAGATCAGGAGCACGGCGATGCCGAGCACGGTGAGCAGGGAGGTCAGCAGGCCGTCCAGGCTGCCCTCGACCAGGTCGCGCACCGCGTCGATGTCCGCGGTCAGCCGGGAGACGACGCGGCCGGAGGTGTAGGCGTCGTGGAAGGCGACCGGCAGCCGCTGCGCCTGCCGGAAGATGCGCATCCGGAGGTCGAGCAGGACGGCCTGGCCGACGGTGCCGGAGATCCGGAAGAACGTGTAGCGGGCCGCGGCCGACACGGCGGTGCACACGGCGAAGCCCGCGACGCACCACACGAGGGTGCCCGAGGCGCCGTCGACCGCGCGCGGCACGCCGCTGTCGATGGCGCGGGCGATGAGCAGCGGCCCGGCGAGCTGGGCGGCGTTCTCCAGCACCAGCGCGGCCAGGGCCGATCCCGCGCGGAGCAGCCAGGGGCGCATGAGGTCGGCGAACAGCCGCCGGGAGCGGGCGCGGACGCGGCGCTGAGTGGCCTTGTCGAGGACGGACAGGTCCTCGGCGGCGTCGAGGCCGGGGTACGTCCCGGGGTACGCAGTGGGGGGCACGGGAGGCGGTTCCGTGGCCGGGCCCGGGGAGGCCCCGGTGGACGTGGTCACCGTGGCATCGCCTCCTGCCAGGGCTCCGGTGCGGACATGAGGTCCCGGTAGTGGGGACAGGTCGCGAGCAGTTCCCGGTGGGTGCCGACGGCCGTGATCCGTCCGTCGGCGAGGACGGCGACCCGGTCGGCCATCCGTGCCGTGTTGGGGCGGTGGGCCACGACGAGCGCGGTCGCGTCGGTCAGCACGCGGCGCAGCGCCTTCTCCACCTCGGCCTCGGTGTGCAGGTCCAGGGCGGAGAGCGGGTCGTCGAGGACGAGCAGGGCGGGCCTGCCGAGGACGGCCCTGGCGAGGGCGAGGCGCTGGCGCTGGCCGCCGGAGAGGGAGAGGCCCTGTTCGCCGATGCGTGTGTCGAGGCCGTGCGGGCGCAGGCCGTCGGTGAACTCCTCGGCGCAGGCGATGCGCAGGGCCTCGCGGATGTCGTGCTCGGCCGCGTCCGGTACGCCGAGGGCGACGTTCTCGCGGATGCCGGCGGAGGAGAGCATCGCGTCCTCGAAGGCGCAGCCGATGCGGGCGCGCAGGTCGTGCAGGGGCAGGTCGCGCACGTCCACGCCGTCGAGGGTGACCCGGCCCGCCGTCACGTCGGTGAGCCGGGGCACGAGGGCGGTCAGGGTGGTCTTGCCGGAGCCGGTGGCGCCGACGAGGGCCATGGTCTCGCCGGGGCGCACCTCCAGGTCGAGGCCGCGCAGCAGGGGCCGGGGGGCGCCGGGGTACTGGAAGTGGACGTTCTCGAAGCGGAGGTGGCCGCGGGGCGGTGCGGCGGGCCGCCGGGTACGCGTCCGCCCGGGCACCGGGTCGGTGACGGCCGGGGCGCTGTCGCGGAGTTCCCAGTAGCGGTCACAGGCCGACGCGGCCGTGCTCGTCTCGGACAGGGCCCAGCCGATGCACTCGGTGGGCCAGCGGAGATAGGTGCTGATGGTGATGGCGGCGACGACGTCGCCGAGGGTGAGGCCGCCGTGGATGATGCCCGCGGTGCCGACGGCGAGCAGCCCGGCGACGCCGAGTTCGGGCAGGACGAGCACGGCGGCGGAGAGGGCGGCCATGATGCGGACGATGTGCAGCTCGCTGCCGCGCAGCAGGCGGGCCTGGTCGTGGAAGAGCCGGGTGCGGACGTGGGCGCGGCCGAAGGACTTCAGCAGCCGCATCCCCAGCATGGTCTCCTCGACGATCGTGGTGAGGTCGCCCGACTGGTCCTGGATGCGGCGGGCCACGGCCTTGTAACGGGTCTCGTTGAAGTAGGAGATGAGCAACAGCGGTGCGGCGCTGCACAGTCCGACGAGGGCGAGCAGGGGCGCGATGGTGAACAGCAGTCCCAGGCCGACGACGAGCGTCACGCTGTTGACGATGAGGAAGAGTGCCGCGAAGGCCAGGTACTTCCGCAGTGTCACCAGGTCGCCCACGGCCCGGGAGAGCAACTGGCCGGTCTGCCAGCGGTCGTGGAAGGCCATGTGCATGCGCAGCAAGTGGCGCAGGAGGTCGTCCCGCATGCGCGCCTCCACCAGGGCGGTGGGGCGGGCGACGAGCTTGCGGCGCGCGTAGAAGAGCAGGGCCTCCCCGGCGCCGAGCACGGCCACGAGGAGGATCATCCAGGGCAGTCCGCCGTAGTCGCGGGTGGCGAACGGGCCGTCGATGATCCGCTGGACCACCAGGGGGATGGAGAGCCCGCACAGCTGGGCGCCCAGGGTCGCGGCGAGCGCTCCCAGGACGGGCCACCGGACGGGCTTCAGATACGGGGCGAGCCGCCGGAGGGAGGCGAGTGACGAACCTGGCCTGCGGGCGGTGACGGGATCGGCGCTCAATGCGGGCTCCTCACGCTGTGCGGGCTCCTCACGTTCTCATTTCCGCGTCCTCGACTGCCGCCTCCCAACCTACCGGCGAACGACGGGACTTCATGTCGCCGGCACCGCCCCGCGTGCTAGCCTGAGGCGAATTCCGCCGCTAATCCCCGCTGCCGCACAGAACGGGAGTCCCCCAGTGCCGGAAAACCGTCCCACGGATCTCGGCGAAATCGCCTCGGACGACATCTACGCGAAACTCCGTAACGACCTGGATTTCTGGGAGCCCTGGGTCCGCCGGGCGCTGGATTCCCTCGGTCTCGCCGCCCCCGGCACGCTGCGCATTCCCGGTGAGAGCACCAATCCGGTGGTGCTCACCGACACCGGTCTCGCCGTCAAGCTCTACGGAGAGCACTGGTGCGGTCCGGAGAACCACGCCGCCGAGCTGGAGGCGTACGAGGTCCTTCAGGGGCACGGCCTGCCGATTCCACGGCTGGTGGCGCGCGGGGAGCTGCGGCCCGGCAGGCCCGACAGGTCCGGCGCGTGCGCCTGGCCGTGGCCGTTCCTGGTGATGGAGACGGCCTCCGGGATCACCTGGCGGCAGGCGATGCCGACGCTGGACCGGCCCCGGCAGCTGTCCCTCGCGCGGCGGGTCGGCGCGCTGGTGCGGCAGGTGCACGAGGTGCCGCTGACGGGTTCGGCCGCCCTGCGGCCGGATGCGGACGTCTTCGCCGATCTGCTGCGGGAGCGCCGCGAGGCCACCCTGGAGGACCACCAGGAATGGGGCTACCTCTCGCCCCGGCTCCTGGCGGACGTCCCGGACTTCCTGCCTGACGTGGACGCGTTGCTGGCCGGGCGGAAGCCGGTACTGGTCCACGGGGACCTGCACGGCACCAACCTCTTCGTCGACCCGGCGGCCGAGCGGGTCACCGGCCTGATCGACTTCACCGACGTCTACGCGGGCGATCCGCGCTACAGCCTCGTCCAGCTGCACCTCAACGCGTTCCGGGCCGACAAGGGGCTGCTCGCCGCGGCGCTGGAGGGCGCCGGGTGGGAGGTGTCGCCCGGGTTCGCCGAGGAGATGCTCCGGTTCACCTTCCTGCACGACTTCGACGTGCTGGAGGAGGTCCCCGCCGACCTGACCGGCGTCGAGGACGTCGGCGAGCTGGCGCGCCTGCTCTGGGGCGTCTGACACGCGGCCCGCGGGGGCGGGGCCTCTCACCGGGCCCCGCCCCCGCGGAGCCCGTGGTGGAACCGGTACGCGTCCTCGATCATGGTGTCGAGGTCCGGCCGGTCCGGCTTCCAGCCGAGCTCGCGGCGGATCCGCTCGTTGGAGGCGACGAGGACCGCGGGGTCGCCGGGCCGCCGCGGGGCGTCCCTCGCGGGCACCGGGCGGCCCGCGGCCCGGCCCACGGCGGCCAGCACCTCGCGTACGGAGAAGCCGGTGCCGTTGCCCATGTTGTAGATCCGGTGCTCGCCGGGCACGGCCCCGCGCAGCGCGGCCACGTGCGCGTCCGCCACGTCGGCGACGTGGACGAAGTCCCGGACGCAGGTGCCGTCGGGTGTCGGGTAGTCGTCGCCGAACACGGCGAACTCCGGGCGCCTGCCCAGGGCGGCGTCCAGGGCCAGCGGGATGATGTGGGTCTCGGGCGTGTGCCGTTCGCCGAACCGCCCGACGGCCCCGGCCACGTTGAAGTAGCGCAGGCTGACGGCGGCCAGGCCGTGGGCGCGGGCGTAGGCGGTGAGCGCCAGGTCCACGGCGAGCTTGGAGTCACCGTAGGGGTTGGTGGGGACGGTGGGGGCGCTCTCCTCGATCGGGACGCGTTCCGGCTGCCCGTAGACGGCGGCGGTGGAGGAGAAGACGATGCGGCCGACCCCGGCGGCGAGCATGGCGTCGAGGAGCGTGAGGGACTCGGTGGTGTTGCCCTGCCAGTAGCGCTCGGGGCGGCGCACCGAGTCGTCGATGAGGGCACGCCCCGCCAGGTGCACCACGGCGTCACAGGTCCCGGGGGCGCCGAGGATCCCGGCCGCCCGGGCCATCGTGCCGCGCACGAAGTCGGCGCCTTCGGGGACGGCTTCGGCGAAGCCGGTCGACAGGTCGTCGAGAACCGTGACCCGGTGTCCCTCCTCGACGAGCCGGTGTGCGACGACGCTGCCGATGTAGCCCGCGCCGCCGGTCACCAGGATCTTCATCAGCGTTCACCTTTCGGCTTTCGGTTCTCGGTTTCCGGCAAGGGGGTTCAGCAGGAGGTCGACCGCGGTCCGCAGGTCGGGGGCGACCAGGTCCGCCACGGTGCCGCCGTGCGCGTCACCGCGCGCGCCGACGAGGCGCACCGTGGCGGTGCCCGCGGCGCGCCCCGCCAGGACGTCCGTCTCCGCGTCGCCGATCATGACGGTGTTGCGGAGGTCGAGGTGCGGGAAGTCCCCCGCGGCGCGCGTCAGCAGGCCGGGGGACGGCTTGCGGCAGTGGCAGTCGCCCTTCTCGTGGACGCAGCAATAGCAGGCGTCCAGAAAGGCACCGGCTTCCCGCAACAATTCCGTCAGTCGATTGTGCACGGCGGTCAGATCACTTTCCGACATGAGTCCGCGGGCCACACCGCGCTGATTCGTCACCAGAATGGCGGGGCGTGCGGCGGCGTTGATCCGGCGCACTGCGGCGGCCGCGCCGGGCAGCAGTGTCAATTGATGCGGGGACGTCACATATTCGCCCGGCGGCGGCTTCTCGTTCAGCGTTCCGTCCCTGTCCAGAAAGAATGCGTCCGGCATGGCGAGGCGCCTGCCCCCGCGATTGCGCACTTCCGTCGCGGCGTTTTTCACGTTACGGTTCCGTTCATTCCCAGTCGTCTGTTCTGGAGGGTGATACCGGAATGGGTCGGACGGATCGAACGGCACCCCGGATTCTCTTCGCCTCGGCCAATGAATCGGCTCCGTGGGGCCCGAGCGAGACCAACTGGGCGCTGGCCGCGGGGCACTGGCTCCGCGAGGGCGCCGACATCCACGCGAGCGTCAAGGGCTGGCAGGAGGTCCCCGCCGAGCTGGCCGCGCTGGAGCGGGCCGGGTGCACCGTGCACCGCAGGTGGGACCCCGAGCCCTACGACCAGCGCCCGGTCCATGAACTCCCATGGTCCGAGCGGCAGTCGAGCATCCTGGAGAAGATCCGCCCCGACTTCGTCGTCGTCTCCCAGGGGGACAACTACGAGGGCCTCGGCTGGATGGAGGAGTGCGGGCGCAGGGGCTTCCCCTACGTCGCGTACTCCAACTCCGCGTCCGACTACGAGTGGTGCCCCGACGACGTCGCCGAGCGGCTGGCGCGCGGCTACGAGGGAGCACTGGCGTCCTTCTTCGTCTCCGAGGGCAACCGGCGGCTGACGGAGCGCCAGGTGGGCGGGCCGATCGCCAACGGGCGCGTGGTGCGCTGCCACTTCAAGGTGGACTACGCCGCGGACCCGCCCTGGCCGGAGGACGACGGCCGGGTGAGGCTGGCCTGCCTGGCCCGCCTCGATCCCAACGGCAAGGGCCACGACGTGCTCTTCGACGTCCTCGCCCTGCCCAGGTGGCGCGAGCGGCCGGTGACGCTCTCCGTCTACGGTGCGGGCTCGCACGAGCGCGTCCTGCGGGCCCTCCGGGACCGGCTGGGCCTTACGAACGTCGAGTTCGCCGGGTACGCCGAGGACATCGAGAGCATCTGGCGCACCCACCACGCGCTCGTGCTGAGCTCGCGTGCCGAGGGACTGCCGACGGTCATCATCGAGGCGATGCTGTGCGGCAGGCCGGTGGTGGTCAGCGACGTGGCGGGCAACGCCGAGCTGCTGGAGGACGGCGTCACCGGGTTCGTCGCCGCCGCCCCCGCCGCCGCCTGCTTCGACGAGGCACTGGAGCGGGCCTGGCGGCGGCGCGCCGAGTGGCCGGAGATCGGCCGCCGGGCCGCCGCGGCCGTACGGCGCGAGATCCCGCCGGACCCCATCGCGCTGCTGGTGGAGCAGTTCAAGGAGCTCGCCGGGGTATGACGGGCGCGGGGGCGCGGCTGGGCGGCGGTGACCGCCGCCGCGCCCCCTGCCACCGCGCCACCACAGGGACCGCCCCCGGCCCCGCCGGAAGCGCATCACGCCTCCCTCAGGTGCTCGGCGGCCGCTTCCGGCTCCAGCGGGGTGAAGTAGATGCCGCTGCCCAGCTCGCCCGCCGCGATGTAGCGGGGCACCCCGGGGGCCCGCCACACGGCGTTGATCTCCACGTACAGATGCGCCCACGGCCAGACGCGGCCGTCGGCGGGGCGCTGGTGCACCCACAGGAAGTACGGGGCGGGGGCGCCGAACAGAGCGTCGAGCCGGGCGAACGCGGTGCGCAGCAGGGCGGCCAGCGCGCCGCGCCCGTCCGGGCCCGCCTCCGTCAGGTCCGCGACGTGCTCGCGCGGCGCGAGCCGCAGGGCGTAGGGGAACAGCGGCGCCTGGGGCACCCAGGCGAGCCAGTCGCCCTCCTCGGCGACCACCAGGTCCTTCGGCGGTGCCTCGCACAGCGCGCAGCGGCCCAGCCCGCCGCCGCGGGCCAGCAGCGCGGCCGGGGCGTCGGGGACCTCGGCGAGGCCGAAGGCCTGGCCGTGCGGGTGGTCCACGGTGGCCCCGGCGTCGGCGCCCCGGTTCTCGAAGAGCAGGACGTAGGCGACGTCGGGGCGGGAGCCCAGCGCGACGGCGCAGTCGTGCCAGAGCTCCACCGCCGCCTCGGCCTGCGCGGTGGTCATGGTGCTCCAGGACGCCTCGTGCTCGGGGCAGTAGAGCAGCACCTCGCACCGCTGTCCGTCGAGCGCGGGCCACCGGTTGGGGAACCGGCGGACCGCGTACGGCGCGGGTGCCTCCAGGCCGCCGGGGCAGAAGGGGCAGTCCGCGGCGCGGTTGCGCGGCCTGCCCCGCCTGCTGCCGTTGACCACCACGCGGACGCCGGTGAGCGGGTCCGTCCGCAGCTCAGCCACGCGGGCCGCCCTTCCCCGCGGCGCGGCCGTCCCCCGGGTCACTCATGGGCACGCACGGCCACCCTGATCGCGTCGCCGTCCTTCTGGTCGGCCAGCAGGAACGCCTTGCCCGCCTCCGCCAGCGGCAGCACGTCGGTGATGACGTCCTCGGTGCGGACGGCGCCGCGGGCGAGCAGGTCGACGGCGCGGGGCATGTAGTGGCCGGGGCCCATGACGCCGATGGTCTCCATCAGCTTGAGTGTCCAGCCTGCGGACATGAGTTCGACCTGCTTGCCGACGCGGTAGCCGATGACGCCCACGCGGCCGCCGGGGGCGACCAGGTCGCAGGCCCGTCGCAGGGCCTCGGGTTCCCCGCAGGCGTCGATGACGACGTCGGGCAGGCCGGCCGGGCCCGTGGCGGCGATCCACTCGGCGACCTGCCCGTCGCCGGAGAGAACGGTGTCGGCACCGAGGCGGGCCGCCACGGCGGCGCGGTTCTCGCGCGGGTCGACGGCCAGGACGACGCGGGCGCCCGTCGCGCGGGCCGCCTGGAGCACGTTGAGGCCGATACCGCCGCAGCCGACGACCGCGACCCGCTCCCCCGCCTCCAGCCGCACCCGGTGCAGCGCGTGCAGGGCGACCGCCAGCGGCTCGGCCTGAGTGGCCGTCAGCAGGTCGAGGCCCGCGGGCAGCGGTACGAGGTTCTCGCCCGGTACGGCGATGTACTCGGCGCAGGCGCCGGGGTCGGTGAAGCCGAACTCCTTCAGCTCCGGGCACATCACGCGCTGGTTCGCGCGACACCACCGGCAGTGGCCGCAGGCCATGGCGATCTCACCGGCCACCCGCGCGCCGGGCGCGACCAGCGGGCTGCGGCTCTCGACGACGACACCGCTCCACTCGTGGCCGGGAACGGCCGGGAAGGCGGAGCCGTGCCAGGCGTTGTTGAAGAGGGAGACGTCGCTGCCGCAGATCGCGTTGTGGGACACGCGGACGAGCGCCCAGCCCTCGGGCGGGCGCGGGTCGGGCACGGTCTCCACGGTCAGGTCGCGTGGTCCGTTCAGCACGGCTGCCTTCATGTACGGGGGCCTCTCCGGTAGTGGCTGCGGGTCATCGGGCGGGTCATCGGTACGCGGGGTCGGCGGCGCTGTCGCGCAGGGACTGGGTGACGAAGTGGAAGATCATGCTGTGCATCGCCTCGGCCATGCCCACGTCCTTCGTGGGGGTGTTGACCTCCAGGTCGGCGAGCTCGCGCAGGGTGCCGCCGGTGCCCGCGGTGACCGCCAGCACCCGCAGCCCGGACTCCCTGGCCCAGCGGGCGGCGGCCACCACGTTGGGGCTGGTGCCGGAGCAGCTGATGGCGAGCAGCCGGTCGCCGGGGCGGGCCAGCAGCCGCAGGGGCTCGGCGAAGACCCTGTCGTAGCCGCAGTCGTTGGCGTAGGCGGTGAGCATGGACAGGTTGTCGGCGAGGGATATGGCCCGCAGCGGGGGCGCGCCCTCGGTGTACGTGCCCTTGAGCAGGTCCTGCGTGAGGTGGGAGGCGGCGGAGGCGCTGCCGCCGTTGCCCGCGAGGAAGACACTGGCGCCGCTGCGCCGGACCTCCTGCAACTCGGCTACGAGCCCGTGCACTTGGCCGCCCATGGCGTCCAGCAGGGGGCCCGCGGTGGCCAGGTACTCGCTCCACCGGTCCTGCGGCCGTTCGTCGCAGGAAGAGCCGGAGGGGCCAGTGGAGGTGTCCGTCGCGAGGGAGTTCTGGGTCATCTGCGTACCTGCCGTCGTGTCGGGGATGCGTACGGCCGCGGCGTCCGGACCGGGTCACCGGACCGGGTCGGGGGACGAGGCCTCCTCCGCCTCGTGGACGAAGTCCTCCTCCACGTCGTGGTCGACGTAGCCGGCCCCGCGCAGGTCGCCGGTCTCGCCGTCGAGCTCGCGCCAGTCGGTGAGGAAGGTCGGGCCGTAGCCGTAGGCCACCAGCAGCCGGTCGCCGGGGGTGCGCTTGCGCCGGGTGCCGTGCATCAGCGCCTCGTTGAGCAGCAGCAGGTCACCGGCGCGCACGTAGAGGTCGGACAGGGTGGGGAAGCCCTCGTCGATCAGCGAGGCGCGGGCGCCGCGCTCGGCGCGCGGGCGCAGCAGCGGGAAGTTGGCCTTGTGCGAGCCCTGGATGTAGCAGAAGGAGCCGTCCTCGCGGGAGGTGATGTCGCTGAGGTAGACGAGGGTCTTGACGTACGGGCAGTAGAGCTTGCCGTCGTGGTAGGTGTGGGTGATCGACATGTCGCGGCCCACGGTCCCGCCGTCGAGGTCGAGCAGTTCGGCGTTGCCACCGTGCAGATAGAGCACGCTGTCGGGGCCGCGGCGCAGGCCGTAGCCCTCCAGCAGGCGCAGCGGCTGGTTGACGACGTCGCGGACGGGGCCGAGGAGTCTCGCGTCGAGGGCGGTCCTGGCGAAGAGCGCGCTCGCGGCGGGGAGATCCGTGAAGCGCGCGGTGTTGGCGAAACCGGAGTCGACCGGTGCGATCCGGTCGAGCTCGGCGCGCATCGCGGCCACCTCGTCGGCGCCGAAGGCCCCGGGGATCAGCAGGAATCCGGTGGTGTCGAAGAGGTAGAGCTGCTCGGGGGAGAGTGCGGTCACGGGGCGGTCACCTCTCCACGGCCGTTTCCAGGGCGGTCCGCAGGGCGGCGAGGACGGTGTCGGCGTCGTCCTCGCCCATGCGGGTGTGCAGGGGCAGACAGATGTGGTGGGCGCAGAGGGCCTCGGCGACGGGGAAGCGCCCGGCGGGGATCCGGCCGTCGAAGACGGGCTGCGCGCCGAGCGGCATCTCGTAGATCTCGCCGCCGAGTTGCACCCCGGCCTCCTTCATCCGGGCGCGCAGGGCCGCCCGGTCCACGGCGGGGTCGAGGGCGACGACGTACTTGTACCAGCTGGCGGGGGTGTGCCGCGGCAGCACGGGCCGTACGTACGGCAGGTTCCGCAGGCCGGTGGTGTAGCGCTGGGCGAGCCGGTCGCGGGTCTTGAGGAACTCGTCGAGGCGGCGCAGCTGGGCCCGGCCGACGGCCGCGTGCAGCTCGCTCATGCGGGCGTTCTCGCCGAGTACGGTGTGGTGGCTGCGCCACTCCTCGGGTTTGCCGAGGTTGCGGTAGAGGCGTACGCGCGCGGCGAGTTCGTCGTCGTCGGTGACGACCATGCCGCCTTCGGCGGAGGTGATGACCTTGGTGGCGAAGAAGGAGAAGGCGCCCGCCGTGCCGAAGGTCCCGGCGTGGCGTCCGCCGAGGCGGCTGCCGTGGGCGTGCGCGCAGTCCTCCAGCAGCCACAGGCCGCGCCGGGCGCACCAGTCGGCGATCGCGGTGATGTCGGGCGGGATGATGCCGCCCATGTGGACGAGGAGGACGCCCGCCGTCGCGCCGGTGACGGCCGCGTCGAGGGTGCGGGGGCTGGGCGCGAGGGTGTCGGCCTCGACGTCGACGAGCCGTACGCGCAGGCCCGTGAGGAGGGGCGCGGCGGCGGAGGAGTAGAAGGCGTTGGCGGGGACGAGCACCTCGCCCTCGCCGTGCTCGCCGACCGTGGCGCGCAGGGCGCAGACCAGGGCGGCGGTGCCGGAGGCGACGGCGACGGCGTGCCGGGCCCCGGTGAAGCGGGCCATGTCGGCCTCGAACGCGGCGACTTCGGCGCCCTGGGCGAGCTGTCCGGTCTCCAGGGAGGTGCGGACGGCGGCGAGGATCGTGTCGATGTCGGTGTCCGAGAAGTCCGGGCGCACCGGCACCACCTTCGGGGCCGTCACCGGCTGTTCGCCTCCGCCCCGGTGCCGCGGGCGGCGAGCTCCATGCGCAGCCCCTCGTCGATGGTGATCACGGGTTTCCAGCCGAGCTGGGCCCTGGCCTTGGCGGTGGAGACGAAGCGCTGGGAGTAGACGAGTTCGCCGCGGCGGGTGGGTTCCTCGCGGTGGACGATGGGCACGCCGCCGTACAGGGCGGAGACGCGTTCGGCGAGTTCGCGGGTGCTGAGGATCTCCGGGCCCTCCAGGTTGTAGACCTGGTTCGCGGCGACGGGGGCGGTGGCGCGGTGGAAGGCGTCGGCGAGGTCGTGCACGTGGAGGAACGCGCGGCGTTCGGTGCCGTCGCCGAAGACGGTCAGCGGCCCGCCCTCGGCGGCGAGCCGCAGGAACGCGGAGACGACGAGGCCGGGCCACATGCCGGGCCCGTAGACGGGGCTGTAGCGCAGCACGGTGCAGTCCAGGCCGCGCAGCCGGGCGTAGTCGCGGGCCAGCAGCTCCTTGGCGATCATCGAGGTGGTGTAGAAGTGGCCCGCGCCGGTGGGCAGGAAGGGCTCGTCCTCGTCGATGGCCTCGACGCGCATGGCGTTGTAGACCCAGCAGCTGCCCGCGATGACGACACGGGAGACACCGGCCCCGGCCGCGGCCTCCAGGACGGCGGCCGTGCCGGTCACGTTGACGTCCATGGCGGTCACGGGGTCGGCGAGGACGGCCCTGGCGTCGGCGACCCCGGCCAGGTGCATGACGGCGTCGGGCCGCCAGGCGGCGAGGAGCGCGGCCAGTTCGTCCTTGGCCGTGACGGACAGGGCCGTGCCGGGATGGGGGTCGTCAGGAGTCCAGTGGGTGTCGACGACGTGGACGTCGTGACCCTCCTCGTGGAACTTGCGGGCCACGTGCCGGCCGATGAAGCCGGATCCACCTGTCACCAGGCAACGCATCAGGACCTCTTCCGAAGGCTGGGAGTCCGAGGGCTGGGAGTCCGAAGGTCGGTAGTCCGGGAGCTGGGAGAAGGGAGCAGGGTGGCGGGGGCCGCCGCGCAGCCGTCGTCCGCGTCCGGCGTGGCCTCCAGCAGGGTGAGGAAGCGCCGGTCGGCGAGCTCCTCCGTGGTGTGCTGCTGGGGAATGCGGAAGTCGCGGCGGGTGCGCTGCTGGTGGGGCATGAGCCTGCCGACGCTGCCCATGCAGTTGCGGCAGGCCCGCAGGGGCTCGGGGCGCCGGAGGTGGTCCAGGAGCCGCCGGGCGAACCCGGGGTCGTCGGAGAGGGGAAGGGCGTCCGCCCAGATGTCGTCGCGGTCGGCCAGGACCTGGGGGATGAACACCGACTGCGGGCAGGTGAAGAAGTGGCCCTCGTAGACGGTGTGGCAGCGCCAGACGTGGGCGATCTGGCAGGTCGTATAGATGCGCCGGACGAGGTGGTCGTCGTCGGTGCCGTGCTCGGAGTAGGAGTAGCGGAAGTGGGAGTAGTGGGCGACGGTCAGGGTGACGCCGTGCTCGGCCGCCCGGGCCTCGACGCGCTCGCGCTGCTCCTGGCCGAGCTCCCGGCCGGGGTAGACGGAGATCTCCACCTCGTCCACGGCCGCCCAGAAGTCCTCGCCCGCGCGGGGCAGCAGGACTCCGTTGGTGCAGACGAGGATGCGGGGCGCGACGCCCGAGGCGCGGACGGCGTGCAGGATCTCCACGAGCCGCGGGTGCAGCAGCGGCTCCCCGCCGAGCACCTTGACGAACCGCGCGCGGAAGGAGCGCGCCAGCAGGTCCAGGTCGCGGGCGATGGTCTCCGGGTCGGCCAGGGAGCGGGTGAAGGCCGGTGAGAGGTGGCTGCAGGAGGCGCAGCCGAGGTTGCAGTGGTAGGCGACGTTGATCTCGCAGCCTTCGGGCGTTTCGACCTTGCCGTTCACCATGCGATAGGTCATCGGGTCACCATGCGGCTGGTCATGCGGCTGGCCTTGTGACTGGTCATGCGACTGGTCATGGGGTTCTGCCTCGGTCTCGCTCGGTGTGCGCTCGCTCCCGGGCGTCAGTCCTGCCAGGAGAACGTCGCGTCGAAGGGGCGGGTGAAGTCGTTGGAGTAACCGCCGAGGTGGTAGTGGAGCGTGGGTCTCCCGGTGCACGAGACGGGTTCGCGGCGCTCGCGCAGGCTCATGGCGAGCTTGTCGTCCTCGCCGATGAGCCGTGCCTCGTCGGCGGCGTCGAAGTCGTCGGTGAAGGGGACCTCCAGCAGCAGTTCACGGGCGAGCAGCCACTCCCCCGTGTCCACGGAGATCACCGGCTCGGGCACGTCCAGCGGGTCGAGCCGGTCGCGGCGGACGCAGGTGCCGGGGCGTACGACGCCCTTGGCGCGCATGCGCGCGTACTCGGCGCGGCCTTCCTCCGGGTCGCGGGCCCAGGGGTCGCGCTGTTCCAGATAGGGGGTGCCGTCCCGGTTCAGCATGCGCAGGTGCGAATGCACGGCGCGGTGGCCGGTGCGCGCGGCGCACTCCAGGAGGCTGTCGAGGTGGTCGGGCTCCCAGGTGTTGTCGTCGTCGAGGAAGGCGATCCAGGGGGCCTCGCTGATCCGTACGGCCATGTTGCGCAGCCGTGACGAGCGTCCGGGGCCCGATACGTCGCGGGGGCCGCGGCCCACGAGGATCCAGCGGACGTTGGCGGGCAGCGGCCCGCCCTCGCGCAGGGAGCGGTAGGAGGCGTCGCAGTCGTCGAGCACGACGATGTGCTCGAACGGGGCGTGGATCTTCTGCTCCTGGACGCTGCGCAGGGCGCGGGCCAGCAGCTCCGGCCGGGTTCTGGTGATGGTGACGACGGTGACCAGCACGGGAGGGCCGCCCTTCGTGGCCGCGGTTGACTGCCCATCGGTTACTGACTGACCTTCAACTGACCGGATTTCAGCCGAAGAACTTTCGGTCGGCCGCCCTTCAGAGGGGGACATGCCCGGCCTCGCTGCCGCTGTCGGTGAACCGGAACGGCAGGGCGCGCAGCCCGGCCTCGGCCATCGCCGCGCGTACCTCGGTCTGGCGGCGGCCCGGCTCGCACACCAGCAGCAGGAAGCCGCCGCCGCCCGAGCCGAGCAGTTTGCCGCCCGCCGCACCCGCCTCGACGGCGCGGTCGTGCAGGGCCTGGAGCGCCGGGCTGCTCACCCGGGAGCCGAGTTTGGACTTGAGCCGCCAGTGCTCCTCGACGAGCCCGGCCACCCCGGAGACGTCACCGGCGCGCAGGCAGTCGGCCATGTCGTCGGCGAGGCGCCGGATCGCGTGCAGCCGGGTGAGGGAGTCGCTGTGGCCTTCGAGGGTGCGCCGGTTCTGCTCGGCCAGGACGTCACCGGCGTCCCGGCTGATGCCGGTGTGGAAGAGCATCAGTCGCTCCTCCAGACCGTCGCGCACGCGGGGCGGGAGGTCGAGGGGTTCGGGGTCGACCCGGCCGGAGCGGTGGAAGCGCAGCAGCAGGATCCCGCCGTAGGCGGCGAGGTAGTGGTCCTGCTTGCCGACCGCGCGCCCGAGGTCCTCGATCTCCACGCGGGCGGCGGTCTCGGCCAGCTCGCGTGCCGAGGCGGCGCGCGGGTGGGCGGCGGCGTGCAGCAGGGACACGGCGAAGGCGGCGGAGCCGCCGAGCCCGCTGCCCGGCGGGACGTCGCTGAAGACGGCGACCTGCCGGTCGCGGTGCAGCCCGGCGCGCAGCAGGCAGGCCCGGGTCATGCGGTTGGGGTGGTCGGCGGCGGTGTCGCACAGTTCGTACGACTCCGAGTATGGCTCGGAGTGCGACTCGGAATGCGACTCGGAGGCGGTGCGCAGTCGCCCGGAGAACTCCCGGGGGAAGACGGTGACACCGACGTAGCGGTCGATGGCACAGCCGATGACCAGGCCGCCGTGGCGGGAGGAGTAGCTCGGGATGTCGGTGCCGCCCCCGGCCAGGGAGATCCGCAGCGGTGAGCGCGCGGTGACCATGGCCGGGCGGACCGCGCCCGGTGCCGGGCGGTGCGGCGGCTCGCGGGTGCCGAGCGCGGGCCCGTACTCCTGCTGAAGGTCCATCATCAACGCCTTCGGTAGGGAGCCTTCGTGGCCTTCGTGGCCTTCATGGCCTTCGGTGGCGGAGCCCAGGGCGGGGTTCAGGCCCGGGAGAGCTGTGCCCTGGCCTTCTCGACGGCCGTCGCGATCAGCTCCATGCGCTCGGGCGGGGCGAGGAACATACGGTGCGGCAGGACGACCGCGCTCTCGCCCGCGGCCTCGGCGACGGGCAGCGAGAACCGGGACGGGTCCAGCTCGCGGGCGCGCCGCGGGTCGTGCGCGGGCCGGAACCAGCCGGAGGCCAGCGGCTGGTAGAGGACGTTGTCGCTGAGCGCCGAGTCGATGGGCTCGACCTGCAGGCCGAGGTGCTGCGACATGACGCCCGCGACCGCGTGCTTGGCACCGGGCCCGAAGACCGCCGGGTCCAGCCGGATGCAGTACTGGTAGGCGGCGTCCTCGGTGAGCGCGGCCGGGCGGGCGAGCGGGGCCACGCCGTCGACGCCGGCGAGGAGTTCGTCCAGCCGCCGCATCGCCACGCGCCTGCGGGCGTTCTCCTCGTCGAGGCGGCCGAGCCCGTCCAGCGCGACGGCCGCGTTGAACTCGCTCATGCAGTAGTTGTAGCCCTGGACGCCGGGCAGCTCCTCCAGCTCCAGCTCGCCGAGCGGGGTGCCCTGGCGGCGCCCGCGGCCGTCCACGCGCTTGCGGTAGAGCCGGCTGTGGAGGGCGGGGTCGGAGGTGACGGCGATGCCGCCCTCGCCCGCGGTGAGCAGCTTGGTCTGCTGGAGGCTGAAGGCGGCGGCGTCACCGAACGCGCCGAGCCTGCGCCCGCGCCAGGTGGCGCCGTGCACGTGGGAGCAGTCCTCCAGCAGCGCGACGCCGCGCCTGCGGCAGAGCTCGGTGAACCCGTCGAGGTCCGCCGCCGAGCCGTAGAGGTGGACGACCATGACGGCCCGGGTCCGCTCAGTGATCGCCGCCTCGGCCGCCGCGACCGACATGCACAGGGTGTCGGGCTCGACGTCGACCAGGACCGGCACCGCGCCGACGCGCAGCACGGACGAGGCACAGGCCACCCAGGTCAGCCCGGGGACGAGCACCTCGTCCCCGACGCCGACCCCCAAGGCCTCCAGGGCGATCGTCAGCGCCGCGGAGCCGTTGCACGTGGGAACGGCGTGGGCGGTGCCGGTGTACGCGGCGAACGCGTCGGCGAACGCCTGCTCGTACGAGGGGGTGCCGGTGTAGGCGCCGCTGACGGCCCACCGGCCGGACCGCAGCGCGGCGAGGAGGTGTTCCTCGGTCTTCTCGGTGTATATGGGCCACGTGGGCCAGACGCTCTCCTCGGCAGGTGGCTCCCCGCCTCGGGCTAACCGCTCTTCGCTCCGGGTCTGCGTCGTCAAGATCGGGGACCTCCGTGCTCACATGACCACGGCTCGGGCACGCCGACGACCGTGGTCGAAAATGGGGGGTGTGCCACGGGTCTCACACAAGTACGCTCAAGTACGCTCGCATCCCGGTGAGTTGAGCGGACGCGAGGGTTCAGAGCTTACCCAGTCAACTGATGGCAGTGTCAACCATCCGTAAGCATCTTGCCACTTAGCGCGATTTAGCCGGATGTACAGCCTCCGAGGTGCGCGCCTCCGGGACCGGGTCCGCATACCCCGACGGCGCGACGCCCTCGCGCCAGAACCGGACAGTTCGGATTCCGCATCACGCTTGGAGCCCCTCAAGCAATCACTTCACCCGATCACCTGACGTTCAGAACAAGCCATCGAATGCAATATACAAGCCGTCAAAGGAGTGGCCCGACGCGTCAGGAGAGCGCTAAGAGCTCTCGCCAGGGGCTCGTGGCAGCGCTTCGCTACCGTGTGGCTCAAATGAGTCGGTCCACTGCTGAAAGAACAACGGGGTGCATCGCCCATGGCGGACTTGTTGTACATCGGCCTCACCGTCCTCGCCTTCGTCCTCCTCCACCTCGCCGCCAAGGGGGTGGAGCGCCTGTGAGCATCGAGAACCTCGTCGGACTGGCCGTCTCCGTCGCCCTGGTGATCTACCTGGTGTGGTGTCTGCTCTTCCCGGAGCGTTTCTGATGAACGAGACGCTCGCGGGCTGGCTGCAGATCCTCGCCCTGGTGGGCGCCCTCGCCCTCTCCTACCGTCCGCTCGGCGATTACATCGCCCACTGCCTGACCGCGTCCCGGCACCTGCGCGTCGAACGGGCCGTGTACCGGGCGGGCGGCGTGAACGCGGACACCGAGCAGACCTGGTCGGGCTATCTGCGCGGTGTGCTGGCGTTCTCACTCGTCTCGGTCCTGTTCCTGTACACGTTCCAGCGGATCCAGGACCGCCTCCTGCTGTCGCTGGGCATGAAGCCGGTGAGCCCGGACCAGGCCTTCAACACGGCGGCCTCGTTCGTCACCAACACCAACTGGCAGTCGTACTCAGGTGAGTCGACGATGGGTCACCTGGTGCAGATGGCCGGGCTCGCCGTACAGAACTTCGTCTCGGCCGCGGTGGGCATCGCCGTCGTCGCGACGCTCATCCGGGGTTTCACGCGCAAAAGGACCGACCACATCGGCAACTTCTGGGTCGACCTCACCCGCGTCACGCTGCGCGTGCTGCTGCCGCTCTCCTTCGTCTTCGCGATCGTGCTGCTGGCGGCCGGGGTGGTGCAGAACTTCCACGGCGTGCAGGCGGTCACCACGATCGCGGGCGACCACCAGAGCATCACCGGCGGCCCGGTCGCCTCCCAGGAGGCCATCAAGGAACTCGGCACCAACGGCGGCGGCTTCTACAGCGCCAACTCCGCCCACCCGTTCGAGAATCCCACCGCCTTCACCAACCTCCTGGAGATCTATCTGCTCCTGGTGATCTCCTTCTCACTGCCCCGCACCTTCGGCACCATGGTCGGCGACCGGCGGCAGGGCTACGCGGTGCTGGCCGTCATGGGCCTGGTCTGGGCGGCCTCGGTGGCCGTGGTGACGGTGAACGAGCTGCACAGCGTCAGCAGCCCGGCCGGGCACGCGGCGGGCGGCATGATGGAGGGCAAGGAGCAGCGGCTCGGCATCTGGGCCTCCGCCCTCTTCGCCGTCTCCACCACGCTCACCTCCTGCGGCGCGGTCGACGCGGCACACGACTCGTTCACACCGGGCGGCGGCGGGCTGCTGATCTTCAACATGATGCTCGGCGAGATCGCCCCCGGCGGCACCGGCTCCGGGCTGTACGGCATTCTCGTCCTCGCGATCGTCGCGGTGTTCGTGGCCGGGCTGATGGTGGGCCGTACGCCCGAGTATCTGGGCAAGAAGCTCGGCAGCCGCGAGATGAAGTTCGCCTCGCTCTACATCCTCACCACCCCCGCCCTCGTCCTGGTGGGCTCGGGCATCGCCATGGCGCTCCCCGGCGAACGGGGCTCCATGGCCAACGACGGCCCGCACGGCTTCTCCGAGGTGCTCTACGCCTTCACCTCGGCGGCCAACAACAACGGCTCCGCCTTCGCGGGCCTGACGGCGAACACCCCCTGGTACAACACCGTGCTCGGCCTGGTCATGGTCTTCGGCCGGTTCCTGCCGATGATCTTCGTCCTGGCCCTCGCCGGGGCACTGGCCGGGCAGCGGCCCGTACCCGTCACGGCGGGCACCCTGCCCACCTACCGGCCGCAGTTCGTCGGGCTGCTGACCGGCGTGATCCTCATCGTCGTCGGCCTCACCTATTTCCCCGCTCTGGCGCTGGGGCCGCTCGCGGAAGGACTGCACTGATGCCCTCCCCCACGAACGACCCCGAATCCTCCGCAGCCCCCGCCCGGAAGCAGCCGCACCGGATCTCGGGCGGCCTGCTGGACCCGCGGCAGCTCGTCACCTCCTTCCCCGATGCCGTGCGCAAGCTCGACCCGCGGCTGATGGCGCACAACCCGGTCATGTTCGTGGTCGAGGTGGGGGCGGTGCTCACCACCCTCTCCGCGGTCAAGGACCCCGGCGTCTTCGCCTGGGTGATCACGGCATGGCTGTGGCTGACCGCCGTCTTCGCCAACCTGGCCGAGGCCGTCGCCGAGGGCCGGGGCAAGGCCCAGGCGGACACCCTGCGCCGGACGCGTACGCACACCACGGCCCGCCGCCTCGTGAGCTGGTCGCCCGGCGCGGCCCTCGTCGAGGAGGAGGTGCCCGCGGCGGAGCTGCGGCTGGGCGACCACGTCGTCGTCGAGGCCGGCCAGGTCATCCCCGGTGACGGGGACGTCGTGGAGGGCGTGGCCTCCGTCGACGAGTCGGCCATCACGGGCGAGTCCGCGCCGGTGATCCGCGAGTCCGGCGGTGACCGCTCCGCCGTCACCGGCGGTACGAAGGTCCTCTCCGACCGCATCGTCATCAAGATCACCTCCAAGCCGGGCGAGACGTTCATCGACCGGATGATCGCTCTCGTCGAGGGCGCGGCGCGGCAGAAGACGCCGAACGAGATCGCGCTGAACATCCTGCTGGCCTCGCTCACGATCGTCTTCCTGATCGCGGTCGTCACGCTCCAGCCGTTCGCCATCTACGCGAAGGCCGAGCAGACCATCGTCGTCCTCGTCGCGCTCGTGGTCGCCCTGATCCCGACGACGATCGGCGCGCTGCTGTCCGCGATCGGTATCGCGGGCATGGACCGTCTCGTCCAGCGCAACGTCCTGGCGATGTCCGGGCGCGCGGTGGAGGCCGCGGGCGATGTCAACACGCTCCTCCTGGACAAGACCGGCACCATCACCCTCGGCAACCGGCAGGCCGCCGAGTTCCTGCCGGTCGGCGGGGTCACGGCCGACGAACTCGCGGACGCCGCCCAGCTGTCCTCGCTGGCCGACGAGACGCCGGAGGGCCGCTCCGTCGTCGTCCTCGCGAAGCAGCGATACGCCCTGCGGGCCCGTACGGAGGGCGAGTTGGAACAGGCGACGTTCGTGCCGTTCACCGCGCAGACACGGATGAGCGGGGTGGACGTGGACGGCCGCCGCATCCGCAAGGGCGCCACCGCGGCCGTCACCGCGTGGGTGACGGCCGCGGGCGGCACGGTCGGTGACGACGTGCAGGAGACCGTCGGCCGCATCTCCCGCCTCGGCGGCACGCCGCTCGTGGTCGCGGTGGACGACGCGGAGGGCGCGCGCGTGCTCGGCGTCATCCATCTCAAGGACATCGTCAAGGAAGGCATCAGGGAACGGTTCGAGGAACTGCGCCGCATGGGCATCAGGACCGTCATGATCACGGGTGACAACCCGCTGACGGCCAGGGCCATCGCCGAAGAGGCGGGCGTCGACGACTTCCTCGCGGAGGCGACACCCGAGGACAAGATGGCGCTGATCAAGCGCGAGCAGTCCGGCGGCAAGCTCGTCGCGATGACCGGCGACGGCACCAACGACGCCCCGGCGCTGGCCCAGGCGGACGTCGGTGTCGCGATGAACACCGGCACCTCGGCCGCCAAGGAGGCCGGGAACATGGTCGACCTGGACTCCAACCCGACCAAGCTCATCGAGATCGTCGAGATCGGCAAGCAGCTCCTCATCACGCGCGGCGCGCTGACCACCTTCTCGATCGCCAACGACGTCGCGAAGTACTTCGCGATCATCCCGGCGATGTTCGCGGTGGCCTACCCGGGCCTCGACAGGCTCAACATCATGCGGCTGCACAGCCCGACCTCGGCGGTGTCCTCCGCCATCATCTTCAACGCGCTGATCATCGTCGCCCTGATCCCGCTCGCGCTGCGCGGCGTGCGCTACCGGCCCTCGTCCGCGGCCTCGCTGCTCGGCCGCAACATCCGGCTCTACGGGGCGGGCGGGCTGATCCTGCCGTTCCTCGGCATCAAACTCATCGACCTGGCCGTCCAGTTCGTCCCCGGCCTGCACTGACTGCGGAGAGAAGGCGAAACCGTGCTCCTCCACCTTCCGTCGCTGCTGCGGCAGCACGTGTCGGCCCTGCGCATGCTCCTGGTGTTCACCGTCGTCACCGGCCTCGCCTATCCCCTGGCGGTGGCAGGCGTCGGCCGACTCGCGTTCCCCCACCAGGCGGACGGCTCACTGATCGAGCAGCATGGCAGGCCGGTGGCATCCAGCCTGCTCGGCCAGAACTTCGCCCTGCCGAAGAAGAACCCCGACGACCCCCAGGAGGCACCGCGCCCCGACCCCAAGTGGTTCCAGCCACGCCCCTCCGCCGCTTCGTACGACCCGCTGAACTCGTCGGCCTCCAACCTCGGTCCCAGCAGCACGGCACTCCTCGACGCGATCGCGCAGCGGCGTGCCGCGGTGGCTTCGTTCGACGGTGTCCCGCCGTCCTCGGTACCGGCGGACGCCCTCACGGCGAGCGGGTCGGGGCTCGATCCGGACATCTCCCCGGCGTACGCGTACGAACAGGCGGCGCGGGTGGCCCGTACGCGCGGCCTTCCTCTCCAAGGGGTCAGGCACCTCGTGGCGGACCATGTCCAGGAACGTGCCCTGGGATTCCTGGGAGAACCACACGTCGATGTCGTGGAGCTGAACGAGGCATTGTCCAAGGCGGGTTGATACAGGACACCATGAATGATTTCCGTGGGGGCGGGGAGCCGATACACCAAGGGGCGGTCGTATTATGGTCATTATGCACCCGTTGAGGTGAAATATCTGCGCCATCTCTATTCGAGGTTGACGGGTCGCGCTGTGCTGCTGGTGTTGCCCTGACCAGGGCAATGTCATTGGGGAAATGAGGCAAGCATGACCTCCGTGCATTCGCCGACCCGACGCACGGCGCTCACCGCCCTGAGCGCCTTTGTGCTCATCGTCGGCTTCCTCTTCGCCGTCCCGCAGCGCGGGTTCGCGACAGGGCCGAAGCCCTCGCCGTCGGCCCCCACACCCGCCGTGGCCAAGCCCGCGCCGGAGAAAAAGCCTTCGTCCCGTGCGCTCACCAACACCAATCCCGTGACCTACCACGGCGGCAAGGTCCAGAACGCGCCCCAGGTGTATGTCGTGTGGTGGGGGAATCAGTGGTCCCAAGGGAACAACGACCCCAAGAACGAGCTGTTTCTCCAGGCGCGATTCTTCGACAGCCTTTACGGCGCCGGTGACAACTGGAGCACTTCGGCCACGCAGTACTGCTCCGGCATCACGAGTGGTTCGAAGGACTGCTCCCACGCCGTCACGTTCGTCGGGCACCCCGCTTCCAGCCCGCGCGTCGGCCAGTGGGACGAGGAGAGCGCGGCCGCCCCGCAGAATCCCACGACGACCGACATCGTCAACGAGGGCATCAAGGCCGCTCAATACTTCGGCGTGAGCGACACCAACAGCCAGATCATCATCGACACGCCGCCCGGGGTCGTACCCAGTGGCTTCAAGACCCAGTACTGCGCCTGGCACACCTCGGTCAATCTGACGGGCGGCGGCCAGATCACGGTCACCAACATGCCCTACATGCCGGACGCCGGTGCCACCTGCGGCGCCAGTTCCGTGCCCGTCGGAACCACCGGTGTCAATGCGGACAACGAGGGCGTGACCATCGTCGGCGGCCACGAGTACGGCGAGACCCTCACGGACCCCGTGCCCATCACAGGCTGGACCGACGACACCGGGGGCACCGGCGAGACCGCCGACAAGTGCGCGTGGACCAGCATGGGCATCGTTTCGCTGAACGGCAACAAATTCGCCGTCCAACCGCTGTGGAGCAACAACGCCAACAGCGGCTCGGGCGGGTGCGTCAAGTACTACAACTCGGCGGCCAGCCAGGGCTGATCCGGCCCGGGTGGGCGGAGCCGTGCGCTCCGCCCACCCCTTCCACGGTCCCGCAGGCATCGCAGAAACGGCCCCGCATCATGAGCCACCGTTTCCTTGCACCCTTCGCCCGTACCGCTCTGGCCCTGCTCCTTCTCGCCGGCTGCTCCGGCTGCTCCGGCACCACAGGGCCCGCCGCCCTCACCTCGCCCGAACCCGCGTGCCGCGCCCCCGGGGCGGCGATCCTGCCGCAGACCTCCGGGACCGCCACCGAGGACGACAACGGCGCACGCATCTGCGTGGCCAGAGGCCAGACGATCGCCGTGTTCCTCAACGCCCACAGCAACGACGCCCGCGCCTTCTGGAAACCGATCACGGCACAGCCGTCATCGGCCATCCGACGCGAGAGCAACGGCACGGTGACCCTGGCGATCGGCGTCACCGCCGCCCTGCTCACCACGACCGCCGTCGGCGACGTCCGCCTGGCCAGCCGGAAGGAGTCCGGTGGAACGTGGACGGCGACGCTGGTCGTCCACTGACCGGGTCGACGGGGGCGGGTCCCGGGCCCGTCTCCGGCCACTGAGCCGACGAGGTCGTTCGGGCCGGGCTCATAGCATCTACTCGATCCGGTAGAGCATCTTGTCGTGGTGGGGCTCGGCGCCGAGGGCCTTGTAGAAGTCGAGGGCGGTGGAGTTGTTACGGTCGGCGGTCCATTCCACGCGGGTGCAACCGGCAGCCGAAGCCGCTGTTTGCACTCGTGTCATGAGGGCAGTGGCAATGCCCTGGCGCCGGGCCGACTCGCGTACGAAGAGCTCCTTCAGGAAGAGCGAGGCATCGGCACCGGCTGCCGGCCAGAGGAAGCTGTAGGACGCCATGCCCAGAACGATATCGCCGTCACGGGCGAGCAGGACCGTCGCGGCGGGCTGCTCGCCGAACAGCAGCGTTCGGACTTGGGTGACATCGGCTGGGGCCTTTTCACCTCCGTAGTACGCCTCGATTTCGCCGATCAGTATCGCGATGGCCTCCGCGTCCCGTTCAGTTGCCCGCTCGATGTGCACCATGCCCGCTGTCCTCTCGTTCGCCGGGAAGCGCCAGGACTTCATGGAGCTCCCGCATCTCCGGCAACACCTGTCGTGTCCGGGGCACGCTAGCGGCCAGTTCCTTCGCCCGGTAGATGATCAGGGCGCTGCGGTGTGCAGGCGGCAAGGCGGTGAGGGTGGCGGCGGCGTGCGTGGCTGCGCCTGCTGTGTCGCCGTCTGCCGCCATGCACACTGCCTGGTCGAGCCGGACGAGCGCACGGTCGGTGTGCTCATCCGGGGTGTACAACTCCAAGGCGCGTTTGTGCTCTTCTCCTGCGCGCCGGGTCCGGCCGAGGTGGGTCCAGGCGTTTCCGCTGTGGAACCGGAGCTGGCTCTCGGAGTACCCGAAAGCGGAGGCGATCCGCTCGGTGGGGTCCAGCCGGTCGAGCGCCGTCTGGGCATCGGCCAGGGCAGCGGCAACCTCGTCGGCCTGGTGGAGCGCGGCGTGTGCACGGGCCTTGAGGGGGGCGGCCAGAGCGGGGCCGACACACGGCAGTCCGCCTGCAAGATGCTGGGAACGGTGAGCGAGCTCCACCGCGCCGTGCAGGTCGCCGTCGTAGTAGAGCTGGTAGGCCTCCTGCGCGTACATCCACGACAGCGTGGCCCGGTCGTTGGCGAGGGCGGCGAACTGCCGACCGGTGCGCCACCAGTCACGAGCCGTCTTCTTGCCCGCTTTGAGCAAGGCGAGCGCCATCAGCCCGGCGAAACGAGCGGCCACAACCTGCAGGCGTCGTCGCACAGGAGCGGAGTGCGGGCGTCGGAGATGGCGCTGAAGAGCGGCGAGGTCGTCGACCAGGTCGTGCAGCAGCAGTTCCTCGGACCGGTAACGGGTGGCTCGACCGTACCGGTCGACGGTGTACTCCCAGTCCGCGACGCTCGCCTCCGCCAGAGGGCCGTCGGCCAGGTGCTCACCCAGCCCCTGCTGCAGAGCGGCGGCCCGTTCAAACACTCCGGCCGTGGCAGGAACAGCGGCGAGGTCGATCAGGTATCCGTCAGCTCCCAGGGCGTTGTCCAGCGAGGCGGCTATCGCGCGTGACGGCTGACGGCGGCCTGCCTCCAGGTCGTTGACGTAGGACTTGCCGCAATTGGCCAAGCGGGCGACGTCCCGCTGGGACAGATCGCCGCGGTAGCGGCGCAATGCCTGGGCAAAGGTCTCGTCCATATGGGTCCCGTGTCCGCCGTGCCCGCTCCGCTGCGGGCAGCAGCGGGCAGGCAACTCCTTCTTCATGACGTGGTGTTGGACAACGCTACTCGTGTGGGCGAACGCCCACAGCCCACTGTCTCCACCCGTTCCCCCTGGAGCTGACTCATGCTTGTGTTTCCCGGCACTGCCGTGGCCTCGTTGCCTCCGCTCGCTCACCCCACGGCACGCGAGCGCGCCCGTTCCCATCCCGAGCCCAGCGACGTCCAGCTCGATGCCGCCCCCATCAACGCCTGCATCGACGCGGCTCTCGCAGAGTCAGCCGTCGGAGCGCGGCTCGACACCCGCGCCCTGGCCGACCTGGCGCAGGAGCTCACTGGCCACCTGGCGCGGCTTCTCCCCCTCGCGAGTGCCCGGTACCGGGCCACGTCGGCCCGCGACCGCGACCCCGTACTGGGCCACTGGATCGGCTACCTCCAGCGCCGCCTCGCCGTCGAGCCCCCTGACGCCCACGCCAACCCGGCCTCGGCGCTCGCCTGGGTACAGGAGTCCGCGCGTTACGCGCGACAGACGCTGACCCTGGTCCTGGCCGAGGAGACCGCCGAGCAGCGGCACGCCGGGGTGACGAGACGGTGAGTTCCCACGCCGACATCAACGGGCTGCGCCAACCCACATACATGCCGCCACTGCGCTCGTCTCTGTACGGCGCAACCGCGGAGGACGACAAATTCCGCTCATCAGCATCCGGAAGGAGGGGAGATGGGCAGGGTCGAAGTCGCAGGTCGCCGCGCTGGGCAATGACCTGCCGGTGAACGAGATGGCCATCGCGGACCTGATAGACCCGTCTGTGGTCGTACGGTCCGAGGACGTCGAGCAGGAGGAGTGCTTCACCTTCTGGCGCACTGACCGGGAGTGTCCTGGGGCAGGGTGCTGCCGACGTGAGTAGCGGCTCGGCGAAGGCGCTCACGGCAGCCAGTGGCTGCCGTGAGCGCCGCGCGTGTGCCTACCGCGGCGAGGTGGGCGGCTAAGCCTTGATCCACCGAACTGATTCCGTCGCGTCGGTCTGATCGCGGTCCGGCTGATCGTGGGTCTGCGGCTGTTGTCTGGACGTGCCGTACTCGCTGGTCTGCCCAGCTTTTCCACGAATTCGGTTC
>NZ_JAINFC010000100.1 GCF_020740835.1 Streptomyces sp. UNOC14_S4
GATGGGGAGATCCCCGCGGAGACGGTGCGAGTGGCCCGGGCAGCGTTCCCGAAGGGCACTCTGGCGATCCGGCTGAGGGACGAGCTGGGGGTGCTGTTCCGGGATGAACAGTTCGCGGCCTTGTTCCCCGCCAGGGGCAAGCCGGCGTGGTCGCCGGGCCGTCTGGCGCTGGTGTCGGTGCTCCAGTTCGCCGAGGGGATGCCCGACCGGCAGGCGGCACTGGCAGTGCGGGCCCGAATCGACTGGAAGTACGCTCTGGGCCTGGAGCTGACTGACCCCGGCTTCGACTATTCCGTACTCAGCGAGTTCCGCACCCGGCTGGTCGAGGCGGACGCGGGACAGCAGATCTTCGACCAAGTCCTTGGGGCTGCCCGGGAGGCGGGGATGCTGAAGACGCCGGGCCGGGCCCGCACCGACTCCACCCACGTGCTCGCCGCGATCCGGTCGCTGAACAGGCTGGAGTTCGTCATCGAGACCCTGCGGGCCGGGCTTAACGCGCTCGCTGCGGTTACTCCCGACTGGCTGGTCGGCCACACCGATCCAGCCTGGTTCGACCGTTATGCCACCCGGCCGGAGGACTACTGGCTGCCCTCGGGCAAGGCCAAGCGGATCGAGCTGGCCGAGCAGACCGGCCGGGACGGGATGCGTCTGCTGACCGACGTGTATGCGCCGGATGCGCCCGGGTGGCTGCGCGAGCTGCCGGCTGTCCAAGTCCTGCGTCGAACCTGGGTTCAGCAGTACCTGCACGATGAGGAGGGCGAGGTGCGATGGCGGCACCCAAAAGAGTGCCCGCCAGGCGCCTTGCGCCTGGTCAGCCCCTATGACACCGAGGCCCGCGTGAGCGTGAAGCGGGACATCAAGTGGGATGGCTTCAAGGTCCATCTCACTGAAACCTGCGATCCGGACACCCCGCACTTGATCACGAACATGCTGACCTGCCCGGCGACCATCCCCGACATCAAAGCCACCGATACGGTCCACGACGCCCTCGCGACGAAGGGCCTGCTGCCCGGCGAGCACTTGCTGGACGCGGGCTATCTCGACGGGCCCCGCATCGTCACCGCTCGCCAGGAGTACGGCATGACGCTGACCGGGCCCATCGCCGGGAACACCACCAGCCAGGCCAAGGGGGCGTATTCCCAGGACGCCTTCGACGTGGACTGGAGTCGTAAAGCCGTGACCTGCCCCAACGGTGCCATCGCACGAAATTGGTGTGAGGCAACCTCTCACCGCGGCACCCCGATCGTCCGAATCAGCTTCCGCAAGAGCGACTGCCAGCCCTGCCCAGTCCGGTCCGAATGCATCAGCTCAGCCACTGGAACATACCGGCAGATCGCCGTGCGACCCCGTGCCGAGCACGAAGCGATCCAACAAGCCCGCGCAGCCCAGGGCACCGCCGAGTGGAGGGACCGCTACGCGGCCCGCAATGGCATCGAGGGCACCATCTCGCATGCCGTCCACACCGCCGGCCTGCGGCAATGCCGCTACCGCGGACTTGCCAAGACCAGTCTCCAGCACCACCTCACCGGAGCCGCGATCACTCTCTCCCGCCTCGACGCCTGGACCACCGGCAGGCCCCGGGCCCGCACCCGCACCACTCACTTCGCGGCACTTCGCCCCACTGAGTAACAACTCGATGGGGCGAAGTGATCAGGGGCCCGAATTCGCCAACGGCATCCCGGCGGAGAGGCGGGGCACCCGTTGTCGTGGGGACGTGCGCTGTCAGTGGACGACGACGTTGTGCGCCGGGGTGATCTGGGGCTGCGACGGCTCGATGCCGAGTTCTTCGACGATGGGCCTGAGGGTGGCCGAGAACGCCTCGAACGCCTCCGGGGAGTCCCAGACGTCGATGACCCGCCAGCCGTCCTCCACCGGCCCCGCGATGTGGGCGACCAGTCCCGGCGCGGGCACGTCGGAGAGGCTCGTGAAGCCCTTGCCGCCGGTGAGCCGGTCGACGACGGCGGCGTAGGCTTCCGCCCCCGCGCCGGGGACGGTGAGGGGGACGACGATGGCCATGTGCGCTCCTGATGCGTGGCGGTGAAGGCGGGAGGTGCGGGCACCGGTACGTGAGGCCGGTACGTGCGGCCGGTACGCGGACGGGCGCCGCCCCGAGGCTTTTGCGCCGCCCGTCCGGGCCTGGACGCTCCCTGTCTCCCCCGCTCGTGGCCACGGCATCCGGGACCGTGACGGCTCGTCGGCGCGTGGGAAGCCGGGCCGGAGGCTCGGGCGCGGGGCCGCGCGGGAAACCAGCGCGCCGGGGAAGGGCCCGGCGCACGACGAACGGCACGCACGGCTGGTGGGACGCGCGCGCCGCATGCGAAAAGCCGGGGCCGTGAGGACGATGCGTCCCCACGGCCCCGGCCTCCGACAGACGGCTGCTTCGGGCAGGTGACTACTTCAGCGCGCTGCGCTTCTGCCACTGCTCCCAGGTCTCCTGCCAGACCTCGAGGCCGTTGCCCACGTCGGTCACCTTGGTGCTGGCGGTGTTCTTGACCTCGACGGTCGAGCCGACGGGCAGGAAGTCGTAGACCCTCTTGGCGTCCGGGGTCGTCATGCCGAAGCAGCCGTGGCTGTTGTTCTCCACGCCGATCGACTGGTTCCACGGTGCCGAGTGCAGGAACGTGCCGGACGCCGTCAGGTGCGTCACCCACTGGGAGTCCAGCATCCACTCGTTGCCGTGGCCGATGGTGGACGAGTCCATCGTCTCCGCCGCGTTCTTGCTGCGCACCGTGTGGATGCCGCCGCGGGTCGGGTCCACCGGGGAGCCCGCGGAACCCTTGACGCTGCCGACCGCCTTGCCGTTCTCGTACATCGTCAGGGTGTGGCTGGGGACGTCGATGACGGCCTTGTGGTCGGCGCCTATGGTGAAGCCGAAGTCGTAGTTCCGGGCGAACCAGCCGCCCTCGCCGGAGTCGATCCCGTTCAGACCGCCGTTCACGGCGACCTTGGTCCCGGCGGGCCAGGGGTCCTTGGGCCGCCAGTCGACGCGGTCCTGGCCCGACCAGTCCTTCACCCAGCCCCAGGCACCCTCCACCTTCGGCGTCGTGGTGACCTTCAGGGACTTCTCGATCTCGGCCCGCTTGCTCTTGTCGACCGGGTGGTCGAAGAGGATCGAGACGGGCATGCCCGTGCCGACCGTCTGGCCGTCACCGGGCACGAAGTCGAGCTTGTTGACCTTCGGCGCCTCCTGCGTGGAGAAGGTGGCGGTCGCGGAGGACTCCTTGCCCTTGCCGCTCCTGCCGCCCTTCGCCGTGGAGCGCACGGTGTACGTGGTCTTCGGGCCGACCTTGCCGTCCGAGGTCCAGGAGGCGCCGTCGTCGGCCAGCCGGCCGGGGACCTCGTGGCCCTTGTCGTCCTTCACCTGGACATCGGTGAGCCGTCCGCCGTCGGCCTTCACCGATATCGGGGAGCCCAACGCGACCTCCTTGCCACCGCCCGGGGTGACGGTGATCCGGGTTTCCTTCCCGGCGTCGGCGCTGTCGCCGGCCCCGCCGGAGCAGGCGCTGAGCGCGAGGGAGCCCAGGAGGGCGGCTGCCAACAGGACGGAGCGACGGCCCGATCCGACGTGCACGTGAGTCGACCTTTCTCGTAGCGGCTGAGTGAGCGGCGGTACGTGCCGCCTCGCCCGATCAGGCCGACTGCGTCCCCGCCACACCCCTACAGATGATCGGCACGCATGTACGGTTGCACGAAAATTCGAAACATTTGTACGTAGCAATGATCGGACGGGCCGTTTTGTGCCGTCGAGGGGCTCGAGGGGCGGGCGATACCTCTCGTCGTACGGCAGGAGTCGAAGTACGATAGATTTCGAACGATGGTCCGCCCGGCAGTGGCCCGGTAGGGGCGCCCCACGGTGCCGGGGGCCTCGCAGACCCGAAGGAGCTGCCGTGCAGACGCAGACCCGGCCCTCGTCACCCGGCCGCACGCTGGAGCATCCCGCGGCGGACGAGATCCGTCTCGAGAGCGTGCTGCACGCCCTCTCCGACCCCATGCGGCTGCAGATCGTCCGCACCCTCGCGGGAGATGGGGGCGAGCTGTCCTGTTCGGTGTTCGAGCTGCCGGTCAGTAAGTCGACCACCACGCACCACTTCCGCGTCCTGCGGGAGAACGGCGTGATCCAGCAGTTCTACCGGGGCACCGCGAAGATGAGCCTCCTGCGCCGCGGTGACCTGGACGTCCTCTTCCCCGGGCTGCTCGACGCGGTCCTCGCCTCGGCCGCCCACCAGGCGGAGCGCCTCGGCGACGGCTGAACGTTTCGGTCTCCGGTCAGCCCCCGGCCCGGCTCCCCGCCGCGGTGAGCAGACCGTCCCAGTCGGGGATCTTCACCGGCCCTCTCCCCAGCCGGCGGCCGAGCGCGGTCTCCGCCGCCTCGATGCCCAGCCAGCCGGGCCACTCCACGAGCTCCCGGACCGTCGCGCGCAGCACGGAGCGCGGGTCCTGCGCGGCCGGCCGCGCCTTGAGCACGTCCATGTCGGCGAGCAGCGAGCCCACGGTCTCCTTGGCGCACGACCGGTTGGTGCCGATCACGCCCGTCGGCCCGCGCTTGATCCACCCCGCGACGTACTCGCCGGGCGACGGGGAACCGTCCCGCAGCACCCGGCCCCGGTCGTGCGGCACGGTCCCGTGCTCCGTGTCGAAGGGCAGGCCCGGGATCGGCACCCCGCGGTAGCCCACCGACCGCAGCACCAGCTGCGCCTCGACGTCCTCGAAGCGGCCCGTGCCGGCCACGCCGCCCCGCCCGTCCGGCACGGTCCTCTCGAAGCGCACCGCACGCACCGCCTCGTCCCCGAGCAGTGCCACAGGCCGTAGAAAGAACCGCAGCCGGATGCGCCGCGCACGCCCCAGCCGGGGCTCCGTGTTCCAGCCCCGCAGGACCTCCACGTTCCGCCGGGCGGCCGCGGGCAGTCCCGACGGGTCGTCCCACGCCGGGTCCAGCGCCGCCTCGTCGGCCCGTACGAGAGCCTCGGCGCCCGGCAGCGCCCCCAGCTCGCGCAGTTCCTTGGTGGTGAACTTCGCCTGCGACGGTCCGCGCCTGCCCACCATCTGGACTTCCGCCACCCGGCTGCCGGCGAGCGCGGACAGCGCGTCGTGCGGTACGTCGGTGGCCCGCAGTTCGTCGGCGCCGCGCGCCAGTACGCGGGCCACGTCGACCGCCACATTGCCGACCCCGATGACGACCGCGGAGCGCGCGCCGAGCGGGAAACCTCCGGGCACGGCGTCCGGGTGCGCGCTGTACCAGGAGACGAACTCCGTGGCGGAGTGGCTGCCGGGCAGGTCCTCGCCCGGGATGCCGAGCCTCCGGTCGGTCGCGGCACCCACGCAGTAGACCACCGCGTGGTAGAGCTCCAGCAGCCGACGGGGCGTCACGCCGCCCGGCACGTCACCGACCGGCACGTTGCCCAGGAACGCGATGTCCGGGTGCTCCAGGGCCGACCGCAGATTGCCCTGCAGCGACTTGATCTTCTCGTGGTCCGGTGCCACGCCGTAGCGCACCAGACCGTACGGGCACGGCAGCCGGTCCAGGACGTCCACCGTGACTCCGGGGACGTCCCGCTGCTGCACCAGTGCCTGTGCGGTGTAGACCCCGCTCGGTCCCGAACCGACGACTGCGACGCGAAGCACCGTGGGCCCCTTCCGGCGGGCGGACGTCCCGCAGACCGCCTCAGGATGACACCGGGGGAGGCGATACGGGAGGGCACCACGCGACAGGGGAGCACAACCGGCCTCGGCATCGTAAATGCGTTGACGGGCCCCGCCGCCGTCCCTAGCGTGTGCGTCGCCCCTGTTGCCGTCGATCGGAGAAGGACGTTGCTCGTCTGAGGTCCTGAGACACCGCGCCGTGCAGCCTGCCGCCTCTCGCGTGCCGCTGCCCGTGCCCCGTGTGCGACCTCGACGCATCGAGCCGTCCTCCCGCTGGTCCTGGGGTCCTTCCCCCGCTGACCGCGGTCGCGCCCTGCGGTGTCCTCTCGCGCAGTCCACACCACCCGCCACTCACGCGACCGAGCGAGGCCCGTATGCATACCAGCACCTCATCCAGCACTTCATTCATCACCTGCACCTCCCTCTCCTACGCCTGGCCCGACGGCACCACCGTCTTCGACGACCTCACCCTGGCCTTCGGCCAAGGCCGGACCGGTCTCATCGGCCTCAACGGGTCCGGCAAGTCCACCCTCGTGAAGCTGATCACCGGGGAGCTCGTCCCGGCCGCGGGTACGGTCCGCGTCGCGGGCGAGATCGGCCATCTGCCGCAGCACGCCGCCCTCGACACCACGCGCCGCGTCGACGACGTCCTCGGCATCGCCCGCACCCGCGCCGCGCTGCACGCCATCGAGGCGGGCGACGCGCGCGAGGAGCACTTCACCGCGGTCGGCGACGACTGGGACGTCGAGGAGCGCGCCCTCGCCGCACTGGGGGGACTGGGGCTGGACCACATCGGCCTGGACCGCACCGTCGGCGAGGTCTCCGGCGGCGAGTCCGTCCTGCTGCGCCTGGCCGCGCTGTTGCTGCGGCGCCCCGACGTCCTGCTGCTCGACGAGCCGACCAACAACCTCGACCTGTACGCGCGGCGCCGGCTGTACGCGGCGGTCGAGGCGTGGCCCGGCGTCATGGTCGTGGTCAGCCACGACCGCGAACTCCTGGAACGCGTCGACCGGATCGCCGAGCTCCGCTCCGGCGGCGTCACCTGGTACGGGGGCGACTTCACCGTCTACGAGGAGCAGCTCGCCGCCGAACAGGAGGCGGCCGAACGCCTGGCCCGCACCGCGGGGACCGATCTGCGCAGACAGCAACGCGAACTGGCCGAAGCCCAGATCAAACTGGCCCGCCGCAAGCGCTACGGCCAGAAGATGTGGGACAGCAAACGCGAGCCCAAGATCGTCATGGGAGCGCGCAAGCGACAGGCCCAGGTCTCCGCGGGCAAGCACCGCATCCTGCACGAGGAGAGGCTCGCCGAGGCGAAGGAGCGGTTCGACGAGGCCGTGGAGGCCGTGCGCGACGACGACGAGATCCGCGTCGACCTGCCGTCCACGGCCGTGCCCCAGGGCCGCTCCGTGCTCACCCTCTCCGGGCTCCATCTCGCCCACGGGGTGCGGGTGGAGGGCGAGTTCGAGCTGCGCGGGCCCGAGCGGATCGCCCTCGTCGGCCGCAACGGCGCGGGGAAGTCCACATTCCTGCGCACCGTCGCGGGGGAGCTGGCCCCGCGCTCCGGGGAGGTCGCGGTCCATGTGCCGCTGCGGTTCCTGCCCCAGCGGCTCGACCTCCTGGACGAGGAGCTGACCGTCGCCGCCAACGTCGCGCGCTTCGCCCCCGCGACGACCGACAACCAGATCCGGGCCCGCCTGGCCCGCTTCCTGTTCAAGGGCGCCCGTGCCGACCAGCAGGCCGCGGGACTCTCCGGCGGCGAACGCTTCCGGGCCACCCTGGCGGCCCTGATGCTCGCCGACCCCGCCCCGCAGCTGCTGATGCTCGACGAGCCGACGAACAACCTCGACATGGCGAGCGTCCGGCAGCTGACGACGGCCCTGGAATCGTACGAGGGAGCGCTGATCGTGGCCAGCCACGACATCCGGTTCCTCGACTCCCTCGGCATCACGCGCTGGCTGCGCATGGACGGCGACGGCCTGCGGGACACGACGGCGGAGGAGGTGCGCGGGGAGCCGGGCGCCGGCTGAGCGGGCCCGGAGGCCCCGGGGAGCGGCTGCCCTCCGGCTCGTGCGATCCGGGCGCGGCCCGGACCATGGTGGTGTGGACGGGAACCCGGTGTCCAGCGGGGCCGAGCCGGTGGACGCGCTCGACGTGGCGCCGACGGCCCGGACGGCGGTCGCGTGGCTGCCGCCCCGGGAGCTCTGGCCGCCGATCCAGGACATCCGCTACGAGCACGATCCGCAGGTACGGCGGTGGCCGCCGCACGTGAATCTGTTGTTCGGCTTCGTGCCGGAGGAGGAATTCGCCCGGGCCGTGCCGCTGCTGTCCGCCGGGGCGGCGGAGACCCCGCCGTTCACGGTGCGCCTGTCCGGCGTACGGAACTTCCGGCACCGGTGCTACGCGACGGTGTGGCTCGACCCGGCCGCCGCGGGCCTCGCGCCGTGGACCCGTCTCCACCGGGCGCTGGAGACGCGATTCCCGCTCTGCCGCGGGCGCGGCGGCCGCTTCACCCCGCATCTGTCCCTGGGCCGCACTCGGGACCCGCGGCATCTGGCCGACGAGTGCGCCGCCCGGCTCGGAACCCTGTCGGCCGTGGCCGAGGAGATCGTCCTGCTCTCCCGGCGCGGCGAGGAACCCATGCGCCCCCGGTTCCTGATCACACTGGGCACGGGGGCGGTGCGCAGGCCGCCGGAGTGTTAGCGGTGCGGCTCACCGGCCGATGCGGATGCGGTGCACCTGGTCCTGACCCGCGGGGCCGACGCCGGACTTGTCCACCACGTAGGCCGTGCCATCGGCCACGGTGATGTGGTTCGGGTTGGCGCCGGTGGGCAGGGTCTCGACGACGGTGCCCTTGACCGGGTCGACGACCGTGACGTTGCCCGGCGCCCGGTTGGCGACGAGCACGCGGCCGGTGCGCCGGTCGGTGGCCACGGACAGCGCGCCCGCCCCGGTGGGAATGCTCTTGGTGACCGACTTCTTGCGCAGGTCGACGACTGAGACGGCGCCCGCGGCCTGGTCGGCGGTGTAGGCGGTCCGGCCGTCGGCGGACAGGGCCACGGAGATCGGGCCGTTGCCGGCCGGGATGAAGGACGGGTCCTTGGCGTACGGGGAGACCTCGATCAGCCGGTTGCCCTTGAGGTCGGCCGCGTACACCGTGCCCGACCGCTTGTTCACCGCGAGGCCGGTGGGGGACGCGCCCTGCACGGTCACGCGCTTCTTCTCCTTGAAGGTGCGCGTGTCGAAGGCGACCACCGTGCCGTCCCCGAAACCGCTCGCCCAGGCGAGGTTGTGCCGCTCGTCCACCACGACCTCGCGGGCGTGGGCCACGTTCGGCAGGGTGGCCAGGTGTTCGCCGGTGCGCTGGCTGTAGACGGCGACGGAGCCGTTGCGGGTGTTGGTGGTCCAGACGGTGTTGTGCTCGTCGTCCACGGCGACGCCGTAGACGGCCTCGACGGCACCGGTGGCCGCGTCCGTCACGGGCGGGGTGTACGACGCCTTCACCTTCAGCGTCTTCGGGTCGACCTTGAGCAGCGCCGAGGAGGTGACCGGCGGGCGGCCGACGGCGGTGGTGGCCCAGAGAACGTGGTTCCGCTCGGAGTACGCCGACTGGTACAGGCCCTTGGCGAGCGGTGCCGAGACGACGGCCGACGCGTCGGGGGCGTGCTGCGCGCGACCGGTGTCCGCGGAGGCGGTGCCGGCCACGACCGGCACGCTGCCCGCGGCGAGGGCCAGGGCGACGGCGGTGATACGGCGGACTCGGTGGAACTGACGGGTGGCAGAGGACATGCTGCGTCGGTCTCCTTGGCGGAAGGGCGCCTCCCCTCATGGGGAGACGGGCAGGAATAAAGTTAGCTTAGCCTTACCTAATTTTTTACCCGGGGTGGTGTGGCCCTCGCCACAAGTCGGCCGCTGTGCGGCGGATTTGACGGACGCCTCTCGCGGTGACCGGATGTCATGCCGGGGGCGAGGGTGGGTGGCGCCCCGGGTGCCGTCGGTTCGCGCGTACCGGGCGACGGTAAGGTAAACCTAAGTGGATTGCCGTTGTGTCGCTCGTACTGGAGTCGCCTCGTATGACCTTGACCGCGCCGCCCACCGGTGCCCCGCAGCAACCGCCCCGTCTGGCACGCCCGGACGCGCTGCCGCTGCTCGCCGCACCTCCCTTCGCGCTGCCCGGCCCCGACCGGCTGGAGGAGTTCTGGGCGGATGTGAGCCGACGCGGCACGCCCCTGGTCGCTCCCGATCCGCTGGGCAGCGCCGACCACCGGGCCGTCACTTTCCTGTGGCGCGGTTCGCCCCGGACCCGCGCGGTGCAGGTGATGCCCAACAAGCTCGGCGACCCGCGGGCCCCCGAGGGCAACGTGATGCGGCACGCCCCCGGCACCGACGTATGGCACTGGACGGTGCGGCTGCGCGCGGACTGGCACGGGACGTACGACATCTTCGTCGACGAGGGCGACGGTCCGGAGGCCGACGACCCCGGCTACTGGCCGTGGATGCGGGGCAACCGCCGCGCCGACCCGTACAACACCCGCAGCCTGCCCCGGCGCTGGGGCGGACAGCCCGTCGCCTACGCCGAACTTCCCGACGCGCCCCGCGCGGTGGACTGGCTGCCGAGGCCGGACGTGGCGCGCGGCACCGTGAGCGAGCACGAGGTGGAGAGCGGCCGGCTCGGCGGCCGCAGGCGGGTCTGGCTCTACGAACCCGCCGTGGCGGGGACGCCGGACGACCTGCCCGTCCTGGTGCTGCTGGACGGCGAGCACTGGCAGCCGCGGCTGGGCATCGCGCACCTCCTGGACAACCTCATCGCGGACGGCCGCATCCCGCCCGTCGCCGCCGTGCTGCCGGAGTCCGTGGACGCGGGCGTCCGCTGGGCGGAGCTCACCTGCCGCCCGGAGTACGTGGCCTTCCTGGAGGACGAGTTGCTGCCCTGGGTGGCGTCCCGGCTGCCCGTCACCGCCGATCCCGCGCGCACGATCGTGGCCGGACAGAGCCTCGGCGGTCTCACGGCCGCCTACGCGGCCGTCCACAGCCCGCACCGCTTCGGCAACGTGCTCGCCCAGTCGGGCTCGTTCTGGTGGCCCAACGGGCCGCAGGCCGAGTGGCTCACCGGCGTACTGGCCTCCGCGGAACGGCTGCCGGTGCGTTTCTGGCTCTCCTTCGGCGAGCAGGAGTGGGTGGTCCTCCCCGCGGCCAGGCGGCTGCGGGAGACCCTGGCCGCGGCGGGGTACGAGGACGCCGTGTACCGCGAGTTCAACGGCGGCCACGACTACCTGTGCTGGCGCACCGAACTCGCCGACGGGCTGGTGGGACTGCTGTCCGGGGACTGAGTCCCCGACTCGGCCAGAGTGCGGACAAAGCACGGCCGGGCAGGCGCTGACGCAGCCTGCCCGGCCGTACCCCTTGGGTCATCGGCGGCCCGGGACCGCCTCCGCGCTCATGCGTCGAGTTCCTTCAGGCGGGCCGTCAGGACGGCCGCGAGGGCATCCACATGACGGCCCTGGAGCAGCTGCGGATGCGTGCAGTCCAGGTCGTGGTTGTCGATGGCGCCGCCGACGTGCGGACGCCACGCCTCCCTGGTCAGCCAGTCCTCGGCACGGGGCGCGGCGGCGGTGAAGAACAGCACGTCGCCGTCGAAGGGCCGGTGCCGGTGCTCGCGCATCATGCGGGCGTGGTTCGGGACGATGTCGACGATCCTCGACAGGGTCCGCTCGCCCAGCCCGGCGAGCGGGCTGCCCGCCCGGCGCAGCGTGGCCAGGACGTCCTCGCGTGTGCGCTCACCGGCCCGGTCGAAGCCGGCCATGCGCAGGACGGCGGTGAGCGCGTCGCCCTCCTCGGGCGCGGGGCGCTCGCGCCACTGCTCGGCCGGGAAGGCGTCCAGCAGCGCCAGCAGCTCGACCCGCTCACCGGCCTCCTGCAGGAGACCGGCCACCGTGTGGGCGAGAATTCCGCCCACCGACCAGCCCAGCAGCCGGTAGGGGCCGTGCGGCTGGATCTCCCTGATCCGTGCGGCGTAGTCCGCCGCTTCCTCCTGGAGGGTGCGCGGCAGCGGCTCGTCGTCGTCGAGCCCCCGGGCCTGGATGCCGTACACCGGCTGGTCGGGACCGAGCCGGGCGGCGAGGCCCGCGTAGCACCAGGCGAGGCCGCCGGCCGGGTGGACGGCGAACAGCGGAGTGCTCCCGCCCCCGGTACGCAGCGGCAGGACGACACCCAGGGCGTCCCCGGCGGCAGGCGCGGCGGTGGCCAGCCGGGCCGCGAGGGCGGCCGGCGTTGGGGCCTCGAACAGGGAGCCGATCGTCAGCTCGGCACCGAGCTCCTCGCGGATCCGGGCCACCAGGCGCACCGCGAGCAGCGATGTGCCGCCCAGGTCGAAGAACGTGTCGTCGGGGCCGGTGCCGTCCAGCCCGAGCACCTCGGCGAACAGCCGGGTGAGTGCCGCCTCCCGGACGTCGGCCGGTGCCCGCCCCCGCCCGGTCCCGGTGAACACGGGTGCGGGCAGGTCGCGCCGCTCCAGCTTGCCGCTGGGGCTCAGCGGGAACGCCTCCAGGGCGACGACCGCGGACGGCACCATGTGCTCCGGCAGCTCGCGGGCCAACGCCGCCCGGACGGCCGTCGGATCGGCACCGCCCGTCACGTACCCCACGAGCAGCTGCTCGCCGGGCCGGTCCTCGCGGACCAGTGCGCAGGCGCCGTCCACGCCGTCCTGTGCGGCGAGCACCGCCTCGATCTCGCCGAGTTCGATGCGCTGCCCGCGCAGCTTGACCTGGTGGTCGGTGCGGCCGAGGTACTCGACCTCGCCCCGCTCCGTCCAGCGTGCCAGATCGCCGGTGCGGTACATACGGCTGCCCGGCGCCCCGAAGGGATCGGTGACGAACCGGGCCGCCGTCAGGTCGGGCCGGCCCAGGTAGCTGTCGGCCAGCTGGGCCCCCGCCAGATACAGCTCGCCGGGCACACCGGGCGGGCAGGGCTGCCGGGCGGCGTCCAGGACGTACAGACGGGTGTTCCACACCGGACGGCCGATCGGTACCGGACCCGTGGCCGCCGGGTCGCAGGCGTGGTACGTGACGTCGACGGCCGCCTCGGTCGGCCCGTACAGATTGTGCAGCTCGACGCCGGGCAGGGCGCGGGCGAAGGCGTGCGCGGTCTCCCGGGGCAGGGCCTCGCCGCTGCAGAACACCCTGCGCAGACTTTCCCCGCATCCGGCGGCCTCCGGAGCGGCGAGGAAGACCTGCAGCATGGACGGAACGAAGTGGCAGGTGGAGACGGACTGATCGCGGATCAGCCGGGCCAGGCCGACCGGATCCTTGTGCAGCTCGGGTTCGGCGACGACCAGGGTGGCGCCCACCCGCAGGGGCCAGAAGAACTCCCAGACGGACACGTCGAACGACGACGGCGTCTTCTGCAGCACACGGTCGCCCGCCGCCAGCGGGTAGGCGTCCTGCATCCAGCGCAGCCGGTTGTCGATCGCCCCGTGCGGGACCACCACGCCCTTGGGGCGGCCCGTCGAGCCGGAGGTGTAGATGACGTACGCCGGGTGCTGGGGAGTGAGGGCCCGCGGAGGGTTCACATACGGCAGATCCGACACGTCGAGGCCGTCCAGGACGACCAGCGGGGTCGCCGTGTCCTCCGGCAGACGGCCGGCGCGGTCGGCGATCGCGCAGACCGGTGCCGCGTCCTCGAGCATGAAGGCCAGCCGCGCCGCCGGGTAGTGCGGGTCCAGCGGCAGGTAGGCGGCCCCCGTCTTGAGGACCGCGAGCAGGGCCACGATCAGCTCCACCGAGCGCGGCACCGACACCGCCACCACCTCGCCCGGCCCGGCCCCGAACGTCCGCAGGTGATGGGCCAGCCGGTTGGCGCGCGTGTTGAGCTCGTCGTACGTGAGGCCGGTCTCCCCGTACACCAGGGCGACGGCACCGGGGGTGCGCACCGCCTGTGCCTCGATCGGGCCGATCAGGGTGGTCGGCGGCACCGGCCGCGCGGTGTCGTTGAACTCCTCCAGGACCAGGGACAGTTCCGCCGGAGTGGCGATGCCGACCGACGCCGTCGGCTGCTCGGGGTCGGCGTGCGCGAGCCCGTCGAGCAGCCGCAGGAAGCGCTTCTGGTGCGCGGCGAGGGCCTCGTCGTCGTACAGCGCGGGGTTGCCGTCGTGGTCGACGGCCAGGCCCCGTCCGTCGGCGCGGTCGTAGACGTTCACCGTGAGGTCCTCGACCGGCCCGGCGGACAGGTTCCGGGCACGCGCGGGCGCGCCCGCGAAGTCGACCCCGTAGTCGAACGGCATGACGTTCACGAGCGGACCCACCAGGCCGCGGCTCTCGCCGAGCAGGCCGAGGTCGCGGCGGATGTCCTCGTAGCGGTAGCGCTGATGGCGGCGGATCTCCCGGATGCCGAGAACCACCTGCCGCACCAACTGGGCGAAGGTCGTCTCGGGGGTGACGGTCAGCCGGAGCGGCAGCACGTTCATCACCATGCCCGGCACGCGCAGCCCGGCCGAACCCATACGTCCCATCATGGGCAGGCCCAGCACCACCTCCGGGCGCCCGGAGGCGCGGGAGACGTACAGGGCCTGCGCGGCGACCAGCACGTCCGGCCAGGTGGCCCGCAGCCGGTCGGCCAGTTCGCGCAGCCGCTCCGTGGCGTCCGGCGACAGCCGGGCGCTGCGGCGCAGGAACGTCCGCGACGGCAGCGCGCCGCGCCCGGCCAGGCGGGGCACCTCCGGGCGGTCCGCGAACGCCGTCGTCCAGTGGACGCGGTCGGCGGTGAGCGCCTCCGAGGAACGGTAGGCCGCGTCCTCCGCCACCAGGTCCTCCAGCCGGCCGAACCGGCACGCCGGGGGCTGCTCGCCGCGGGCCAGGGCGGTGTAGACCTCGGCGGTGCGGCGGACGAGCAGCGAGTACCCGTAGCCGTCCATCGCCAGGTGATGGATGCGCTGGTACCACAGCCAGCGCCGGTCGCCGACCCGGAACAGGGCGTGCCGGAACAGCGGACCGGCCGCCAGGTCGCAGGGCTCGGCGAGATCAGCGCGCATCCACGCCTCCGCCTCGTGCTCCGCGTCACCGGCGTCGCGCAGGTCCCGCACGGTCAGCGGCAGTTCCACCGTCCCGGCTATGTGCTGGCGCGGCCCCTGCGGGCCGTCCGTCACCCGGACGCGCAGCGCCTCGGACTCCGCCACGACCTGCCGCAGGGCCCCGGCGAACAGGCCGGGGTCCAGCGGGCCGTCGATCTCCAGGCACTCCGCGGTGTTCTGGGCGGGGCTGAGCGGGTCCAGCGCCTGCGCGTACCACATGCCCAGCTGGGCCGCCGTCAGCGGCAGCGCGGTCCCGGGGGAGGTGCCGGGGGCGTCGCGGCCGTCGGTCAGCACGGCGGTCATGAGACCTCCAGCAGGGACGCCCATGCCTCGATGGCGGGCCGCTCGGCGAGGTCGGCGAAGTCGGCCGTGACGGCGTGGTCGCGGCGCCAGCGTTCGAGCAGCGTCATGACGCGGACCGAGTCCAGGCCGTAGTCGACGAGGTTCTCGTCCACGGGAATGTCCGCCGGGTCCTCGCCGAGGCAGTCGGCGACGTCCCTGCGGATCTGCTCCAGGGTGAGGGACATGTCGCTCAGACCTCCTTGAAGAGCGTGTCGGTGGGGGTGACCACGGCGCAGCGGCCGGCGGCCCAGCGCAGGGCCATGTCGTGGTCCTCACGGGAGAAGTCGGCGACGGCGTCGGCGACGACGAACGCCTGGACGTCCCGCATCCACGCGTCGGCGGCCGTCATCATGACGCCGATGTGCGCGTACACGCCGGTGAGCACCAACTGGTCGCGGCCCCAGTCGCGCATCCGGGCCTCCAGGTCGGTCCGCGCGAACGCGCTGTACTTCCACTTGGTGAGCAGAGTGTCCCCGGGCTCGGGCGCCACGACACCGGACACGGCCAGGGCCTCGGGGTCGTCGGCGACACCGGGGCCCCAGAAGTCGAGCTGGAGCCCGCGCTCCTCGGGCGTCTGACCGCCGCGCTGGACGGAGTAGACCACCGGCACGCCGAGGCGGCGGGCCTCCCGCAGCAGGCGGGCGGTGTTGGCGAGCATGCCGGTCAGCGGCTGCTCCCCGGCCGGGAACGCGGACAGGAAGTGCTGCTGCAGGTCGTGCACCAGCAGCACGGCGCGCGCCGGGTCCACGGTCCAGGAGACCCGGTTCGCGGGCAGCTCGTCGGCTGTCGGCAGAGGATAGGCGGAGATGGTGGGAAGTGCCATGGGAAATGGGACCTTTCAGCGCTGCTCGGCGGTCGACCGCAGCTGCTTCTTGCTGATCTTGCCGATGCCGGTCTGGGGGAAGGCGTCGACGAACTCGACGAGATCGGGGACCTTGTAGGCGGCGACACCGCGCTCGCGGACGAACCGTTTGACGGCGACGGATTTCAGTGGCTCGGCGTCCGCGCGCAGGATCACATAGGCGAGGGTGCGCTCGCCGAGGTATTCGTCGGGCACGGCGACGAGGGACACGTCGTGCACGGACGGGTGGGCCAGGATGATGTTCTCGACCTCCTCCGCGGCGATCTTCTCGCCGCCCCGGTTGATCTGGTCCTTGGCCCGGCCCTCGACGACCAGGTGACCGCTCGGTGTACGGCGCACGATGTCGCCGGTGCGGTAGAAGCCGTCCTCGGTGAACGCGGTCAGGTTGTGCTCGGGAGCCCGCCAGTAGCCGCGGATGGTGTACGGGCCGCGGGTGAGCAGGTGCCCGAATCCGCCGTCGGGCACCTCGTGTCCGGCGTCGTCCACGATCCGGATCTCGTCGTCGGGGGAGATCGGCAGGCCCTGGGTGGTGACGACGGTCTCGGTGTCGTCGTCCAGGCGCGTGTAGTTGACCAGGCCCTCGGCCATGCCGAAGACCTGCATCAGGCGGCAGTCCAGCGCGGGCTCCAGCCGCCGCGCCGCCTGCTCGCTGTACTTGGCGCCGCCGACCAGGATCAGCTCCAGGCTGGAGAGGTCGTACTCGCCGCGGGGCGCGCTGTCCGTCCAGATCAGGGCGAGCGGCGGGACCAGTCCGGTCATGGTGATCCGCTCGCGCTCGATCAGCGGGAAGGCGGTCGCCGGATCGGGCTTCGGGCACAGCACGGCGGTGCCGCCCGCGTACAGCACGCCGAGCCAGCCCGGCGAGCTCATGGGGAAGTTGTGGGCCGCGGGCAGGGCGACCAGGAAGCGGGTGCCGGCGTCGACGCCGCAGATCTCGTTGGAGCCGCGGAGCGAGTAGATGTAGTCGTCGTGGGTGCGCGGGATCAGCTTGGACACGCCGGTCGTGCCGCCGGACAGCTGCAGGAACGCGAGCTCGTGCGGCCGCGGTCCGTCGAACGGGCCGGACGGCTCGCACGGCACCTCGGACAGCGCCGTGTGCGCGCCCGGCTCACCGGCCACGAAGACGTGCTTCAGGCCCGGTGTGCGCTGCTGGACGCGGGTGGCCAGCTCCCGGTGGTCGAACCCCTCGTGCACGTCGGGGATCACATACGCGACGGCCTCGGCGAAGGAGCAGAAGTGGCCGATCTCCGTCTCCCGGTGCGCGGGCAGCGCGTAGACCGGCAGCGCGCCGATCCGGAAGAGCGCGAAGACCACCTCGGCGAACTCGCCCACGTTGGGCAGCTGGACGACCACCCGGTCGCCGCGGTTGATGCCGCGCGCCGTGAACCCGGCGGCCAGCCGGTCGGCGGCCTCGTCCAGTTCGCGGTACGTCCAGGTGCGGCGCTCGGGCGCCGGGTCGACCAGGGCGATCCGGTCGGGGTGGGCGGCGGCGCGCTCGCGCAGCATCCCGCCGAAGGTCTCGCCGCGCCAGTGGCCCGCCGCGCGGTAGCGCTCCGCGAACTCCTGCGGCCAGGTCGGCGCGTCGACGCCGGGGGTGAGGGCGGAAGCGGTCACAGGGCGGCCCCCACGGCGTCCAGGAAGGTACGGAACTTGGCTGCGGTCTCCGCGGTCTCGGCCTCCGGCGACGAGTCGCCCACCACGCCCGCGCCCGCGAACAGCCGCAGGGTGCGGCCCTCGGCCTCGGCGCAGCGGATGGTCACCACCCACTCGCCGTCGCCGTCCGCGTCCTGCCAGCCCACCAGGCCGGTGTAGGCGCCGCGGTCGAAGGGCTCCGACTCGGCGATGACGGCGCGCGCGACGTCCGTCGGCGTGCCGCACACCGCCGGGGTCGGGTGCAGCGCCGAGGCGAGGTCGAGGGCGGTCACGGACGGGTCGACGACCTCGCCGGTGACCGTGGTCGACAGGTGCCACATCGCCGCGGTCCGCACCAGAGTGGGCCGCTCGGGCACCTCCAGACGGCGGCAGAACGGGGCCAGCGCCTGCCGTACGGCGTCCACGACGACGGCGTGCTCGTGCAGGTCCTTGGGCGATTCCAGCAGTGCCGCCGCCCGGCGCACGTCCTCGGCCAGGTCGGTGCTGCGCTGCGCGGAGCCGGCCAGCGGGTTGGCGGTCAGCAGGCCGCCCCGCCGTGCGACGAGGAGCTCGGGGCTGGCGCCGAGGAGGGTGCGGTCCGGTCCGGTGGGCACCGCGAAGGTGTAGCCGGACGGGTCGCGGCGGGCCAGCCGGTTCACCATGGCCGACAGGTCGGGCGCGTGCCGCGCGGTCAGCTCCAGGGTGCGGGCGAGGACGACCTTGTCGAACTCCCCGGTCCGTATCCGGTGCACCGCCGAGGCCACGGCCGCCGCGTACCCCTCGGCCGGCGGCCATTCACGGACCTGCCAGTCGGCACCGTCCCCGGCGTCCGGGGCGGGCAGGG
>NZ_JAINFC010001000.1 GCF_020740835.1 Streptomyces sp. UNOC14_S4
GAGTCGAGCTGTAGCCGTCGAGCTGCGGCCGGCGCGCGGGCGTGCCGGTCCGCCGCCACCTCGGCCTCGGCCTCGTCGAGGTAGACCTCGCAGACGAGCCTGCCGTCCGCCGTCATGTTGTGCTCCAGCTCCCACAGGCTGAGCTCGCCGCCGCCCTCCAGCAGGAACGCGTGCTCGTAGAACCGGCACCACGTCGCGTCGCGGCCGGTGCCCCGCCTGCGCGGCTTGGTGATCAGCGCGATGTGGTGGCCGAGCGCCTCCTGGAGGAGCTCGCGGACCACCTCGCCGGGGCCGCCGTCCTCGTTCTCCGCGCGCCGCAGCAGCCGCCGCGCGTGGTCGGGCGAGGCGTCGGAGACGTACTCCCGGCGGGGCCTGGTCGGGCCCGCGGCCAGCAGCAGCTCCTCGGCCAGCCAGGCGGGCAGCTCCGCCGCCTCGCCGCCCGGGGCCATGCCGCCGCCGATCCGCTCGTGGATGCGCCGCTCCGCCTGGTCGAGGGCGCCCTCGTGCGCGTAGAGCTCGTAGAGGAACCGCTCGTCCGGGCCGGTGTCGTGCTCCAGCTCGTACAGCAGCAGGCTGCTGCCGTCGGCGAGCAGGAAGATGTGCCGGTAGGTGTTGCAGCGCAGCGGGCGCGCCTCGTCGTTGCGCTGCCGGTACGAGCGGAGCTCCGCCTGGTGCATGAGGGCGGTCCGCAGCCGGGACAGCACCGGCTCGTCGATCTCGAACCCGTTCTGCGCCCGGGCCAGCAGCTCCGCCACATGCTCGGCGGGTGTACGCCTGTCCGGCGCGGACGAGGGCGCGGACGAGGGCGCGGAGGCGGACGCCGCCGCGGGGCCCGCGCCCCGGGCGCCCCCGGCATGCTC
>NZ_JAINFC010001001.1 GCF_020740835.1 Streptomyces sp. UNOC14_S4
TCGTGGCGGTGGGCGAGGGCTTCGTAGGAGGCGGACAGGGCGGGCGCGGCCCTCTCGTAGGTGCGCTGGGCGACGCCGATGAAGAGGCAGTCCACCACGAGGAGCTGGCTGGTGCGGCTCGACATGGCCGCGGGGCGCAGCTCGCTCTCCCGGGCGGTGGACGTGGTGAGCACGTGGTCGGCGTACTGGGCGATCGCGGCGGCGGGGCGGCCGGTGATGGCGACGGTCGTCGCGCCGTGCTCGAAGGCGACCCGCAGCGGTTCGATGACGTCGGTGGTGCCACCCGAATGGGTGATGGCGATGGCGACGTCGCCCGCGCGCAGCTGCACGGCGTTGGTGACGGCCAGGTGCGGGTCGCCGGGCGCGTGCGCGATCAGGCCGATGCGCAGCAGCTTCTGCACGAGGTCCTGGCCGACGAGGTTGGAGGCGCCGATGCCGTAGACGTCGACGCGGCGGGCGGTGGCGAGTGCCGCGACGGCGGCCTCCAGCTGGGCGGTGTCGAGCCCGGCGGCGGTGTCCGCGAGGCACTGCGCCTCGTCGTGGGCGAGCTTGGCGACGACACCGGCCAGGGGGTCGTCCACGGTGATGTCGGCCGTCATGGCGGGGGCCCGGCCCGCGGCCTGCTCGGCGGCGAGGGCGGCGAGCGCGAGGCGCAGGTCGCGGTAGCCCGGATAGCCCAGCACGCGGGCGGTGCGCACGACGGTGGCCTCGCTGGTGCCGGTGCGCTCCGCGAGGCCGGTGACGGTGAGCGCGGCCGAGCCCGCCGGGTCGCCCGCGACGACCTCGGCGACGCGCTGCATCGAGCGGGTCATCGAGGGCGCGAGCGTACGGACCTTGGCGGCGAGGGCACCGG
>NZ_JAINFC010001002.1 GCF_020740835.1 Streptomyces sp. UNOC14_S4
GGACAGGGGTGATCCGGGACCCAAGGGACCCCCGGGGCCGAAGGGTCCTCCGGGCCCGGCCGGTCCCGCGGGTCCCCACGGGCCCAAGGGCGACCCCGGCCGTACGGGCCCGGCCGGGCCCACGGGGGCCGTGGGGCCCGCAGGGCCGAAGGGAGATCCGGGACGGGGAGGGCCACTGGGCCCGGCGGGACCGGCAGGACCGGCGGGCCCCAAGGGCGACCCCGGGCGCGGGGGACCGGCGGGGCGCCCAGGTTCCGTCGGTCCCAAGGGAGACCCGGGGGTTGCGGGCCCGGCGGGACCCAAGGGAGATTCGGGAGACGCGGGTCCAGAGGGATCGGAAGGCCCCATGGGGCCACCCGGGCTGCAGGGACCCGCGGGCCCTCCCGGGGCGGTCGGTCCGAAGGGCGACCCCGGACGGACGGGCCCGGCCGGGGCACAGGGCCCCGCGGGTCCGGTGGGAGCGGCGGGACCGAAGGGCGACCCCGGGCGCGTGGGGTCGGTCGGCCCGGCCGGGCCGGTGGGGCCGATGGGTCCCACGGGTCCGCAGGGGAACAAGGGTGACAAGGGTGATCTCGGCCCGAAGGGTGACAAGGGCGACGCCGGTGACACCGGCCCCGAGGGCCCGGCGGGCCCGTCAGGACCGGCCGGACCAGCAGGCCCTGCCGGCACGCCAGGAGGCCCTGGTCCCGCGGGCCCCGTCGGTCCCGCAGGACCCGCTGGTCCGGCCGGTCCTACGGGTCCGGGAGGTCCCAGCGGTCCGCAGGGGCCTCCCGGCCCGGTCGGCGCCGCGGGCCCGCCCGGACCCACAGGCCCCTTGGGGCCGAAGGGCAACAAGGGAGACACCGGTGC
>NZ_JAINFC010001003.1 GCF_020740835.1 Streptomyces sp. UNOC14_S4
AGGGTGAAGGGGGCGTGGCGGACGGGGGCGAGGAGCCGGTCGAGGGTGGTGCGCCAGGGGTGGGTGCTGTCGCCCGCGTCGGGTGTCCCGGGCGGCGTTCCGGGCGGAGTTCCGGGCGGCGTTTCAGGTGGCGTTCCGGGCGGCGGGGTGCCGGTGCTCATGGGATCAGCCCCGTCCGCCGGGCGAGCCAGGGCAGTTGGCGTTCGAGTCCGGGGCGCCAGACCTGCCAGCTGTGGCCGCCGGGGAGGAGGACCCATTCGGCGCGCATCCCGGCCTTGACGGCGGCTTCGTAGACCGTGCGCTGCTGGGGCCGGTAGGTGCTGTCGTCGCTGCCCGCGACGAAGGCGGCGCTGGTGTCGGGGAAGCGCTGCCGGGCGAGCACGTCGAGCGGGTTGACCGCGGCGAAGGCCGCGGCGTCGCCGCCGAAGGCCTTGTCGACGGTCTTCTTCGGGTTGCCGAGGGTGGGGGCGTCCTGTCCGGAGATGTCGTTGATCACTCCGTAGACCTGGGGGGCGTTGACGCCGAGCTGGAGGGAGCAGGTGCCGCCGAAGGAGATACCGGAGATGATCCAGGAGGTGCGGGCGGTGGCGGTCTGGAGGTGGCCGCGGATCCAGTCGGGGACGTCGGTGGCGAGGTAGGTCTGGACGTTGCCGAGCCGGGAGTTCACGCAGAGGGTGTTGGCGAACTGGGAGCCGAGCGGGTCCACGACGACGACCACGGGGGCGAGGCCGCGGTGCTCGGCGGCGAAGGCGTTCATCATGTCGACCAGCCGTCCGGAGTTGATCCAGTCGTCGGGCGATCCGGGCTGGCCCGCCATGAGGACGAGCACGGGCAGCAGGGGGCGGGG
>NZ_JAINFC010001004.1 GCF_020740835.1 Streptomyces sp. UNOC14_S4
GGACATGGGTTTGTCGGGGGTGACGCGGTCGAGGGGGTTGGCGTCGTCGGTCAGGGCTCGGACCGGGTCGATCACCCCCCAGCCGATGTAGCGGTCGTGGCCGCTCGTGACCCGCTCCGCGGTCTGTTCTATCTGGGCGACGACCTGGTGCTGTTTCCAGTCGGGGTGTTTGGCGCGGATGAGGGCCGCGACGCCGGCGACGTACGGGGCGGAGAAGCTGGTGCCGTTGTCGACGCATTGGCCGCCGAGCGGGACGGTGGAGACCATTTCGACTCCGGGGGCCGCGACGCCCACGAATTCGCCGGGCTGGGAGAAGGGGGCGCGCTCGTTGTTGCGGTCGGATGCCGCGACCGCGAGGACGCCTTTGTAGGCCGCCGGGTAGGTTTCCTTGACCTGGCCGTCGAGGCCGTCGTTGCCTGCCGAGGCGACCACCACGACGTCGTGGGCGAGTGCGTCCTTCACCGCCAGTTCCAGGTCGGAATCGGGCTTGAGTGCCTTTGCCGTGTCCTGGGAGATGTTGATGACCTGGGCGCCCGCGGCCACGGCCAGGTTGATGCTCTGGGCGAGCGTGCGGGACGTACCGGTGCCCTTTTCGTCGTTCTGCCGGATCGGGATGATGACGGATTCCGGGGCGAGGCCGACGAAGCCGCTGTTCGAGGACGGGCGGGCCGCGATGATGCCCGCGACCTTCGTGCCGTGGCCGACGAGGTCGAGCGTGGGGTCGGGCTGGATCTTCGGCTTTTCCGGTTCGGGTTTCGGTGTCGGTGTCGGTGTGGGTGTCGGCTTTTCCGACGGCTTCGTGCTCGGGGAGGGGGAAGGCGACGGTGGGAC
>NZ_JAINFC010001005.1 GCF_020740835.1 Streptomyces sp. UNOC14_S4
TCCGCGGGCCGGTGGGGGCTGGTCGCGCCCACGCGGCGGAGCCGCACAGTGAATGCAGCCCCGCGCCCCTGACGGGGCACCCCGGAAGGCGCCCCCCCCCGGAGGGTCAGGCGCGGGCGATCGTCTCGTGGTGGCGGATCACCTCCGCGATGATGAAGTTGAGGAACTTCTCCGCGAAGGCGGGGTCGAGCTTGGCGTTCGTGGCGAGCTCGCGCAGTCGCGCGATCTGGCGGGCCTCGCGCGCGGGGTCGGCGGGCGGCAGCTTGTGGGCGGCCTTGAGGTGGCCGACCTGCTGGGTGCATTTGAAGCGCTCGGCGAGCATGTGGACGATGGCGGCGTCGATGTTGTCGATGCTGTCGCGCAGTCGTCCCAGCTCGGCGCTGACGGATTCGTCGTGGGTGCTGTCACTCATGCTCCCCGAGCCTATGCGGAAGTGCGTGGTCCGATGACCGGCGGGTGCTTCGGATCGGGTACGCGGTCGCTCCAGCCGCCGGGGACGGCGCGGCTCTGGTGCTGGCGGAAGCGGACGGGTGCGGTGCCGACGCGCCGGGTGAAGAGGCGGCTGAAGTAGGCGGGGTCGTCGTAGCCGACGCGGCGGGCGACGGCGGCTATGGGGAGTTCGGTGGCGGCGAGGAGTTCCTTGGCGCGTCCGAGGCGGATGTGCAGGAGGTAGTCCTTGGGGCTGCAGCCCGCGCGGCGGCGGACGGCGGTGCGGAGTTCGGCGGGGGTCATGCCGTGGCGGGCGGCGTGCTGGGCGACGGAGAGGGGCAGGCAGGCGTCGCGGGCGAGGGCGGCGAGGACGGGGTCGGTGTCCGGTCCGGTGTCGGCG
>NZ_JAINFC010001006.1 GCF_020740835.1 Streptomyces sp. UNOC14_S4
CCCCCCAGTACCGACGCTCCGCCCCAAAGGATCCGGAGAGCATCGAAACCCTCAAGGAAGCCAGCGGCACCGACCTGTAGGGTGCGGAGGTTACAGGGATGCCCCTTGAGCTTCGCCCCGTGTCGACCTCATTTCCGAGGCCGACACGGGGGCCGACGGTGCACGGTCGATGCCGGACTGAACCAACCCGGTATCGCCGACGGTCACGTCCGCTGGGGGCGGAGGCGGCGCCGTGCGGCCGCCCCGCCCCTCAGCGGCAGAGTTGCCCGTGCTCTCAGGGCGCGCGTTCAGGCAGGCGCGTTGTCAGCGCTTGAGCCCACCACTGGCGATGTCGTCGATTTTATAGGTGAGGCCGACGACGTCCTTCTCGTGCATCTCGAGCGCGAGCGCGTAACGGTTCGCGTCGAAAGTACCGTTGCGGATCCCCTTCTGAATCCGCGCGAGCTCCGACTTGGCCTTTGCCAGCCTTTCCTGCGTGCGGCCGAGCTCGGAGGTGCTCCAGGGCTTCCCTTCCCTGAGCTCGTCGTACTTGAGGCTCAGGCCGATGACGTCCTTCTCGTACATCTCGAGTGCAACCGCGTAGCGCTTTGCGTCGTAGGTGCCGTTGCGGATTCCCTTCTGGATGCGCGCGAGCTCCGACTTGGCCTTGCCCAAGTGCTTCTCGGTCTGTTCGATCAGAGCCTTCCGGTCGGTCGCGGGCTTAGCCTTGATCCACCGAGCGATGACCGGTCCAGGGCCTGGACATGAAGACGCGGATGCCCCTTGAACTGGGACGATGGGACTTCCTACGGTTCCATATCCACAGATCGAGAGAACATCCGCGAG
>NZ_JAINFC010001007.1 GCF_020740835.1 Streptomyces sp. UNOC14_S4
TTGTAGCCGGGGGCTGCCGCCCCCGGGCCCCCGCTGCGCCTATGGGGGTGCCTCTTGGGCTCCGCGTGCGGCCGCGGGTCCGGTGGGGGCTGGTCGCGCAGTTCCCCGCGCCCCTTACGGGGCCTGACGGGGCGCGGGCCCCGGAGTCTGACGAGCTGCGGGAAATCACCTATGTGAGTGAATCTGCGGATGCGTGGGCGAGGTGAGGCGGCCAACCTGCGAGACGGTGGTGCCGGGATGTCGGTGGAGGCTGGCATCCTGGGCGCACCATCGCAGCGCCGTCCGTCCCGTCCCACGCCGCGTCAGGAGCTTCACCCGCGTGAGCAGCACACACGTCTCGCCGCACGGGCGCCCACCCCTGCACGCCGTACAGGTGCTGGGCGGGGGCGGCTCCGGCAGCGGGCCGCACGTGCGGTCGCTCGCCGCGGGGCTCGTCGCCCGCGGGCTGCGGGTGACCGTGTGCGCCCCGCGCGGCACGGGCGAAGGGTACGGCTTCACGGGGGCCGGGGCCATCGGCGGTGCCTCCTTCTCGCCGCTGCGGAACGGCCCGGACGCCCTCGCGGTCGCCGGTATCCGCGCGGCGAGCACCGGCGCGGACGTGGTGCACGCGCACGGGCTGCGGTCGGGCGTGCTGGCGGCCCTCGCGCTGCGCGGCAGGCGGACGCCGCTCGTCGTCACCTGGCACACGCGGGCCCGCGCGGCGGCCGCGGCGGGGGCCCGGGCCCAGTTCGTCCGGCTCATGGAGCGGCAGGCGGCCCGTGCTTCGGCTGTCGTCCTCGGGGTGACCTCCGAGCTCGTCGACCGTGCCCGGC
>NZ_JAINFC010001008.1 GCF_020740835.1 Streptomyces sp. UNOC14_S4
GTCTGTGGGGGACGCGTGGGGGATGTACGGGGATGTACGGGGACGTGCGGGCGCGCACGGGCGTACGCGGACGGCAGGCGCAAAAGCCGCGCATCCGGTCCGGCGCGGGGAACGGCGTGGCCCGGCGCGCACGGCGGGGCACTCCTTCGCTAGGGTCCTGGCCCATGGCCAACCCCCAGCAGCAGAACCCCGAGGGCTACGACCCGGCGGGCAGCACCCAGATGTTCCGTGCCTTCGTCCACGAGGGCCAGGGCCCGGCGGCGGCCCCCACCACCGGCGGCCGCGCCGCGGGCCGTGCCGCTGCCCGCGCGGCGGCCGCCCCGTCCGGCCCGCGGGTCGGCGTGATCGTCGGCGTGATCGTCGCGATCGCGCTGGTGGCGGTGGCGGCCTGGCTGGCGCTCGCCTGACACCGGCTCGTCTGATGCCGGTACGCCCGACTCCGGCTCGTCTGACACCTGTACGTCTGATGCCGGTACGCCTGACTCCTGTATGCCCGATGCCGTGATCCGGGGCCGGGTGAACCGGCCCCGTCACGCGGGCGGCAAGGCGTCCGGCCCAGGGTAGTCGTCGTCACTCATACCCGCATGACGCCTTCGCCCCGCTCGGAACCCCGTAGGCGCCTCACGGCGATGCCGACGGCGGTGCCGAGGGGGAGCCCGACGGCGGCTGCGGCGCGTCCGTCCAGGTCGCCGACACATCGCGGGTCTCCACATGCATGCCCGGCGGCACGCGCCACGCGTCCACGCAGACCGTCCATGTGCCGTCCACCGACCGGCCCGGGGCGATCGG
>NZ_JAINFC010001009.1 GCF_020740835.1 Streptomyces sp. UNOC14_S4
CTCGTCCACCAGCGCCACCGCCGAGCCCCCGAACCCTGCTCCCGTCATCCGTGCCCCCGCCGCCCCGGCCTCGTTCGCGGTCGCGACCGCCAGGTCGAGCTCCGGGCAGGACACCCCGAAGTCGTCGCGGAGGGAGGCGTGTCCGGCCGTGAGCACCGGACCGGCCGCGCGGATGTCGCCCGCGTCGAGCAGGGAGACGACCTGCCGCACCCGCTCGTTCTCGGCCACCACATGGCGGACGAGCCCGCGCACCGCGGGGTCCGGCAGCAGGTCCAGTACGTCGGCCAGCCTCCCGTGGGGCACGTCCCGCAGGGAGCGGACGCCCAGTGCGTGCGCCCCTGCCTCGCACCCCGCGCGCCGGGCCGCGTAGGCGCCGTCGCCCAGCGCGTGCCGCACGCGCGTATCGACGACCAGCAACCGCAACCCGGCTTCCTCCAGCCTCAACGGCACCTGACGCCACGTGAGTTCACGGGTGTCCAGGTGCAGCGCGTGGCCGTCCGCGCAGCACATCGAGGCCATCTGATCCATGATCCCGCAGGGCACGCCGACGAAGTCGTTCTCCGCCCGGCGGCAGATCCGGGCGGTCCCCGACAGGGAGAGCCCGAGCCCGTACAGCCCGTCGAGGGCGAGGGCGACCGCGCACTCCAGGGCCGCGGAGGAGGACAGCCCGGCGCCCATCGGCACGTCGCCGTCCACCTGGAGGTCCGCGCCCCCGACGGCGTACCCCTCGGCACGCAGGGCCCCCAGGACGCCCGCCGGGTAGGCCGCCCACCCGTCCGGCCGACCCTG
>NZ_JAINFC010000101.1 GCF_020740835.1 Streptomyces sp. UNOC14_S4
GGTGTATAAGAGACAGCCCCCGGACGGAGTCTGGGGGAGGGTGGGCACAACCGGACCACCGGCCGCAACCGACACCGCGAAGCCCCCGGAAAAGGGTTCCCAACCCATTGACGGCCCCCTCACCTGCCCCTTAACGTCCTCCAAAGTTAGGAAACTTTCCTAACAACCGCGCGGGACGACGAAAGGCCGGAAGCCGACCATGGCGGGTACCCCGACTCCAGGAACCCCCAGGACGTTGCGCGCCATGAACGACCGCGCCGCCCTGGACCTCCTCATCGCCCACGGCCCCCTCACCCGCACCCGCCTCGGCGAGCTCACCGGCCTCTCCAAGCCCACCGCCTCCCAGCTGCTGGCCCGCCTGGAGACGGCCGACCTGGTCCGCGCGACGGGGAACGTCACCGGCCGCCCCGGCCCCAGCGCCCAGCTGTACGAGGTCAACCCGGGCATCGCGCACGTCGCGGCCCTCGCCGTCGACCCCGAGGGGATCACCGCGGCCGTCGCGGACATCACCGGCCGCGTCGTCGGCCGCCACCGCGTCGAGGCGCCGGCCACGGCGGAGACGGTACGGACCCGCACCGCGGAGCTGGTCGCCAAGGCCGTCGACGGGGCACTCGCCGGGGCGGGCCTGGACCGCGCCGCCCTGCACCGCACCGTCATCGGCACCCCCGGCGCCCTCGATCCGCGTACCGGAATCCTGCGCTACGCCCCGCACCTGCCCGGCTGGCAGTCCCGCACCCTGCGCGACGACCTCGCGGACGTCCTCGGCACGCCCGTGGTCGTCGAGAACGACGTCAACCTCGCCGCCGTCGCCGAGCAGCACGACGGCACCGCGCAGGACTTCGACGACTTCGTGCTCGTCTGGGCCGACGAGGGCGTCGGCGCCGCCATCGTCCTGGGCGGCACCCTGCTGCGCGGCGCCACCGGCGGCGCGGGCGAGATCGGCTACATGCCGCTGCCCGGCGCGCCGCTCGCGTACGGCGGCGAGGACGCCACGGCGGGCCCGGACGGCGGCGGGGGCTTCCAGATGCTCGTCGCCTCCCCCGCCGTGCTCGCGCTCGCCTCGGCCCACGGCCTGGAGGCCCGTACGGCGCCGGACGCGCTGACCCTCGCCGCCGCCGTGCCGGGGGCGGGGGACGACGTGCTCGCCGAGCTGGGGCGGCGGCTCGCCGTCGGGCTCGCGGCGGTCGTCGCGGTGGTCGACCCCGAGCTGGTGGTGCTCTCCGGGGCGGTGTGCCAGGCGGGCGGCGAGCGGCTGCGCGCGATGGTCGAGGCCGAGCTGACCGGGCTCTGCCTGCCCCGGCCACTGCTGCGGCTGAGCTCCGTCGAGGGCTCGCCGATCCTGACCGGAGCGCTCCGCGTCGCGCTCGCCGAGGCCCGCGACTCCGTCTTCGACACCGCCTGACACACCCTGCCGCGCCACTTCCCTGCCCACCCCGCCGCGAAGGAAGTACCGCCATGACGCGAACGCAGCGCCGCCGCCGCGCACCGGCCCTGCTCGTCCCGCTGCTGGCCGTGCTGGGACTGCTCGCGGCGGGCTGCGCCAACCCGGGCCGGGGCAGCGCGGACGACGACCCGGCCCAGCCCGTGACGCTGAAGTTCTGGCACGGCTGGTCGGAGAAGAACGAGGTCAAGGCCGTCGACGAGGCGATCGCCCGGTTCGAGGGACTGCATCCCAACATCCGGGTCAAGGCCACCGGGAACGTCACCGACGCCACCGTGAACCAGGCGCTGCGCGCGGGCGGGAGTGACGCGCCCGACGTGGTGTCCTCGTTCACCACCGACAACGTCGGGCAGTACTGCTCCTCGGGCATGTGGGCCGACCTCGATCCCTTCCTCGCGAAGTCGGGGATCGACAAGGAGCGGGTCTTCCCGAAGACCCTGCTGTCGTACTCCTCCTACCGGGGCAGGCAGTGCGCCCTCCCGCTGCTCGCGGACGCCTACGGGCTCTACTACAACAAGGACGCCTTCGAGGAGGCGGGCATCGCCCGGCCGCCGCGCACGATGTCCGAACTCCGCGACGCCGCGGCGAAACTCACCCGGTCCTCCGGCGGCTCGTACAAGCGGCTGGGATTCATGCCGAACTTCCGGCTCTACCAGAACAGCCCCGACCGGCTCTTCGCCCAGTGGGACCCCCGCTATTTCGACGGCGAGGGAAAGGCACGGCTCGCCGAGTCCGCGGAGGCCGGGGACTTCTTCGCCGCCCAGCGGAGCATCATCGACGCGCAGGGCGGCTACGCCCGGCTGGAGACCTTCCGCACCACCTTCGGCGACGAGATGTCGTCACAGAACGCCTTTCTCACCGGAAAGCTGGCCATGCACATGGACGGCGAGTGGCGCGGGCTGATGCTGAACGCGGCCAAGCCCTCCTTCCGCTGGGGAACGGCCCCCATGCCGGTGCCCGACGACCGGCCCGAGACGTACGGCCGCGGCTATCTCACCGGAACCGTCGCGGGCATCGCCCACAGCAGCAGGCACCAGAACGCGGCGTGGGAACTGCTGCGCTTCCTCACGGCGGACACCGATGAGGTGGTCGCCTTCGCCAACGCCATTCACAACATCCCGTCCACCAAGGCCGCGCTCGCCTCGCCGAAGCTGGACCGCGACCCCGCTTTCCGCACCTTCCTCGACATCGCGGCGAATCCGCACAGCGTCGGCATGCCGCCCTCCGTCAACGGCGGGCAGTACATCGTGGCGCTCAGGGAGTTCGCCTACAACGTGGAGGCGGGCCGGGTCCGCGATCTGACGAAGGGCCTGCGCGCACTCGACCGGCAGATTGACGACGACAACCTCCAGTCCCGCGACTGACGGAGCCCGCCATGGCGATACCCACCGCACCCCTCGCACCGGAGCTGCGCCGAAGACACCGGCTCGAACGGCTGCGCACGCTCGGTTTCCTCTCCCCCTGGCTGGTCGGCTTCAGCGTCTTCTTCGGCTATCCGCTCCTCGCCACGGTCTATTTCTCCTTCATGCACTACAACCAGATCGAGGCCCCGACCTTCGTGGGCCTGCGGAACTGGCGCTATGTACTGGAGCACATGCCGCTGTTCGGCCCGGCCCTGTGGAACACCCTGTGGCTCGTGGTGGTGATGGTGGCCCTCCGGGTCGCCTTCGGCCTGGGCATCGGCCTGCTCGTCACGAGGATCAAGACAGGGACGGGGTTCTTCCGTACGGCCTTCTACCTGCCGTACCTGGCCCCGCCCGTGGCCGCGACCGTCGCCTTCGTCTTCCTGCTCAACCCCGGCACGGGCCCGGTCAACAAGGCCCTGTCGACGGTCGGCGTCTCGGCGCCCAACTGGTTCAACGACCCCGCGTGGGCCAAGCCCTCGCTGGTGCTGCTCTCGCTGTGGGGCATCGGCGACCTGATGGTGATCTTCATGGCGGCGCTGCTGGACGTGCCCAGGGAGCAGTACGAGGCGGCCCAGCTGGACGGCGCGGGGCGCCTCGCGACGTTCCGCTACGTGACCTGGCCGTCGATCACCCCGATCGTGATGTTCGCTGTGGTGACGGGTGTCGTCCAGACCATGCAGTACTACACACAGGCCCTGGTCGCCGGGAAACTCGCGTCCGGCGTCACCGTCGGACCGGGCACGGTCGTCCAGCCCGGCTATCCCGACCATTCCACGCTCACCGTGCCGCAGCTCGTCTATTCGCTCGGCTTCCAGAATTTCAACACCGGTGCCGCGTGCGTGCTCTCGCTCGTGCTCTTCGTCATCGCCATGGCCGTCACCTCGCTGCTGATGCGCAGACGGGCCGGCCTGCTGACGGCGGAGGACTGAGCGCGATGGCCGTCACCGTGACCGGAATCCCGTACCGCCGCCGGGCCCTGCACTGGATCGCCGTGCACACCACCGCGGTCGCCGCCGCGCTGTTCTTCGTCCTGCCGTTCGTCTTCGTCTTCCTGACCTCGGTCATGAGCGACGCGCAGGCGATGAGCGGCGAACTGTGGCCGCACGAGTGGAACTGGTCGAACTACGCGGAGGTGTTCCGCACCCCCGGCTTCCTCGGCTGGTGGCGGAATTCCCTGCTCTACGCGGGCCTCGGCACGCTGTGCACCGTGTGCTCGTCGATTCCCGTGGCCTACGCGCTCGCCAAGTTCCGCTTCCGCGGGCGGCGCACCGCGCTGATCCTGGTGATCTCCACCATGATGCTGCCGCCCCAGGTCGTCGTCATCCCGATGTATCTGGTGTGGGCCCAGCAACTGCACCTGTCGGGCTCGCTGTGGCCGCTGATCATTCCGCTGGCGTTCGGGGACGCGTACTCGATCTTCCTGCTGCGGCAGTTCCTGCTGACGATTCCCCGGGAGTACCTGGAATCGGCGAAGGTCGACGGCTGCGGCGAACTGCGCACGCTGCTGCGCATCGTCGTGCCGATGGCGAAGCCGGGCATCGCGGCGGTCGCGCTCTTCCAGTTCTTCTACTGCTGGAACGACTATTTCGGCCCCCAGATCTACGCGGCGCAGAACCCCGGGGCCTGGACGCTCAGTTATGGTCTGGAGTCCTTCAAGAGCGCGCACGGCGTCAACTGGAATCTGACCATGGCGGCGACACTGCTGGTCATGGCGCCCGTGGTCGTCGTGTTCTTCTTCGCACAGAAAGCCTTCGTCGAAGGCGTCACTCTCACCGGAGTAAAGGGCTGATTCCCGTGAAGCGCACATGAAGCTGGCCGTGGTCGGCGGGGGCTCGACGTACACCCCCGAACTCATCGACGGATTCGCCCGGTTGCGCGAGGCGCTGCCGGTGACGGAACTCGTCCTGGTCGACCCGGCCGCGGACCGGCTGGAACTGGTCGGCGGCCTGGCCCGGCGGATCTTCGCCCGGCAGGGGCACCCGGGCCGGATCACCTGGACCGCGGACCTGGACGCGGGCGTCGACGGCGCCGACGCCGTACTCCTCCAGCTCCGCGTGGGCGGTCAGGCCGCCCGCAACGAGGACGAGACGTGGCCGCTGGACTGCGGCTGCGTCGGCCAGGAGACGACGGGCGCGGGCGGCCTCGCCAAGGCGCTGCGCACCGTCCCGGTGGTGCTGGACATCGCGGAGCGCGTACGGCGGCGCAGTCCGGACGCCTGGATCGTGGACTTCACCAACCCGGTGGGCATCGTGACGCGGGCCCTGCTCGCGGCCGGGCACCGGGCGGTGGGCCTGTGCAACGTGGCCATCGGCTTCCAGCGGAAGTTCGCCGCCCACCTGGGCGTCGCGCCGGAGGCGGTCTCCCTGGGCCATGTGGGCCTCAACCACCTCACGTGGGAGCGGTCGGTGACCGTGGACGGCCGGGACGTGCTGTCCGGGCTGCTCGCCGACCACGGCGAGGCCATCGCCGCGGACCTGCGCATGCCCCGCGCCCTGCTGGACCGCCTGGGCGTCGTGCCCTCCTACTACCTGCGCTACTACTACCAGCACGACGAGGTCGTCCGGGAACTGCTGGGCAAGCCCTCGCGCGCCGCCGAAGTGGCCGAAATGGAGCGGCGGCTGCTGGAGCTGTACGGCGACCCGGCGCTGGACACGAAGCCGGAGCTGCTGGGCAAGCGGGGCGGCGCGTACTACTCGGAGGCCGCGGTGGCGCTGACGTCCTCGCTGTTGCGCGACACCGGCGACGTCCAGGTGGTCAACGCGCTCAACAACGGCACGCTGCCGTTCCTGCCGGACGACGCGGTGATCGAGGTCCCGGCGGCGGTGGACGCGCGGGGCGCGCACCCGCTGCCCGTACGCCCCCTGGAGCCGCTGTTCGCGGGGCTGGTCGCGGGCGTCACCGCGTACGAGCAGCTCGCCCTGGAAGCGGCGCTCAAGGGCGGCCGGGACCGGGTGTTCGACGCGCTGCTCGCCCACCCGCTGATCGGCCAGACCGCCTACGCGGACCGGCTGACCGACGAGCTGATCGCCCACAACCGGGAGCACCTCGCGTGGGCCTGAGCGACGCCGCGTTCGCGATCGACGCGGGCAACAGCAAGACCGACGTGGCCCTGGTAGCCGCCGACGGCACGGTCCTCGGCGAGGCGCGCGGCGGCGGTTTCCAGCCGCACCGGGACGGGACGGGGCGGGCGGTCGCGGGCCTGGCACCGCTGCTGGCCACGGCCTCCGAGCGGGCCGGGCTCACCGGCCGCGTCCGGGTCGGCCACGTCCAGGCGTGCCTGGCCAACGCCGACCTGCCGGTGGAGGAGCAGCGGCTCACCGAGGCGCTCGCCGCCCGCGGCTGGGCGGAGACGGTCACGGTCGCCAACGACACGTTCGCCCTGCTGCGGGCGGGCCTGCCCGACGAGGGCGAGCCGACGGGCGTGGCCGTGGTGTGTGGGGCGGGCATCAACTGCGCGGGGCTCGCCCCGGACGGCCGGATCGCCCGCTTCCCGGCGATCGGGCGGCTCTCCGGCGACTGGGGCGGCGGCGGCCACCTGGCGGACGAGGCCCTGTGGTGGGCGGCGCGCGCGGACGACGGACGCGGCGAGCCGAGCGAGCTGGCCCGCGCCCTGCCCGACCGCTTCGGCCTGCCGGACATGCCCGCCCTGATCGAGGCACTGCACCTGGGCGCGGTCGACGCGGCCCGGCGGCACGAGCTGACGCCGGTGCTGTTCGCGGTGGCCGAGGCGGGGGACGCGGTGGCGCGGGCGATCGTCGCGCGGCAGGCGGAGGAGGTCGTGGCGATGGCGGTGGTGGCACTGCGGCGGCTGGACCTGCTGGACGCGCCCGTCCCGGTGGTGCTGGGCGGTGGCGTCCTGGCGGCCCGCCACCGTCTTCTGCACGAGCGCGTGCTGGCCCTCCTCGCCGACCGGGCGCCGAAGGCGAGCCCTGTCGTCGTCACGGCGCCGCCTGTGCTGGGGGCGGCGCTTCTGACTCTGGATCGGGGGGTCGCCGCCGCCGCTTCCCTGCCGGGGGCTTACGCGCGCTTGCGCGCGCATTACGCGTAGCGGCTGCGGGTCGGTTCGCGGCCGTCGCGCCTACCGGGGTGCCTCTTGTGCTTCGCGCGCGGCTGCGGGTCCGGTGAGGGCTTGTCGCGCAGTTCCCCGCGCCCCTGACGGGGCCCGTTGCCAGCGCGCGTTCTCGGCCACCTTCACGTCATCTTCACACGGTGAGAGACGTCACCCCGGACCGCATCCCTCCGGAGAATTCACCGCCAAGATCATCTCGCGCCGAAGATTTTCCTGACACTGCGTCAATAAGGTCATTCGCCAGAAACTTCTCCCCTGCCGCTTGTTGACCTTTCACGCACCTAATGTCCGTAACGCGGCCAACCGTTTTCCAGCCCCCCGAAGATCATGCGAGCATCCGCCTCGCACGGATTGATCACGAAATACAACAAGCAACCGCCATCAAAAGGGATTTGCGGGCGCATTCGTGACAACCCTGCTCCAGATCATCTTTCGAGGGGGGTTCGACCCATGTCGTCCAACGTCAGCCGACGTCTCATGCTCAAGGGAACCGCCGTAGCCGCCGCCGGTGTCGCCCTGGCCACGCCGACCGCACTCGCCGCCACCCGCTCCGCGATGGCGGGCATGGACCACTCCGGCCACACCGGTATGGACATGCCCCAGCCGTTCGACGAGGTCTACAAGGGCCGTCGCATCGTCGGCATGCAGGCCATGAGCGGCCACGAGATGCACCACGGCGGCTTCGCGGTGACCATCGACGGCAAGGAGCTGCACGTCATGCAGAACGCAGACGGCTCCTGGATCAGCGTGGTGAACCACTACCAGACGTTCCCGGACCCGCTGTCGCTCACGCGCGCCGCCGTGGACAAGCTCCAGGGCGCGGTGCTCGTCCCGATCCAGACGAACTGACCTTCCACTGCCGTACCCCAGAACCCGAACCGAAAGGAAAAGACCTCCCATGGCAGTGCGCAAGAACCAGGCGTCCCTCACCGCGACCGAGAAGCGGAACTTCGTCAACGCGGTGCTGGAGCTCAAGCGCACCGGCGTCTACGACGGCTTCGTCAAGACGCACAACGAGTTCATCATGAGCGACAGCGACAACGGTGACCGCGTCGGCCACCGCTCGCCCTCGTTCCTCCCCTGGCACCGCCGCTTCCTGATCCAGTTCGAGACGGAGCTGCAGAAGGTCGACAAGTCGGTCACCCTCCCCTACTGGGACTGGACCGTGGACCGCACGACCAACTCCGGTATCTGGGGCGCCGACTTCCTCGGCGGCAACGGCCGCAGCCGCGACTCGCAGGTGATGGACGGCCCGTTCGCCTACTCCACCGGCAAGTGGAACATCAACGTCAACGTCGACAACCGGCCGTACCTCCAGCGCGAGCTCGGCGCCGCGGGCGCCCTGCCGACCCGCGCGCAGGTGGACGCCGTGCTCGCCATGACCACCTACGACATGGCCCCCTGGAACAGCGGTTCCGACGGCTTCCGCAACAACCTCGAGGGCTGGCGCGGCCAGGGCCGCATCCACAACAACGTCCACGTGTGGATCGGCGGCCAGATGGCCACCGGCGTCTCCCCCAACGACCCGGCGTTCTGGCTGCACCACGCCAACATCGACCGCCTGTGGGCCGAGTGGCAGAAGATGCACCCGTCCTCGGGCTACCTGCCCACCGGCGGCACCCCGAACGTGGTGGACCTCAACGACACCATGCGCCCCTGGAACAACGTGACCCCGGCCGACATGCTGGACCACACGAAGTTCTACACCTACGACCGCTGACGGTCGCCTCGGCGGGCCCGGGAACCGAACGGGCCCGCCGGCACGTGGTGGGATACATCAGGCCGACTCAGGCCGCCGGTGGACATACCGATCCGCACAAGATCGGTACCGCACCGGTGTGTTTGTCAGTCCCTGCGGCCATACTGACTGGCCGGGCACCTGTTCTCCCACGCACCGGGTGACGGGCCGCCCTCAGCGACCGAGGGGGAGGTCACGTGTCACATCCGCAGCCGTCCGCCACGGCTCCGCCGACGACCGCGGCCCCGGCCGCGCCGCCCTCCGCAGCTGCGCCCGCGCCCACACCCTCGCCCCCGCGGACCGTCGCGTGGCGCGAGGCGGCCGAGCGCCTGCGGGCGGCGGCGGTGACCGAGCCGGGCCGTCTGCGCGTCATCGGGGCCGTCCTCGCCGCGCTCCTCGTCGTCCTCGGCACGGTCACCGCCTGGCAGGTCGCCGCGCGGGCGTCCGCCGCCGACGCGGTCGTGCACCACAGCCAGCCGCTGAGCGCCGCCGCCGCCGACATCTACCGCTCCCTCGCCGACGCCGACTCCACGGCCGCGAGCGGCTTCCTCGCGGGCGGCCAGGAGCCCCGCAAGGTCCGCGAGCGGTACGACGCCGACATCACCCTCGCCTCCGAATCGCTGGTGAAGGCCGCCGCCAACACCGACGGCTCCGGCACCGCCCGTGACCGGATCACCGAGCTCAACAAGAAACTCCCGCAGTACACCGCCCTGGTGGAGGCGGCCCGCGCCAACAACCGGCAGGGCCTGCCCCTCGGCGGTGCCTATCTGCGCTATGCGAGCGACCAGATGCGCGACGAGCTGCTCCCCGCCGCGAGCAAGCTCTACGACGCGGAGACCGGACGCCTCCACTCCGACTACGCCGACGCGAAGTCCTGGCCCTGGGCCGCCCTCGGCCTCGGCGTGCTGACCCTCGCCGCCCTCGGCTGGGCCCAGCAACGTACCTTCCTGCGTACCAACCGCGTCTTCAACCAGGGCCTGCTGGCCGCGACCGGCGCGACCACGGTGGTGCTGCTCTGGCTGGCCGTCGGGCACGGAGTGGCCCGTTCCGAGCTGCAGACCTCGTACGCCCACGGCGCCCACTCCCTGCAGGTGCTCACCGAGACCCGCATCGCCGCCCTCAAGGCCCGCAGCAACGAGAACCTCACCCTGGTGGCCCGCGGCGCCATCATCACCAAGGGCAACCACGACTTCTACGAGGACAAGTTCGGCGAGGGCATGCACGACCTCATCGGCAGCGGCGGAGGCGACCCCGCGCCGGACAGCCTCCTGGGCCGCGCTCTCGCCCTCGCCGACGACGAGAAGGGCCGCGCCCCCGTGGCCTCGGTGATCAAGGACGTACGGGAGTGGCAGAGCCGACACGGCAACTCCCGCTCCCAGGACGAGAGCGGTGACTACCGCTCCGCGCTGAAGCTTGTGATCGGCGAGCAGGGCAACTCCCAGGGCAGCACGGGCGAGACGTTCGACAGCGTCGACGAAGCGCTGAACAAGGCCCTGAAACACGAGCAGGGCCAGTTCGACCGGGCCGCGGACGACGGACGGGGGGCGCTGTCGGGCCTGGCGGCCGGGGCCGCCGTGCTGGCCGTACTGGCGGCGGCGGGCGCCGTGCTGGGCATAGGGCGCAGACTGTCGGAGTACCGGTGACGGGGGGACCGAGGCGGATGACAGCACCGACGCACACACCGACGCACACACCGGCGCGGGCACCGAGCACACCGCGGCTCCGGCGGGCGGCCGGAAGAGCCCTGGCGAAGGCGACGGCCCCCGTGGCCGTCTGCGCCCTGACGGCCCTGGCCGTCACCCTGCTGCCCGGCGACGCGGGGCAGCACCGTGCGATCCCCACGGCGGCGACGGCCGCACGCCCCGCTGGGGAGACCGCCACGGCGAAGTGCCCCACCCCGGAGGCGAGCCTGCGGCCCACGGGCGACCTGGACGGGTCGGCCGTACAGCGGATCAAGCAACGCAAGCATCTGATCGCGGGCGTCGACCAGAACAGCTACCGCTGGGGCTACCGCGACCCCGCCACCGGCGAGCTCAGCGGCTTCGACATCGACCTGGTGCGCGCCATCGCCAAGGACATCCTGGGCGACCCCGAGAAGGTCGTCTTCGTGGCGCTCTCCACCGACAACCGCATTCCCGCCCTGAAGCAGCACAAGGTCGACATCATCGCGCGCACCATGACCATCAGCTGCGACCGCATCAAGGACGTGGCCTTCTCCACGGAGTACTTCGAGGGCGGCCAGGTGGTGATGGTCCCCAAGGGGTCGACGGTCACGGGATTCGACGAGTCGTTGAAGGGGATGAAGGTCTGCACGGCGAACGGGTCCTCGGCGAGGGACTGGGTGCTGGACCACCCGCACGGCTCGACCCTGCTGACCGTCACGAACCAGCTCGACTGCCTCGTGCGGCTCCAGCTCGGACAGGTGGACGCCGTGGTCAACGACAACGCCCTGGCGGCCGGCCAGGCCGCCCAGGACCCCACCGTGCAGCTCGTCGGAAAGCCGTTCACCACCGAACCGTACGGCGTGGCGATGAACCTCGACGACAAGGACCTGGTACGCCGGGTCAACAAGGTGCTGGAGGACTACCGCAGCGGCGGCAGCGACAGCCCGTGGATGCGGGCGTACCGCCACTGGCTCGCCTCCGACCTCAAGGGGATCGACGCCCCGCCGGAGCCCAAGTACCTGGACTGACGGCGGACCGGCGCGAGGATGGGGAAGCACCACCGTTACGGATACGTCGGCGGCCCGCGGCCGCGGACAGGAGAGGGGACCGATGGCGGTCGCGAGGCCCACCGGGCCTGCCTTGACCCGTGAGGAGGTGGACCGTGCGCTGGCCAGGCTCGGCGCCGAGCACGAGGCCGTGGAGACCTCGCTGCTGGCCCTCCAGGACCACGCCGGGCGGCGCCTTCTGGAGGGTGCGGAGCTCACGGGCGTCTCCAAGAGCCGCTGGGCCGCCGCCGAGCAGCTCATCGGGCGGCTGTGGGTGTGCTTCGACGCCTACACCGCCGCTCTGACGGCCGCCCGCGAGGTGCGGGCCCGGCGCCGCTGGCCCACCCCGGGGGAGCTGTCCGAGCTGACCGAGCTGCTGCGCGGCAGCGCCGTCACGCTGTCCGGCGACGCCACCCTGGCCCTGGCCACCGAGGGCGCCCGCCTCAGCGAACAGCTCAGCCTCCAGGTCCTCCTGGAGCGGATGAACGGCTGGTACGCCCAGGCGCTCGACGTGGTCATCGCCGCCGACTCCGTGTGGACGGCGCTGCCCGCCCGGATCGATCTGCTCGCCGCCGAGCTGCGGCGCGTCCGCTCCCTGGCCCACTCGGTGGGCGTGCGCCCCGGCGAGCACCCCTCCGGCGACGACCTGGAGCGGATCACCGACGAGCTGACGGAGCTGCGGGCCGAGGTGCTGACGGACCCGCTGGCCTTCTGGACCGGCGCCTCGCCCAGCTCCGCGCCGGGCGGCGGCCGCCCCGACACCACGCGCTACGACCGCGCCGCCCGCGCCCTGGAGGACGTGCGGCGGGAGATCGAGGCCGTGCTGGACGTCCGGCAGGACGCCGAACAGCGGCTGCTGCGCGTACGGGACGTCCTCTCGCGCGCGGACCGCACGCTGACGGAGGCGCGGCACGCGCGCGCCGAGGTCCTGTCCAAGATCGCCGCGTTCGAGGTGCCCGTCGTGTCCGGCCCGCCGACCGCGCTGTACGAGCAGTTGTCCGCGGCGGCCGACCACCGGCGGCACGCGCGGTGGCACCGTCTTTCGCCGCTCCTGGAGGGCCTGGAGCAGCGCGCCGAGGACGAGCTGCTGCGGGCCCGCGACGCGCTCACGGCGGTGACCGCGCCCCTGGCCGTACGCGCCGAACTGCGCGGCAGGCTGGACGCGTACCGGGCGAAGGCCGCCCGGTACGGCCTCGCGGAGGACGCCTTCCTCGGCGAGCGCCACGACGCGGCGCGCCGCATGCTGTGGAGCGCGCCCTGCGACCTGGTGGCCGCGGAGATGGCCGTGATGCGGTATCAACAGGCGCTGGCCGAAGCGCTGGCGCCACCGCCGACCGGGGCCGCGGAGCCCGTCGACCGTAGGGGGGAAGCATGAGCGACGCCTGCCAGCGGCCGGGCTGCGCCGGGATGTACGAGGACGTGGGCGGCGGCGAGCTGTACTGCGACACGTGCGGGCTGGCACCGGTGGTGTCACCGGGCGGCGTGCTGGCGTCACCCCCCACGGGAGTGACGCACAGCAAGGGCGGTACGGCGGGGCCGGGATCCTCGTCGGGGTCGTCGGGGTCGTCGGGGTCCTCCGGCTCGTCCCGTTCGTCCTCGCGCTCGTCCTCGCGCTCGTCGTCCCGTTCGTCGTCCCGTTCGTCGTCGTCGCGCCGGTCGGTGTCCGGGCAGTTGTCGCGTACGTCGTTGTCGGGCGGTTCGGGGAGCGGCAGCGGCAGCGGCAGTGGCTCCGGGCGGTCGGTTTCGGTGCGCAGTTCGCAGGCCTCGACGGCCGCCGGGTCCGGGCGGGGCAAGCTGGGCGCGGGGCTGGTCAGCGTGCCGGAGGTACCGCGTCCGGACCCCCGGGCGGCGGTCCTGGCCGATCCCGAGGTGCCCGAGCGCAAGCGGTTCTGCAGCCGGGGCGAGTGCGGCGCCCAGGTGGGGCGTTCGCGCGGTGACCGGCGCGGGCGCACGGAAGGTTTCTGCACCAAGTGCGGGCACCCGTACTCGTTCGTCCCCAAGCTGCGGGCGGGCGATGTGGTGCACGGGCAGTACGAGGTCGTGGGCTGCCTGGCGCACGGCGGGCTCGGCTGGATCTATCTGGCCGTGGACCGCGCGGTGTCCGACCGCTGGGTGGTGCTCAAGGGCCTGCTCGACACGGGCGACGAGGACGCGCTGACGGCGGCGGTCTCCGAGCGGCGCTTCCTCGCGGAGATCGAGCATGCCAACATCGTGCGCATCTACAACTTCGTCGAGCACCTCGACCAGCGCACCGGCAGCCTCGACGGCTACATCGTGATGGAGTACGTCGGCGGCAAGTCGCTCAAGGAGATCGCCAACGAGCGGCGGCTGCCGGACGGGCGGCGCGACCCGCTGCCGGTCGAGCAGGCCTGCGCGTACGGCATCGAAGCGCTGGAGGCCCTGGGCCATCTGCACAGCCGCAAGCTGCTGTACTGCGACTTCAAGGTCGACAACGCGATACAGCAGCAGGACCAGCTGAAGCTCATCGACATGGGCGCGGTCCGGCGGATGGACGACCACGACAGCCCCATCTACGGCACGGTGGGCTATCAGGCGCCCGAGATCGCGGAGGTGGGCCCGTCCGTCGCGTCCGACCTCTACACGGTGGCGCGCACGCTGGCGGTCCTCACGTTCGACTTCCAGGGCTATACGAACGTCTTCGTGGACGGCCTCCCGGACCCGGAGCACATCGAGGTCTTCGCCCGCTACGAGTCGTTCTACCGGCTGCTGGTGCGGGCCACGGACCCCGACCCGGGGCGGCGGTTCGCGTCGGCGCAGGAGATGGCGGACCAGCTGACGGGCGTGCTGCGCGAGGTCGTGGCGCTCCAGACAGGGCGGCCGCGGCCCGCGCTGTCCACGTTGTTCGGGCCGGAGCTGCGGGTGGTGGACACCCGGCTCTTCGAGGAGACGGTGTGCGAGACGTCGCTGCTGGGCGGCAGGGTGGTGACGGGCCGCAGAACACGCGCGGCCGGGAGGCGCGGCGGTGCGGCCGCGCAGCTCACGGCCGCACCGCCGGGCGCGGCACCGCAGCTCCCGGCCTCCGCCTCCGCCTCCGGGACGGCCTCGCAGCTCTCCGCCCCGCAGCTCTCCGCCTCCGGGACGCAGACGCAGACACAGCCGCTCGGGCCGGGAAATCTGCCGAAGGCCCCCGGTGCCGCCAGTGCCCCCGCTGCCGCCGTGCCCGCCCAGCGGTCCGGAGCCGGATCCGGGGGCGCTCCGCCCGCCGGTGCCGGGCCCGTCATGCCGCCGCTCGACACCAGGGCGCTGGCGCTGGCCCTGCCGGTGCCGCTCGTGGACCCGGGCGACCCCAACGCGGGTTTCCTGGCGGGCCTGCTGGCCGCCCGGCCCGCCGAGCTGTTCGCCGCGCTCCAGGCGGCGCCCACCGAGTCGCCCGAGCTGCGGCTGCGGCGCGTACGGGCCCAGCTGGAGCTCGGCGAGGAGGAGGTGGCGGCGAAGGCGATCGAGGGCCTGGAGGCCGCGCGCCCCGAGGACTGGCGGGTCGTCTGGTACCGCGGCCTGCACGCGCTGGTGTGCGGTGACAAGGAGACGGCGGCGCTGTCCTTCGACGCCGTCTACGACGCGTTCCCCGGCGAGCCCGCGCCGAAGCTGGCGCTGGGGCTGTGCGCGGAGGTGCTGGGGCAGCTCGACAACGCCGCCGAGTACTACCGCCTGGTGTGGGCGACCGACCCGAGCTTCGTGAGCGCCGCGTTCGCGCTGGCCCGGGTGCGGCTCGCCACCGGGGACCGCCCGGGCGCGGTGGCCGCCCTGGAGGCCATACCGGAGGCGTCCATCCACTGCACGGCGGCGCGGGTCGCGGCCGTACGGGCCCGGCTGCGCGGCCGGCGTCCGGACGAGCCGCTGCTGGCCGACCTGGGCGCCGCCGCGGCCCAGGTCGAGCGGCTCGCCGACTTCGGGCTGGACGCCGTGCGGCACGAACGGCTCCGCGCCGAGGTCCTCGGTACCGCCCTGGACTGGGTACTGTCGGGCACCCCGGGTGCGGCGGCAGGGCCCGACCGCGCCACCGCGCTGCTCGGCAGCGCCCTGGACGAGCGCGGGCTGCGCTTCGGCCTGGAGCGCTCGTACCGCGTGCTCGCGCGGCTCGCCCAGCGCGGCGAGGAACGGATCGAACTGGTGGAGCGGGCCAACCGTTTCCGCCCCAGGACATGGGTGTGATCGATGTCGCAACTGCCGCGCCCCTCACAGCTGACGGCATGTCCCTCCTGCCGCGAACCACTGGAGGCGGGTGACAATTTCTGCGGCTGCTGCGGTACCGACCTGTCGGCGCCGCCGGGGTCGGCCGCCACCCTGTTCCTGGCGCCGGAGGGGCGCACCGCCGCGCGCGCGGCCGCGGGGCCGCCGCCCGGCACGGACGTCTCCGCGGGCCCGGCCGCCGGGGCCGACCCGCGTACCGCCCTGGGGGTGCCCGCGCAGGCGGCCCCGAGCGGCCAGGGGCAGCCGGAGCCCCGTGCCGCGCACCCCGGCGCGTACGGCACCGGCCGGGCCTGCGGGTCCTGCCGATCCGGCATGATCGACGAGGACGGGTACTGCGAACACTGCGGGCATGCACAACCGCGCGAACGGGATCACATGGAGCACGAGTTGCCAGGCGTCGCGGCGGTCAGCGACCGCGGACTGCGCCACCACCGGAACGAGGACGCGTACGCCGTGTCCACCGTGACCCTGGAGGACGGCGGCCCCGCCACCGTCGCCGTCGTCAGTGACGGCGTGTCCTCCGCGACCCGCCCCGACGAGGCGTCGGCCGCCGCCTGCAAGGCGGCGCGGGAGGTGCTGGTGACGGCGCTCCCCGCGGGCGCGGATCCCCGGCGGGCCACGCACGACGCGATCATGCGCGCCGCCGAGGCCGTCACCGCGCTCGCCGCGCGCCCGGCCGCGCCGGAACCGCACGGGCACGACGCGTACCGCCACGAGAACGCGCCCGCCTGCACCATCGTCAGCGCCGTCATCACGGGCGACCTGCTGACCGTCGGCTGGATCGGCGACAGCCGCGCCTACTGGGTGCCGGAGGACCGCTCCACGCAGCCCGCCCGGCTCACCGAGGACGACTCGTGGGCCGCGCAGATGGTGGCGGCGGGCCTGCTGTCCGAGGCGGAGGCGTACGCGGACGAGCGTGCCCACGCGATCACCGGCTGGCTGGGGGCGGACGCCTACGAGATCGAGCCGCACACGGCGTCGTTCCACCCCGACCGCGAGGGCGTGGTCATCGTGTGCACCGACGGGCTGTGGAACTACGCGGAGTCCGCCGAGCTCATGGCCGCGGTCACCCCGCCGGACGCGCGGCAGCGGCCGCTGGAGTGCGCCCGGCGGCTGGTGGCCCACGCCCTCGACGGCGGCGGCCACGACAACGTAACGGTGGCCGTCCTGCCGTTCCCGCTCCCCCTCGAAGGGGCAGGATCGGTCTGACCCGCGGTCCTGTTGGCCTCACGACGCACCGAGGAACGGATCATCAGATGGCTGTTTTCTCCAAACCGAGCGTGCCGCAGTTCTCGGTCGAGGTGTACCAGAACGTGAACCTGCCCGAGGGCGGCCGCGAGGTCAACGCGATCGTCACGGTCACCTCCACCGGCGGCGGCACGACGGGCGAGACGCGCGTCCCGGCCCAGGTCCCGGCGCACATCCCGGCCCAGCTGTCGCCGTCGGCGCACACGGCCCGCGCGGCGGGTCCGGACGCCGCCGTCGTCATCATGGTCGACTGCTCGGGATCGATGGAGTACCCGCCCACCAAGATGGAGGGTGCCCGGGAGGCCACGGCCGCCGCCGTCGACACCCTGCGCGACGGGGTGGCGTTCGCCGTGGTGGCCGGTACGCACCAGGCGAAGGAGGCGTATCCGGGCAACGGGCGGCTCGCGGTGGCCGGTCCCGTGACGCGGCAGCAGGCCAAGGAGGCGCTGCGCAGGCTCACGCCGGGCGGCGGCACCGCGATCGGCACCTGGCTGCGGCTCGCCGACCGGCTGCTGGCCTCGTCCGACACCGCGATACGCCACGGCATCCTGCTCACCGACGGCCGCAACGAGCACGAGGAGCCGGAGGCCCTGCGGGCCACGCTGGACGCGTGCGCGGGCCGGTTCAGCTGCGACGCCCGGGGCGTAGGGACGGACTGGGAGGTCAAGGAGGTCACCGGCATCGCCTCGGCGCTGCTGGGCACGGCCGACATCGTGGCCGATCCGGCGGGGCTGGCGGCGGACTTCACGCGGATGATGGAGACCGCGATGCGCAAGGAGGTCGCGGACGTCGCGCTGCGGCTGTGGACGCCGCAGGGCGCCGAGGTGCGGTTCGTCAAGCAGGTGGCGCCGTCGGTGGAGGACCTGACGGACCGGCGGACGGACTCCGGGCCGCGCACGGGCGACTATCCGACGGGCTCCTGGGGCGACGAGTCCCGTGACTACCACGTGTGTGTGCGGGTGCCGAGCGCGGCGGTGGGCGAGGAGATGCTGGCCGCCCGGGTCTCGCTGGTGCTGCCGACGCCGGACGGCTCCTCGCCGCAGGTGCTGTCCCAGGGGCTCGTCCGGGCGGTCTGGACGGACGACCTCGCGGCGTCGACCGCCATCAACGCCCAGGTCGCCCACTACACGGGCCAGGCCGAGCTGGCGCAGGTCATCCAGCAGGGCCTGGACCTGCGCAAGTCGGGGGACGTCGACGGCGCCACGGCCAAGCTGGGCCGCGCCGTGCAGCTGGCCGACCGCTCCGGCAACGAGGACACTGCGAAACTCCTTGCGAAAGTCGTGGACGTGGTGGATGCCGCGACAGGTACTGTGCGGCTGAAGGCGAAGGTCTCGGCGGAGGCGCGGATGACGCTTGAGACGCGCTCGACCAAGACCGTACGAGTGAAGAAGTAGCGGGGGGAATCAACCGAGATGCCGACCTGCCCGAACGGCCACCAGTCGGCGGCCGACGACTGGTGCGAGGTGTGCGGCCACCGGATGGCGGCGACCACCACGGGGGCCGTGCCCTGTCTCTTATAAACAA
>NZ_JAINFC010001010.1 GCF_020740835.1 Streptomyces sp. UNOC14_S4
CGAATTCGTGGAAAAGCTGGGCAGACCAGCGAGTACGGCACGTCCAGACAACAGCCGCAGACCCACGATCAGCCGGACCGCGATCAGACCGACGCGACGGAATCAGTTCGGTGGATCAAGGCTAAGTGGCGGGGCCCTGGGGCTTCGCGTCGAGTCGCGGGGCCCGGGATCTGCCTCCGCTGCTGGTGGTCCGCTCAGCGGCTGAGGCAGGGGTCTATCGGGTGCTGACTACCCCACCATGGTGGCTCGCCAGTACCGGTGGATGATCTCGCGGTAGCCGGTGTGGGAGGGGTTGCGGCCGGAGTGTCGGAGGCCCCAGTCCTGGAGCGTCGCGAAGTCCTCGCTTGCCCCCGAGGTGGCGTTGCAGGTGGTGCATTCGAGTTCGTGGATGATCGGCGGGGCTTCTGGCGCCGTTTCAGGGCCGATCGTCCAGTCCGCGTACCTGATCACGGTGTGTGTGCTCACAGCCGCCACCCCCTTGAAGCCTCGTTGGCTGCCTGGACCTTGGCCCTCAGTACCTCTCTGAGCGTCGCCGGGCGCACGTCCTCGGGTACCGCTTCCCACTCGCAGCCGCCCTTTGGGGGCCGGAGTTGGAAGTGTGGTCCCTCGTGGCCCATGACTTGGGCAACGACCTCTCGGGTCTTGTCGACTACGTACGAGCCGACGACGATCTTTGGGGTGCGGCTCATTCGTCCACCCCCTTGGCCTGCTGGCGTGGGACGAGGTTGAGACCGTGTGCGGTCGGCACCAGTACGTAGTCGCTGGCACTTCGGGCGGGGGTGAGGTG
>NZ_JAINFC010001011.1 GCF_020740835.1 Streptomyces sp. UNOC14_S4
CTCCGGCCCCGCCCCCTCCACCGGACGTCGGCTGCCGGTAGGGGGTGCCTGCGCCGGTTGTCGGCTCTCCGCGCGTCCGGGGGGCGCCCCATCAGGGGCGCGGGGAACTGCGCGAGAAGTCCCCACCGGCCCGCAGCCGCCGGACGGCAGAGGCGACCGAGCTCGTAGGCGGTCTTTAGGGGCGCGGGGAACTGCGCGACAAGCCCCCACCGGTCCGCAGCCGCCGGACGAGCCCAGCACACCGAGCTCGTGGGCGGCTTTTAGGGGCGCGGGGAACTGCGCGACAAGCCCCCACCGGGGCCGCGGCCGCAAGACGCAGCGCAAGACGCCCCCCCGGTGGGCGCGACCGGACCACCGGCCCCGCGTACGGTCGCTCACACGCCGTGACTATGAGCGCCCCGCGGTGTGAGCCCGGGCATAGGAGCTGCGTCACGTACGACGCTCCCTAGTACCCCCCACAGGGGCAAAACGGACACTTCGGTGCGCCTCGCGGGACCCCCGCTCTACGACCGGTCGTCGTACGTCACATCATTGCCAGGCGTTTTTCCCGCCGCTAACAATTGCCGAGTCGCACGGCGCCGTCGGAACAGGACGCGGCGCTTTCCTTACGCGCCGATCCGGGCCACTGCGACACACGCGATGGGAAGAGGTTCAGTACAAATGCGCTCCACCGGTCACTATCCCCGCCTGACCAAGCTCCACAAGATCTCCGCCGCCGGCCTGACCGCCGCGGGTGCCGCCGCCGTCGCGCTCGCCGCGATCCCCGGCCAGGCCTCCGCCGCCCAGG
>NZ_JAINFC010001012.1 GCF_020740835.1 Streptomyces sp. UNOC14_S4
AGCGAGGGGTGGTCACGGCCGGTAAGCCTAATCGCCTTGGCGGCGGGCCAGCCGGGTCTTCGGCCTCGGCCCCCACGTCGGGACCCCGCCGCGGGGTTCCGCGCCCACCGGGGTGCCTCTTGCGCTTGGCGCGCGGCTGCGGGTCCGGTGGGGGCTTGTCGCGCAGTTCCCCGCGCCCCTGACGGGGCGGTCCTTACTGCCGCCGTAGCAGCCGCGTCGCCCCCGCCGCCACCGTCGTCGCCAGGATCCAGCCCAGCAGCGTCAGCACCGCCGCCACCCACTGCGCCGCCCCCGTCGGCCGCCACGCCTGCCCCTGGCCGAGGTCGACCACCGGGACCAGGAGGTCCAGGGCGTACAGCGCCGGGTTCCACGCGGGGCCCTCGTCCGGTTTCACGCGGGCCAGGGGGTGGTTCGCGTAGTAGACCGTGGCCGCCGCCCACAGGACCACCATCCAGACCGCCGCCCGCCCGGGGCGGTAGCCGTACGCCACCGTCCAGTCCTGGAGGAAGCCCCACGCCTTGCCCGCCGGCGGCAGCGTCTCCCGGCGGCGGCGCTGCTTGGCCAGCAGCACCTCGCGCGCGTCGGCGTCCTCGCCGCCCTCCCGGAGGACGCCCGCCAGCCGCTCGTACGGCTCCGGCGCGTACTCCGGGGTCGCCGCCGCCACCCACTCCAGCCGCCGTTCGAGCGGGAAGCGGCCCATGGGGATCAGGTTCTCGTAGGAGAAGCCCGGCATGACCAGGCCGCCGGGCCCCGGCCAGCTCTCCACCCGGTCGACCAGGTTCGTC
>NZ_JAINFC010001013.1 GCF_020740835.1 Streptomyces sp. UNOC14_S4
GGCCCACCACCACCGTCGGCGAACTCGCCCGCGCGGGCGCGCTCGTGCTGCGCGCGGGCGGCCCCGGCACGGCCCCCGCCGACGGCACACCCGCGCCGCCCGTCCTCACCGACTACGACGTCAAGGCGGGCACCGGCCCGACCGGTGTCCTCCCCGAAGGCCCGGCCGAGGAGCCCGTCCTCGTCGAACGCGACGACATCGTCGTGCCCGTGCTCGGCGACGGCACCACGGTCCGGGTCGTCGACGAGGCCACCGCGGGCGCCGCGCTCGGCCGCGGCCTGTTCCTGCTGCGCCCCGACCCGGCCGCCCTCGACCCCTACTTCCTCGCGGGCTTCCTGCGCGGCACCGCCAACCAGCGCCAGGCCAGCAGCTACGCGTCCACCGCGACGCGGCTCGACGTACGGCGACTCCAGGTCCCCCGGCTGCCCCTGCCCGACCAGCGTCGCTACGGCGACCACTTCCGCGCGCTCGCCGCCTTCGAGACGGCGCTCACCCAGGCGGAGCGCCTGGGTGAGCAACTGGTCCAGGGCCTCTACGACGGCTTCACGTCCGGCGCGGTCCACCCGGCGTAACGGTTCTTTGGGGGGTCGGTGCGCTTGCGCTCCGCGCGCGGCAGCCCGTCCGTCGTGGCTGGTCGCGCAGTTCCCCGCGCCCCTAAAAGCCGCCCACGAGCTCGGTCACCCTGCCCGTCCGGCGTCTGCAAGCGCGTCGCTGGTTGCTCGCGCAGTTCCCCGCGCCCCTGACGGGGCGTGCCCGGACGGGCGGAGAGCCGACAGCGGACGTG
>NZ_JAINFC010001014.1 GCF_020740835.1 Streptomyces sp. UNOC14_S4
CGGTCGCCGAGGCGAGGGCGGGCAGCGGGACGTCCGGGGCGGCGGGGGCGTCCCCGTCCCCCTCGGAGTCGGCCGCGGGCTCGGAGGCGGCCACGTACGGCCGTTCGGCGAAGACGCCGAACTCGTCGGCCGCGGCCTGCGGCGCGGACGGTTCCGCGGCGGACTCCGCGCCCGGCGGGTTGTCGCGCTGCCGCAGCAGCGCGCCGGCCTGGACGAAGCGCAGCGGCAGGCCCTCGGAGGCGAACCACAGGTCGGCCGCCCAGTCGGCCTCCTCGTCCGTCAGCGGGCGGCCCGTGGCGTGCTCCAGCAGCTCCAGGCAGCCGGTGCGGTCGAGGCCGCCGAGGAAGACCTCCTCGAGGTGCGAGTCGGCGGAGGGCGCGGCGATCTCGGGCGTGGCCGCGAGCAGGAACGCGCACTCGGGGGTGGCGTCGAGGAGCTCGTCGAGCGCGGCGCCGCCGAACTCCAGGTCGTCCAGGACGACGACCGCGCCGATCTCGTGTACCAGCGCCAGGAGTTCGGCCCGGTCGGGCCGGTACCGCGGCGCGTCGTGGACGGCGGCGAAGAGCTCGTGCAGCAGGTCGGTGGTGGTGCGGTGGCGGCCGTTGAGGCGGACGACACCGTCGGGCGCCAGGTCGGCGCAGTCGGCGGCGACGGCGTCCAGCAGGGCCGTGCGGCCGGAGCCGGAGGGGCCGGTGAGGCGCACGGAACGGCCGCGCGACAGCAGGCGCACCAGGCGCTCGCGCTCCTCCTGCCGCTCCAGCAGCGGGAGTTCCGGAC
>NZ_JAINFC010001015.1 GCF_020740835.1 Streptomyces sp. UNOC14_S4
CTTCGGCGTCCAGACCGCCGCCCGCCCGACCGCGGTCGCCGCCCACGCCACGGATCTCACCAAGGTCTACGGCCACGGCGAGACCCAGGTGGTCGCGCTGGACGCGGTCTCGGTGCAGTTCCACCAGGCCCAGTTCACCGCGATCATGGGCCCGTCCGGCTCCGGCAAGTCCACGCTGATGCACTGCATGGCGGGCCTCGACACCGTCTCGCGCGGCTCCGCCCGCATCGGTGACACCGAGCTGACCACGCTCAACGACAAGAAGCTCACCCGCCTGCGCCGGGACAAGATCGGCTTCATCTTCCAGGCGTTCAACCTGCTGCCGACCCTGACCGCCCTGGAGAACATCACGCTCCCCATGGACATCGCGGGCCGCAAGCCCGACCAGGCGTGGCTGGACATGGTGGTCGAGACCGTGGGCCTGTCCGGACGGCTCAAGCACCGCCCGAACCAGCTCTCGGGAGGCCAGCAGCAGCGCGTGGCCGTCGCGCGCGCCCTCGCCGGCAAGCCCGAGATCATGTTCGCCGACGAGCCCACCGGAAACCTCGACTCGCGCTCCGGCGCCGAGGTCCTCGGCTTCCTGCGCAACTCCGTGCGCGAACTCGGCCAGACCGTCGTCATGGTCACCCACGACCCCGTCGCCGCCTCCTACGCCGACCGCGTCGTCTTCCTGGCCGACGGCCGCATCGTCGACGAGCTCCACGCCCCGACCGCCGACGCCGTCCTCGACCGCATGAAGCGCTTCGACGCCAAGGGCCGCACGAGCTGAC
>NZ_JAINFC010001016.1 GCF_020740835.1 Streptomyces sp. UNOC14_S4
GGGTGGCGCGGGGCAGCCGCCGCAGGGTGGGCGCGTCGAGGTGGTCGTAGTGGTTGTGGCTGATGACGACCGCGTCGACGGGCGGAAGGTCCTCCCAGCTCACACCGACCGGCGTGAGCCGCGCGGGCGTGCCGAGGATCCTGCGGGACCAGACGGGGTCGGTGAGGATCGTGAGGCCGCCGACGCGCAGTACCCAGCTGGCGTGTCCGGCCCAGGTGACGGCGGTGGTGGCGGCGTCGACGGCGGGCAGCGGGGCCGGCTCGACGGGCAGGGCGGCCAGGTCCCGGAGCACCGCGGCGGGCGGGCGCAGGCTGCCTTCGCGGGCGAGCCGGGCCAGGGCGCGGACGCCGGGCAGCGGGGCGGTGAGGCGGTCGGCGAAGGACCGGGGCCACAGGCGGCGCTCGCCGAGCGTGCGCGGCGCGGGGAGCGCGCGGGCCCGGTGGCGGGTGACGACGGGGACGGGGACGGACTCGGAGCCGGGCTCGGAGTCGGGCTCGGGCTCGGCGAGGGAGCGCTCGGTCCGTTCGGTCATCGGAGGGCTCCAATCGGTCGGGAACCGGGGTGGTGCGGAGCGCCGCGCTCCGTGCGGCGGTCGGGGGCTGAGGTGCGCACGGTCGGCATCGACGGCATCGACGGTAGGTCAGCCGTCGGCGAGGTCGCGGAAGACCGAGCCGAATTCGGTCAGTGCCGTCCGGACCCCGGGCAGCGCGAGGGGATCGGGCACGTCGAGGGCGCGCTGCCGCTCGGCGTCGGTGGCGCCGAGCAGGGG
>NZ_JAINFC010001017.1 GCF_020740835.1 Streptomyces sp. UNOC14_S4
GTAGGGGGGCCGCCGGTCGTAGGGGCGCGCGGTGTACGACTCGCAGGCGTGGGTGAGCACGTCGTAGCCGGAGGCGGCGGTGACCGCGGGGGGTGCCGTCACGGTGTTCAGCGGGTCGACGACCGCGGCGGCGGGGCGCAGCCGCGGATCGGAGATGCCGGTCTTGACGCGCTCGGCGACGACGCCGAGCGCCACCATCGCGGTGCACTCGCTGCCGCTGCCGGCCGTCGTGGGCACGGCCACGAGGGGCTTGAGCGGCCGGGGCACGCGAGCGCCCTCCCCGATCGGCCGGTTCAGGTAGCGCCGCACCCCGTGGCCCGGGCAGCTGCGCAGCAGATTGATCACCTTGGCGGTGTCCATGGAGCTGCCACCGCCGAGGCCCACGTAACTGTCGAACTCCTGCGCACCGAACGAGGCCGCCGCCGCCTCGCACCCCCGGTCGGTGGGCTCCACCTCCGCGCCGTCGAAGACGGTGGCGGCTATGCCTTCCTGCTCTATCAGCTTCTGGACGCGCTGGGGCAGGCCGATCGTGGTGAGGTTGGGGTCGGTGACGACGAGTACCGACCGCACACCGAGCTGCGCGAGCTCATGCCCGATCTCCTCGGTGGCGCCCAGCCCGTACCGGACGGGTGGGGCCTGCCAGGTGATGACGGTTTCGGTGGGGTGATCCATTTTTGGGCCTCCTGTGGATTCCCGGGGCTGCGCCCCGGACCCCGTGGTCGGTTGCGGCCGGTGGTCCGGTTGTGCCCACCCTCCCCCAGAC
>NZ_JAINFC010001018.1 GCF_020740835.1 Streptomyces sp. UNOC14_S4
CCGCCCGCCCCGCCCGCCGCGCGCTCCTCCAGGCCGGTGGGTCTCTCCGGCGCGGCGGGCGGGGCGGGCGGGTCGTCCGGGTCGATGCCCAGCGCGGGCGCCACGGTGCGCAGCTCCCGCAACAGGCCCTGGCTGGAGCCCAAGGGGCCGCCGCCTTCGAGGAGTTCCTCGTTGGACAGCGGGTGCGCGAAGTCGACCGGCACATAGGCGCCCGCGTGGTCGTAGTGCCAGACCAGGTGCGACTGCTGGGCCGTCGTCTCGAACATCTCCAGCAACTGCTCGTAGTCCCCGCCGAGTTCGTCGACCGGTGTCACACTGAGGCCGCACAGGGTGAGGAGATGGGCACGGCGCAGGAAGTGCAGGGCGTCGTAGTCGAATCCGGCGACCGGGGCTACGTCACCGGACAGGCCGGGGACGTAGCCGAAGACGGGTACGGGCGGCAGGCCCGCGTCGTCGAGTGCCTTGTCGTAGGAGGCGATCTCCTCGGCGAAGGGGTTGTCCGGGCTGTGGCACAGCACATCGACGAGGGGGACCAGCCAGAGGTCACAGGCCACGTTGGCTCACTCTCGTGCGCGCCGACATTGGTCGGGCCACTGTAGTGGCACTCGCCCGTTTGTCATACAGGGCGAATCCGGCTCGTCTCCGTGCCCGCCGGTTCCGCCGGTTCCGTCGGCTCCGATGACGAGGGTTCTCAACCGCGGGTCGCGTCGTGGCTGGTCGCGCAGTTCCCCGCGCTCCTGGGTTGGTTGGTGGGCCGGGGGT
>NZ_JAINFC010001019.1 GCF_020740835.1 Streptomyces sp. UNOC14_S4
AGCGGCAAGGGCGCCACGCGTGGGCCTCGTGGGCCAGGGCGTGGGGGTCCCGGGGCAGGCCCTGTGCATGGGCGGCCCGCTGGAGCACGGGGTCCTCGGCACAGAACACGTCGGGGTCGCGCAGGGCGTGCGTGGCGATCCGCGCGACGGACCGGGCCGCGAGGCCGGGCAGCGCCCGGAGGGCGGCGGCCGTGGCCTCGCGGTCCGCGTCCTGTTCGAGCGTCAGTGTTCCGTCGGCGACCGCGCGGGCCAGGGAGCGTACGGTCGCGGCCTGCCGGACGCCGAGTCCGAGGGCGGCGGGGTCCGCGTCGGCGAGGGCCCGGGCGGTGGGGAACAGCCGGTCGGGTTCGCCGTCGGGTGCGACCGCCCGCTCGCCCCAGCGGGCCGCGAGCCGCCCGCAGAGCCGGGCGGCCTGCTCCGGCGGGTGATGCTGTTCGAGGACGGTGCGCACCGCGAGTTCGAAGGCGTCGGCGCAGCCGGGTACGCGCAGCCCGGGTGCCGCGTCCGCGCGGGGCCGGAGCGCGGGGCTCGCCCTGAGGGTCTCGGCGACGGCCGCGGGGTCGGCGTCCAGGTCGCACAGGTCGCGGCAGCGGCGTACGGCGGCGGTGACGTCGCGCAGGTCCTCCAGGGTCAGCCGTACGGGCACCTGCCGGTGCCTGCCGCCGCCCGTGCCGCTCCGCGCGGCGCCGGGAGCGAGGTCGAGCTCGGCGAACCCGGAGCCCCTGGGCAGGCGCAGGGTCCGGTGGTAGCGGTGGCC
>NZ_JAINFC010000102.1 GCF_020740835.1 Streptomyces sp. UNOC14_S4
CGGTGCGTGCGGGTGATGCGGGATGGGTGCCGTGATTCATGCACCGTCGTTTCAGAACCCCGCCCTCCGGCCCCGCCCCCTCCACCGGTTGTCGGCTGCCGGTAGGGGGCCGCGGCCTCCGCTGTTGGCTCTCCGCAGGGGATGGTTGTCCCCGCCGCTGTGCCTCGCCCCGCTGGGGGCGCACTACGGCGCCGGGCGGGCCGCCGCGCCCCGTCAGGGGCGCGGGGAACTGCGCGAGCAACCAGCGATGGTCTGTAGTCGCCGGACGGGCGCAGTGGGCCGAGCTCGTAGGCGGCTTTTCAGGGGCGCGGGGAACTGCGCGACAAGCCCCCACCGGGCTGGCAGCCGCGCGCGCAGCGCAAGTGACACCCCGGTGGGCGCAGGGCCGGGCCGCGGCCCCAGGGACCCAGGGACGCGTCTGCCCGGGACAACGATTTCCCGTGCGGGGAATCGTTGTCGGTGGTGTCCCCCACAATGGAAGCCCGTACGGGACGACGCGGAGGGACAGGCAATGGCGGTGTGGGACGACCTGGTCGGGCAGGACCGGGTGGCGGAGCAGCTCTCCGCTGCGGCCCGTGACGCCGATGCCCTGGTGACGGCCGCGGAAGCGGCACGGGCGGAGACCGGTGCCGGGGGCGGTTCCCCCAGCGGCGGCGGTGGGGCCATGACGCACGCGTGGCTGTTCACCGGTCCCCCCGGTTCGGGGCGCGCCACCGCGGCCCGCGCGTTCGCCGCCGCGCTTCAGTGCGTCAGTCAGGACCGTTCCCTGAACGGGCCGGGCTGCGGGTTCTGCGAGGGGTGCCACACCACGCTCGTCGGCACCCACGCCGACGTGGAGATCGTCCGTACCGACCAGCTCTCCATCGGTGTCAAGGAGACCCGTGACCTCGTGCGGCGGGCTCAGCTGTCACCGGCCGGAGGCCGCTGGCAGGTGATCGTCCTGGAGGACGCGGACCGTCTGACGGAGGGCGCGGGCAACGTTCTGCTCAAGGCCGTCGAGGAGCCCGCGCCGCGTACGGTGTGGCTGCTCTGCGCGCCTTCCCTGGAGGACGTGCTGCCGACGATCCGGTCGCGCTGCCGTTCGCTCACGCTGCGCACCCCGCCCGTCGCCGCCGTGGCGGACGTCCTCGTACGCCGTGACGGCATCGAGCCCGAGCTCGCCGCCCGGTCGGCCCGCGCCACGCAGGGACACATCGACAGGGCCCGCCGCCTCGCCACCGACGAGCGTGCCCGTGCCCGTCGCGCCGCCGTTCTCAAGCTGCCGCTCCGTGTCGACGATGTGGGCGGCTGCCTCAAGGCGGCGCAGGAGCTGATCGACGCGGCCGCCGAGGATGCCAAGCAGGTCTCCGAGGAGATCGACGCGAAGGAGACCGAGGAGTTGCGCGCCGCGCTCGGCGCGGGCGCGGGCGCCGGCAGCAGGCTGCCGCGCGGTACGGCCGGTGCCATGAAGGAGCTCCAGGACCGGCAGAAGCGCCGCAGTACGCGTACGCAGCGCGACAGCCTCGACCTCGCGCTCGTCGACCTCACCGGTTTCTACCGGGACGTCCTGGCGCTCCAGCTCGGCTCGCGGGTGGAGATCGCCAACGTCGATGTGGAGGATGCCGTCCGGCGCGTCGCCTCCGCGTCGCGGCCGGAGCGGACCTTGCGTCGTATCGAGGCCGTTCTGGGGTGTCGGCAGGCGCTTGACCGGAATGTGGCGCCGTTGCTTGCCGTCGAGGCGATGGCCGTGGCTCTGCGGGCGGGCTGAGTCGGGTCCGCCGCGCGCCACGGACGGGGCGCCGAATGGTTACGCGTTCGTCCCTGAAACTCACTCATACGAGGCCAAGTGGGCCCCGCGACTGGGCAAGTCGCACGGCCATGTGGATACGCTCCGTGCGGGCACTGTGATGTGCCGTAACCATCAGTGATGCCCGCTGCGCGTAGCCTCCATGCCCGCCCACCCCTTTCGGGGGAACACAAGGGACCAGTCGATGGACACCAGCCGTCTGCTCCGCACCTCCGGCGCCGTCTTCGCGACCGCGGCGATGCTGATCTCCAGCGCCGCGCTGGAGGGTACGGCGCCGAGCGCGTCCGCGACGTCGAGACCGCAGGGCAGGGGTGACGGCACCGCCCACGGGACCGGGGACCGGTCGTCGTACGACGCGTCCACGGCGGGCACGGCGGACCGTGTCCGGTCCCATCTGGGCCTCTCGCGCGTCGCGAGCCCCCTCGCCCCGCTGCCCCTGCCCGGCGCGCGGGGCGTGGCCCTCCGGCGCTACTACGAGCAGAAGCTGAGCTGGCACGCCTGCCGCACTTCCGGTTTCGAGTGCGCCACCATGACCGCGCCGCTGGACTACGACCGTCCGGGGCAGGGCGACGACATCAAGCTTGCCGTCTCCCGCAAGAAGGCGACCGGCTCCGGGCACCGCCTCGGTTCCCTGATGCTGAACCCCGGCGGCCCGGGTGGTTCGGCCATCACCTATCTCCAGCAGTACGCGGCCGCCGGCTACCCCGCGGCGGTCCGCGCGCGCTACGACATGGTCGCCATGGACCCGCGTGGCGTGGCGGGCAGCGAGCCCGTCACCTGCCTCACCAACGCCGAGATGGACGCCTACACCCAGGTCGGCCAGGCGCCCGAGACGGATGCCGAGGTCGACGAGCTGGTCGACGCGTATCGGAAGTTCGCCGACGGCTGCGCCAACCACTCCGGTCGGCTCCTGCGCCATGTCTCGACCGTCGACGCGGCGCGCGACATGGACGTCCTGCGCGCCGCCCTGGGCGACGAGAAGCTGTCGTACGTCGGCGCCTCGTACGGCACCTTCCTCGGTGCCACCTACGCCGGGCTCTTCCCGACACGCGTCGGGAAGCTGGTGCTCGACGGGGCGCTCGACCCCTCCCTCGACTCGGCCCGGATCAACCGTGACCAGACCGCGGGTTTCCAGACGGCCTTCACCTCCTTCGCCCAGGACTGCCTGAAGCACAAGGACTGCCCCCTCGCTCCCGCCGCGTCCCCCACGGCGGCGGGGGAGCACCTCGGCGCGCTGTTCAAGCAGCTCCGCGCGCGTCCCGTCCCCGCGGCCAGGACACGCAGGCTGACCGAGAGTCTCGCGACCATGGGTGTGATCTCCGCCATGTACGACGAGGCCGCCTGGGGCCTCCTCCGCAAGGGGATCGGTGACGCGCGGCGCGGTGACGGCACGGTGCTGCTCGCGCTCTCGGACGCCTACTACGAGCGGGACGTCCATGGCGCGTACTCCAATCTCATGTACGCCAACGCGGCCGTGAACTGCCTCGACCTCCCTCCGGCCTTCCGTGGTCCCGACGACGTCCGGGAGGCGCTCCCGGAGTTCACGAAGGCGTCCCCGATCTTCGGCCCGACCCTCGCCTGGTCCGCTCTGACCTGCGCTTATTGGTCCGTTCCGGCCATCGGGCACCCCCACCGGATCACCGCGCGGGGCGCCGCCCCGATCCTCGTCGTCGGCACCACCCGCGACCCCGCGACGCCCTACCAGTGGGCCCGCTCCCTCGCCTCGCAGCTCTCCTCGGGCCGCCTGCTGACCTACGACGGCGACGGGCACACGGCCTACACGCGGGGCAGTGCCTGCGTCGACAAGGCGGTCAACACCTACCTGCTCGGCAGTACCCCGCCCCCCGCCTCGCAGAAGTGCTCCTGACCCCCTCCTGAGCTGCGGCTTCCACTGTGTACGGAGCACCCTCGGAAACTGTGTAGACTTGGGCGCGCTGCACGACACCACACCGGTAACGCGCAGCTTGCCGCCTTAGCTCAGTTGGCCAGAGCAACGCACTCGTAATGCGTAGGTCTCGGGTTCGAATCCCGAAGGCGGCTCAGCGAAGAAAGAGCAGCCAGGAACATTCCTGGCTGCTCTTTCTGTATTCAGCGGCTGCGACGGTGCCGCCGGCCCGCTCGGGTCCGCCTTGGCCGACCGGGACCGACGGTGCTCCGGGACGGCCCGGGCTACGGTGCGGCGCTACGGCGTGGGGGTCGCCGGGACCTTCCATCGCTGGTTGCTGCCGCCGTTGCAGTCCCGGATCTGAAGTGGTGTGCCGTCCTTCGCCGAGGAGCCGGGTACGTCGAGGCAGCGGCCGGACGCGGGGTTGCGCAGGCTGCCGTCGTTCTCGTACCGCCATTGCTGGTTGTTTCCGCCATTGCAGGCGTACAGCTGGACTCGGGTGCCGTTGCCGGTGGCGCCCGATTTCACGTCCAGGCACAGCCTGCTCTTCATGAGGTGCACGGCGCCGTCCTTGCCGAGCACCCAGGACTGGTTGGCGCCGCCGGTGGGCCGGTAGAGGATTGCGGAGGTGCCGCTGGCGGCGCCGCCGTCCGCGTCGACGGCCTTTCCTCCGAGCCCCGTGATCGGGCCACGCAGCGAGTTCCCGATGGCGTTGCTCTGTACGCTGCCGTCCTTGGTGACGTCGATGCGGCTCATGTTCCGGCACGAGGAGCTGGCGCTGGTCGAGGCGACCTTGGCGGTGACCCGGCCGTCGTCGCCCTGCGGAAGCCCGAACCGCGCCTGGGAGTACGGCTGGTCGTTGCAGGAGGCGCGATCGTCGTTCCACTCGAAGTATTCGGTCCAGTCGACCATGCCGTCCGGGGATATCCGGCCGGTCGCGGCCCGTATGCTGCCGAGCTTGAAGGAATCCCCGCTGGTTTCATCGGTCACCGTGACGCCGAACCAGCGGTTTCCCTCATGGGCCACCCGGTAGCGGTAGGTGTGCCCCTGCTTCCAGTCGTACTTGATGCGGCAGCTCTTCCCTTCGCCTTCGCCGCCGAAGTCGACGCAGTAGCTGCCGACGGTGCCGGGTTTTGCTTCTGTCGCGTCCCATACGGAGAAGAGGAACGTCCGCTTTTCACCAGGGCCGTTGGCCTGCATTCCGGTGTACGCGCCGCCCTTGGTGAAGTTGAACTGGTGGCTCCAGAAGACATTGGCCGACTGCCCGGGATCCTTCGTGACCGTCGTGCGGAACGTCACCGACGACAGGCCGGAAGTGCCTTGAGGGAAGCTGTAGTCGGTGTACGAACCCGGGGTGTCGGACGCGGCTGCCGTACCCCCGCCGACCATGACCGTGGCCGCCGCCGTCACCGCGATCGACATTCCGGCGACGGCTGCACGGGTCTTTCCGAACAACATGTGGGGGGTTCCTCGTTCCTTTCGGCGCCGCGTATTCGGCGTATCAGCGCTGGGCGACGAATGCCCGTCCCGCGCGGGTGCCTGACGAGCAGGACGCCAGCTCGGACGGCGTCATCTTGCGGGTCTTGACGATGACCGCATTGGACTTGCCGTCCGTGCCGTTGGGGGCCGGGCTGGTGATGGTGTCGTCGGCGTACCAGTAGTAGTGCCCCCATTTGGGGCTGTCGTAGTGGGTCTGCCATGTACCCGAGACGGTCTGCATCACCTGGGCGCGGGAGATCCAGCCCACCTCGCCCGGCTGCACCGTCATGCTCATGGAGCTGCCCTCGGTGTGCGTGGCCGACCAGGTATGGCCGTAGGACGCGGTGACGCTGACATCGACAATGCCGGCTATCTTGCCGCCGGCCGTGACCGAGACGCCCACCGTGTCCGACGATCCCACCGAATCGGACCAGTCCAACGACTGCGTGGAGGGCGAACTACTGCAGTTGTAGAGAGTGTTGGACACCTTGCGGAAGTCGCCGAGGAATGCCTGGCCGATCACCGGGTTGTTGAAGGTGCACTTGCCCTCGCCGGACGCGCAGTCGGCCACGATCTGCTGCTGGGAGGGGCCTCCGGTCGCGGACGCGGGGAGGGCCATTGCCGCCACCATCCCCAGGGCCACTGTGGAAAGGGCCGCCAGCCTGCTGCCGTACCTCATGATGCGATTGCTCAACGTGATCCCGTGCCTCTCAATTCCATTGACAGGATGAATCGTTCCTCGGGATCGCATTCAGGCCTGTCGGCCACTGCGGTTGGCCGACAGGCCCGATTGCCACCGGAATCCGGAGTGTGCGCCCGAACGAATCTGGTGATGTACCGAGGGGGAGGGGCCGAGTTGAATCGGCTCGATGCCCGAAACCGGAGGAGAGCCCGAGCGGGGGGTGTGGCGCGTCCTCCGGTAGTCGATCAAGCTCCGGGTCGGGGCGGGGCTCAGATCTGGAACCACTTCAGCGCTTCGGTGAACAGGCTCACCGCGATGTCGATGAACTGCGACATTTTCCGGCACCTCCTTTCCTGTTCAGTGGGGGCGGATCCGGAGTATTCGAGTTCCTAGCTCAGGAACCACTTGACAACATCGACGGCCAGGGTCTGGGCGATCTGGAGGAGGGAGGAGGCCATCCTTGAGCACCTTCTTTCTGGGTGATCACCGGGCGTCGTGCGCCGTCGGTGCCGATGAGGCAGCCGCGGCGCGTCGTCCGGTGCGTTCTTGTGGACGACCCGATCTTCTCGGGCCGTTCGGTGCGGGACATCCGCATCAACCCGCAAGATTTCTGCGGGTTGACCGCATCAAGTTGATCCTTGAACGTCCGAGGAATTCGGCAATTCCTTCCATCGTCCGGAGCGCGCGTCCGTTCCCGGCGGATAACCGATTTCCCGCAGCTGCGCGCGGCGATGGAGGAGGCCTCACACGCCCTCGACGAACATGCCGACGCCCTGCGCGGCATCATCGCCACCGTGTGCCCTGTGGCGCTCCAGGGCCTGGGCCTGGACGAGATGATCAGGTCCCTCGCCGAGCGCGTCGCTGCCGAGAACGGCCTGACAGTGGACGTACGCATCCAGGACGACCGACGCCACGCGTCCACGGCGGAGGGCGGGGTCGACCTGGCTGTCTGCCGCGTCGTGCAGGGATCGCTCACCAACGTGGTGAAACATGCCGGCGCCCGGCATGTCACCGTCGTCCTGACCTGCCGCAACGACCGTATCGGCGTCACGGTCACGGACGACGGGTGCGGCCTCCCGCAGGGCGTGCGGCGGGTCAGGGAGGGGTACGGGATGCAGGGCATGCGCTGGCGGTACGAGGCGTACGGCGGCACCTTCCGCGCCACCAGCGCCGAGACCGGCGGCACGACGATCCGGGCCGTCTTCCCGCTGCGCTGCTGCCGGAAGGCCGCGTGGCACAGGATCGCGCCGAACGAACGCTAGCGGACCCGGTCCTCGAAAAGGTGGCTCAGGCGAAGCCCGGGTCACACCGCCTGTGACCCGGGTTCATCCGGCGTCCTGTGAGCCGATGTAGGCGAGCAGTGGAGCGGCGCCGTCCTCTGTGGCGATGCCGTGGGCGAGTTCGGCCGCGCGGTGGCGGTGGGACGGTTCGGACAGGCAGGCCGTGATCGCGTCGCCGAGGGCTTCGGCGGTGAGGTCCTGGAACGGCAGGGGGCGGGGGGCGACTCCCAGCCCGTGCAGCCGGGATGCCCAGAAGGGCTGGTCGGCCATGACGGGTACGGGCAGGGCGGGTACTCCGGCCCGCAGTCCAGCCGCGGTGGTGCCCGCCCCGGCGTGGTGGACGACGGCGGCGGTGCGGGGGAAGAGCCAGTCGTGCGGAACGTCGCCAATGGCCAGGATGTCGTCGCCGCAGCTGTTCAGACCGGCCCATCCTGCCTGCACCACCGCGCGCACGCCTGCCCGCTTCACCGCCGTGGTCACCAGTTCACTGAGCCGTTCTCCCTGTCCTGGTGCCATGCTGCCGAAGCCGATGAACACCGGGGGCGGGCCGGCCTGGAGGAAGTCGGCCAGGTCGGCCGGGGGCTGCCAGTTGTCCGGGCGTGCGGGCCACCAGTAGCCCGTCACTTCGGCCCCGGGCGGCCAGTCCTGGGGGCGTGGCACCACCAGCGGGCTGAAGCCGTGGAAGACCGGCCGGATGTCCGCCGCTGCCGAGGGCGTGTCGGCGGGCAGTCCGAGTCGGGTGCGCAGCCGGGTCACGGAGCCGGCGAAAACCCCTTTCGCGCGGCTCAGTACGTCCCGGCCTGCGGCGAGGTTGCCCTCCGGCCCCGGGGTGTCGGTGCTCCGTGCGTTGGGCAGGGGGAACTCTCTGGTGGCGAACGACGGTGCGAGGTAGGTGCCGATGACGGGGATGCCGAACGCTTCGCCGGCCGTCCGGCTGAGCGGTGCCGGGCCGAAGGCGGTGAGCAGCAGGTCGGCTCCGCCCGCCACGGCCTCCGCCACCCCGTCGGCGAGCCCGTCCGCGTACGCCCGCGTCAGAGCCCGGACTTCCTCCCGTGACGCTGCCCGGGACCAGTTCCGGATCAGCTCCTGCGGGTCTCCCGGCACAGGCCGGTGGTCGAGACCGCATCCGCCGAGGAGTGTGGCGAAGGACGGGTGGGCGGCCACGGTGACCTGGTGGCCCGCGTCCTGCAGGCGTCGTCCCAGGCCGGTGAAGGGCGCGACGTCTCCCCGTGAACCGGCGGTGATGATCAGAATGCGCATGGAGCGATTCTCCTCGGCCAACGCCGCCCGGCCACCGGCATTGGCCGCATCAGGCCGGGACGGGGGCGTGGGTGGCTCTGAGGCCGTTCCACAGGTACGGGCAGCCCGCGTCCCTGTCAGCGGTGAGGGTGTCCAGTGCCGCGGTGAAGCGGCGCTGCTGGGTGCGGGTCATGTCCCCGTACCAGTGGTTCGGGTTGACGAACGCGATCCCCTGGAGGCCCGGGTCGCGGGCCGGTACGGCGACCGACTGCGTCTGGGACGCGGTCAGCGTGCCGCAGTGGAATACGAACGTGATCGCCCCCGCCGGTGCGCCCAACGGGTGTGCTTCCGTGTGGTCGACCAGGAGGAGCGGGCCCGGTGTGATGTCCAGCCCCAGGCGGCGCAGATGGTAGGCCGCCGGGCGTACGGCGGGCTCGTCCCCGACCGTCTCCCCTCCGGGGAGGGCCAGGCGGCCGTCCGGCCCGATCACCATGAGAGGGTGCCCTGCTTTATTGGTGACGAAGGCGTGTCCGAAGATTCGGCGGCCGATTGCCTTACGGCGTTCCGGTGTCTGTTGCTGCATGCTCTGCACTTCCCTTGCGCGGTGGGGAGAGTGAGTGGTTGAGCCCCCGCCCTGATCGCCCTTCGGCAGGCGGAAGTTGGCCGCCTGCCGGGGCCGTGTCCGTCCGGCGCGGCGGCGTAGCCAGAAGCTAGCGCCGTTCGGCAAGGGGTAGCAACAGTATTGCTGTAGCTAGGTTGTTGTGGAGCTCGATTGGCATATGCGTCGGCAGTCCCTGCCTTGCCTGGCGGGGGCCGCTGGGTCCGGTTCATCAGATCCGGTGGTCGTAGGCCCCTGACTTGACTCCCTGTATGAGCACCGCGAGCTGATCGTGCGTCATGCTGACGACAAGGCCTGGTGCTTCGCTCTCGCACAGGAGGAGCATTCCGCTCTCGGCTCGTATTTCTACGCAGTTGTTTCCGCCCTCTGCGCAGAAGGAAGACTTCTGCCAATCGGAACGCGGCACTTCTCGCCCTTTCACAGCTCTTGTGCAACCTTCCTGATGAAATCGCGTGACTTGCTCGCACTCAGCGTACGCTTTTCCATCGTCTGCAGGAGTTGGCGGTACGCCGTGAGCTGCGCCTCCGTGTCCAGGAATACAGGGCCGTGGGAGGAATCGAGGTGGACCGTGTCGAGCTTGGGTACGGACCCAGATGCGTAGAGGATCGACTGGCCGGAGCCTGCGAACCCCTCGGCCTCGAAGGTGAACACCCGGAAGGTGCAATTGGGGAGTTCCGAGATGTTCAGCAGGTGCACGAGCTGCCTGCGGGTGACGTCGGCTCCGCCGAACCGCATGCGGAGTGCCGCTTCGTGGATCAGTGCCGTGACCTGGGGCGCATCCTCACGGGTGAGGATGTGGGCACGCCTTATGCGGTGGGCGATTCTCGCTTCGCTTTCCCGTTTGGGCAGTCGGTGCGGAGCGCCGAAGTCGAAAATAGCCCTGGCGTATTCCTCGGTCTGTGTCAGTCCCGGGATGTGGCCGATCTGGTAGCTGTAGAGGTATTTGGCTTTGTTCTCCAGCTCGGTCAGATCCAGGAAGCCTGCCGGAAGAACCCCGCGGTAGTCCTCCCACCACCCTTTCTTCCGGTCGGTCGCCAGCTTGATCAGAGCATCGATGTATTCCGTGTCCGTGCAGCCGTAGCAGCCGGCGAGCACGCGGATGCGATCCGGGCTGACGCCGAATCGGGCCGTTTCCATGTGGCTGATCTTCGTGTGATCGATGCCCAGGGTCTGTGCGGCCTCGCGGGCGTTGAGCCCGGCGGCTTCCCGCATCCGGCGCAGCTCGGTGCCAAGTCGGCGCTGGCGCAGGGTCGGGGCTGTTCTCGGTGGCATGGGCCTCAGTCTGCCCCGTAGCCGTGACGCGGTCTACAGATGGCCGTCTTGACCCGAGTGGGTAGCTGAGTAGCTACGGCATGCCCTATGGTCCTGACCGTACCGCCGCCGCACGCCGGGAAGACCCGAAGTGCAGCCATCTGCATGCCTGTTGAGGCGCTCCGGAGGGTGGCCAGGCCACGGACGTGTGTGCGATGCGGCGACCGGCAACGACTGTTGGGAGACGACCCGTGCGTACCGCCATACACCTCAGCCCCCGCGCCCTCGAACTGCCCTACGGGAAGGCGGTGAAGGCGTGGTCACGCCGCAGTACGTGTACGTGAGCCGTTCAGGTCGCGGACCTGAAAGCCTCCTGTCGCGGCTCCACTTCGCGGTCACCCGGAGGTCGGCCCATGTCCGTCGCTGAGTCCGGCGACGTCGTGACCGGCGTCCTCGTCCTGACCCTCTCGTCGCTGCTCGCCGTGGCCGCCCTGATGTGGTGGCTCCTGCCGGACCCGCGTCGCGCCTTCACTCCACCCCCGGTCGGCCTGCCCGGGTACCGGTTCCGCTGTCGCTGTCATGACCGGCCGATCACGGTGGTCGTGCTCGACAGCCGCGAGCACGGGAGACGTCTCGCCGCCCACGCCCGCCGACGGCGCCGTAAACACGCTCGCCCGTCGTCGCTGCCGCATCCCGGGGCGCGTCCTCGTCGCTGCTGACAGTGGTCGATCGGTTCTCTGTGGTGATTGGAGCGGTCTGTCCGGGGCGCTCCCGGGCGGGCCGCCCGCTCCTCTGACCTGGGGTTCCGCAGGTGTTTCGGGCGGCCCCTTGACTCCGGGCAAATACGGAGGAAACTGGCCAATACACCAGACAACCGGTGAGAGCCGCACCTTTCGGTGAAGACGTTCATCGACCCGAGTGACCCCCATCTCGGCAAACTGGCTAGGCCCCCGGAAAGGTACGTACCGGGAAACGAGCGGAGAGCGACGACTCGAAGCTCGGGGGAGCGGTACGGGACACCGGGGGCTGCCGTATGCCCCCGTCGCCCGGTGGCGCCTGTCGGCCGGTGGCTAGAGTGGCCTTCGATCAGCGTTCGAAGGAAAGATCCCTCCATTGCCACCCCACACCGAGGTCCCGCCCGCGGAAGAGACCGGAGAGAGCCGGGAAGGCGAGGGCGGCGGCACAGCCGCCGCGAGGCGGCGGCCCAGGGTCGGGCACATCGACTTCCTGAACTGCTTTCCGCTGTCCTGGGGGCTGGCCGCGACGGGCGGGATGTCCGGGCTCGAACTGACGCGGGACACCCCGGACCGGCTCAATGCCGCGCTCGCCGCCGGGGAGCTCGACATGGGGCCGATCAGCCTCGTCGAATTCCTCCGCAATGCCGACGAACTCGTCGCGCTGCCGGGTATCGGCATCGGCAGTGACGGGCCGGTCATGTCCTGTCTCGTCGTGAGCGAAGTGCCGCTGGAGGAGTTGGACGGCGCTCCCGTCGCGCTGTGCGACACCAGCCGTACGTCGGTGCGGCTCGCCCGGCTGCTTCTTTCCGAGCGGTACGGCGTTGAGCCGGACTATTTCGTCAGCCCTCCGGATCTCGGTTCCCTGCTGTCCAGGGCGTCCGCCGGGGTCGTCATAGGTGACCCGGCGCTCCGGGCGTCCCTGCTGGAGGCGCCCCGCAAGGGGCTGCGCGTGTACGACCTGGGCGAGCTCTGGCGGGAGCGGACCGGGCTTCCCTTCGTCTTCGCCGTGTTCGCCGCGCGGCGCGCGTTCCTGGCGGAGGAGCCGGAGACCGTACACCGGGTTCACCGCACGCTGCTGGACGCGCGCGATCTCGCGCTCGCCGAGATCGACACGGTGTGCGGGGAGGCGGCGGCCCGGTCGGCGCAGTTCGACGCGCGGACGCTCAAGCGTTATTTCGCCGAGGCGCTCGACTACGGCCTGGGCGAGCGGCAGTTGGCCGCGGTGGCGGAATTCGCCCGGAGGGTGGGCGGTGCCGGCGAGGGCTTTCCGCCGGACGTCCGGGTGCGGCTGCTCGCCTGACGGCCCCGGGGACCCCTCCGCCCTGATTTCGCTCGCCCCGCAGGGGCCCTGGCATCATCGAAGGATGTCTGACCGCATCATTGCCGCCTGCGACGGAGCGTCGAAGGGCAACCCTGGCCGGGCCGCGTGGGCCTGGGTCGTCGCCGACGCGGCGGGGAGCCCCGAACGCTGGGAGGCGGGCCCGCTGGGCACGGCCACCAACAACGTGGCGGAGCTGACCGCCCTGAAGTCCCTCCTGGAGACCGTCCCGCCCGCCGAGCCTCTCCAGGTCCGTATGGACTCCCAGTACGCCATGAAGGCCGTCACCCAGTGGCTGCCCGGGTGGAAGCGCAACGGCTGGAAGACGGCCGGCGGCAAGCCCGTCGCGAACCGGGAGATCGTCGAGGCCATCGACCGGCTGCTGGCCGACCGCGACGTGGAGTTCCGCTACGTACCGGCGCACCGCGAGGACGGCGACCACCTCAACGCGATCGCCGACCAGGCGGCCAGCGACGTGGCCGTCTCCCAGGCGGCGGCGGGTACGGCCCTGGGCTCCCCGATGCCGGTCCCGGCCCCGTCCCGCGCGACCTCCGCTCCCAAGGCCGTACGCAAGAAGCCCGCTGCCTCCCGCAGCACCGGCGGTTCCACCCGCACGATCAAGGCCAAGTTCCCGGGCCGCTGCCCCTGCGGTACCCCTTACGCCGCGGGCGCCGACATCACCAAACTGGAACAGGGCTGGGGCCATCCGGAGTGCCGCGCCTGATCGTCCGACCGCGGTGAGGGAGCTGGGGGAGCGCGTATGCAGGTCGTCTTCTTCATGACTGTGCCGGGGCTCGTCGTCGTCCTGACGGTGCTGGCCTTCGTCGACCAGCTCCTTCTCCGCGCGGGCCGCGCGGGCGTCCTCCCCTGGCGCAACGGGGTCCGGCAGGGCCAGGTGTCCGCCACGGGCTTCGAGCAGCTGCACGCGAGCTTCTCGCCGGGCAAGCGGCACGAGCTCAAGGAGCGGCAGAGCGCTCTCGTCATGCGGGACGACGAGGAGGACGGGGCGCCGCCGAGGTCGACGGTGGACCTCACGGCGGGCAGGGCGGTCATACGCCTCCGGCCGCCGGGTGCCGCACGCTGACTGCCGGAACCGATCCGGTCCCGACCGGTAGCCCATCGGCTCCGCAGGGCGGTGGTGTGCCGGGTCGCCGAGACGGCCGATTAGTGCGATCGGCATGCCCATGGACTGGCTAATGCGGAGGATTTGGCCCTGTTCGGTGCGGTAATCATGCGCGTCGCTGTCCGACGACCCGTCACCCTCTCTGGGAGAAAGCATGATCCGAAGCGTGTCCGTCGCCGCCGCACTCGCCGTGGCCGGTGGCCTCGCCTGCGCGGGTACCGCCCTGGCGCATCACGGCACCCACGGCGCCGCCGTCCGCGACCCGGGCATCCTCACCGGTGATGTCATCCAGATCCCGATCAAACTCAGGCCCAACATCTGCGGGAACACCATCGACATCATCCTCGCCCTGGCGAACCCGGCGAACGGCAGCTTCTGCCCCGTCGTCGAACGCTGAGTCCGGTGTCCGGTCCCTCATGTGCGCAATGGCATGTGAGGGACCGGACGTACGTCTTACGGTGTGGCGGGGTTCGCCCGCCACACCTCGGCACGGGCAGGACCGTGCGGGTCGTCGGTCGCGGGGATACGCGGCAGTGCCTCACCGGGGCGCATTAAGGGTGTGCAGCAGGGGCGCACAGGGGTGCGCCACAGGGGGTGCAAAGTACAGTGAACCCTTTCTTCCGGACGGTTGATCGATTAGCTTTTGAAGGCCGGGAGGGAGGACGCGAGGGGGGAGACAGCACGGTGGCCGGTGGGAAACTGCTCGCGATCAGCGACCTGCACGTGGTCTACAAGGAGAACCGCGAGCTCGTCGAGAGGCTGCGCCCCACGTCCGCGGACGACTGGCTGATCGTCGCGGGTGACGTGGGCGATCTTTTCACCGACGTCGAGTGGGCCCTCGGGCTGCTCGCCGACCGCTTCGCCCGGGTGATCTGGGCGCCGGGCAACCACGAGCTGTGGACCCACCCCAAGGACACCGTCGACCTGCGCGGCGAGAAGCGCTACCTGCGCCTCGTGGAGCTCTGCCGGAGCCTCGGCATCGACACCCCCGAGGACCCCTACCCCGTCTGGGAGGGCGACGGCGGGCCGGTGGCCATCGCTCCGCTCTTCGTCGGCTACGACTACTCCTTCCGTGTCCCCGGGGCGCACTCCAAGGAGGAGTCGCTGCGCCGCGCCTACGAGTCGGGCGTCGTCTGCGCGGACGAGCACTTCCTGCACCCCGACCCGTATCCGGGCCGCGACGACTGGTGCCGCGCCCGCGTCGCGTACACCGAGCGCAGGCTCGCGGAGGTCGACCCGTCCCTGCGCACCATCCTCGTCAACCACTACCCGCTGGTGCGGCAGCCCACCGACGTCCTCCGGTATCCCGACTTCGCCCAGTGGTGCGGCACCACGCTGACCGCCGACTGGCATACGCGCTTCCGCGCCGCCGCCGTGGTCTACGGTCACCTGCACATCCCGCGCGTCACCTGGTACGACGGAGTCCGCTTCGAGGAGGTCTCCGTCGGCTATCCGCGCGAGTGGAGGCCCCGGCCGCCGCGTGAGCCGCTGCGGCAGATCCTGCCCCGGCCCGCCGAGGAACAGCGAGGGACAGCACGGTGATCGAGCGCATCCTGCCCGAGGGGTTCCACGCGGAGGAGGACTTCGGTCCCCTCCCGGCCGATGTGTCGGGCCTGCTCCTGCCCGAGGAAGCGGCCCATGTGGCCCGTGCCGTGCCCAAGCGGCAGGGCGAGTTCGCCACGGTACGCGCGTGCGCGCGTAAGGCGCTCGGCCGGCTCGGGCACCCGCCCGTGGCCCTGCTGCCCAACCGGCGTGGCGCGCCCGGCTGGCCCGCCGGTGTCGTCGGCAGCATGACCCACTGCGACGGTTACCGCGCCGTGGTCGTGGCCCGGGCGGCGGACGCCGTGTCCATAGGCATCGACGCCGAGCCGGACGGGCCCCTGCCCGACGGCGTCCTGGAGACGATAGCCCTGCCCGCCGAGCGGGCCCGGCTGGCCGGGCTGACCGCCCGCAGGCCCGGCGTCTCGTGGGACCGGATGCTGTTCAGCGCCAAGGAGAGCGTCTTCAAGACGTGGTACCCGCTCACCGGCGAGGAGCTCGACTTTTCCGAGGCGGAGCTGGAGTTCGACACCGGCACCGACACAGACGGTCTGTCCGGCACCTTCTCCGCCCGGCTGCTGGTGCCGGGCCCCGTCGTCGACGGCGAGCGGCTGGACGGCTTCACCGGCCGCTGGCTGGCCGGTGAGGGGCTCGTCGTCACCGCCATCACGCTCGGCGCGTCGTCGGCATCCCGTGGCGGAAGCGGGCGAAGTGGTCCGGAATCCGCCGTGCCGAGCGCGTATTGAGCCACAGCCGCAGCAGATCGCGGCGGCGCCCCGGCTCGTCCTCGTAGGCGGACCGGCCGTGGACGAGCACATTGTTGTTGAGGAGCTGGAGGTCGCCTGGCCGCAGGGTCATCTCCACCCGGTGCTCGTCCCTCGCCGCGATGTCCTGGAACAGCCGCAGGGCGTAGCGCTCGACATCGCTCAGCGGGATGCCCGTGTGCGCCACCGCCGACTCGATGTAGTGCGTCATGTAGAAGCGGCAGCTCAGCTGCCCGTCGAACCAGCCGTACACCGCGTTGCGGTAGTACGGCAGCTCCTGCGAGCCCTCCTCCGTACGCCGGTCGTAGACGAAGCCCCGGTAGAAGAGGCCGAGCAGCTCCCGGTGGTGGGCCAGCAGGTGGTTGTAGACGGTCATGGAGCTGGCCAGGGTGCTGACCCCGCCGCCCTGGCCCGCGCTGCGCAGGCACAGCAGGCCCACGATGTCGGAGCTGTCGGTGTGGAAGGGCAGCGCGTTGCGGGTGCGGTAGGCGCGCGTCGTCGGCAGGTCGAGGCCGCCCTCGCCGTAGTCCCTGACGTGGGCGATCAGCTCGCCGGACGCGTTCTGCGAGACCGGTGTGCCCAGGTGCAGCGCGATGCCCCAGTACGCCAGCCGTGCCTCCTCCAGCGACCACCGTTCGACGGGCAGCCCCCGCAGCACGGTGAAGCCACGGCCGAACTCCAGGTCCTGCACGGCCTGTTCCAGTGACTTCGCCAGCGTGGGTAGCGGGAAGTCCGCCAAAGTCAGCTCCGCCAGCGGCCGTTCATGATCACGCAGCGCCGCCACGGCCTCGTCCAGCTCGCGTACCTCCTCCGCCGTGAGGACGGCCACCCAGTCGTCCTCACCGGTGAAGTCGCGTGCCAGCCAGGCGCTCGGGCCGGTGACCGGCTCGGTGAGCATCGCGACGGGGGCGGCGTCGGCGGCGGAGGGCACGGGTACGGACAGGGGCATACGGACTCCACTCGGGCTCGCTGAACCACAAGGTGTGCGCTTAAGCTGTGCTGACCATCGATCATGAATCGAACGCGTCGTGTGGTCAATCGAGTTGGGGTGATTCCCCACTTTTACGGGCGGAGGCTCAGTGACCGGCTCGAAGCGCAAGTCCGTCCTCGCTGCCTGCTGTGCCGTGCTCGCGGGCACCCTGGCCGCGTGCGGCTCCGGAGGCGGCACATCCTCTTCCGGTAAGTCCGGCAGGTTCGGCGGGACCGACACTCTTTCCGTCGGCCTCATCGCCGAACCCGCGAGCCTCGACTTCACCACCACGGACGGCGCCGCCATCCCGCAGGCCGTGCTCGGCAGCGTCTACGAGGGGCTGGTCCGCCTCGACCAGCAGGGCAGGATCCAGCCCCTGCTCGCCGAGCGCTACGAGCGCTCCGACGACGGCCGCGTCTACACCTTCCACCTCAGGAACGGTGTGAAGTTCAGCAACGGCGCCGACTTCACCGCCGACGACGCGGTCTTCTCCATCGACCGGGTCAAGAAGGACTGGAAGCTGAAGATCGCGCGCCAGATGGACGTGGTCGACAAGGCGGAGAAGACCGACGACCACACCCTGAAGGTCACCCTGAGCCGCCCCAGCAACGGCTGGCTGTTCTCGATGACCGAGCGCGTGGGCGCCATGTTCAGCCGCACCGGCGTCTCCGACCTCGCCAACCACCCCGTGGGTACCGGCCCGTTCACGCTCGCCGAGCGCCGCCGTGGCGAGCGCATCGTCCTCGACCGCAACCCCGGCTACTGGGGCACCGAACCGCAGCTCAGCAAGGTCACCCTGAAGTACTTCAAGGACGCCGGGGCGATGAACAACGCCATGCTCACCAACGCCGTCGACGTCCTCGGCACCGTCCAGGCCCCCGAGACGCTGTCCCGCTTCTCCGACACCGCCCGCTTCCGGACGATCGAGGGCAGCTCCACCGGCAAGGTCGTCCTCGCCATGAACAACACCCGCGAGCCCTTCACCGACAAACGCGTCCGCCAGGCCGTCCGGTACGCCATCGACCACAAGGCCCTCGTCGACACCACCCGCTCCGGCCACGGCAAGCTCATCGGCACGATGGCGAGCCCCACGGACCCCTGGTACGAGGACCTCGCCGGCCGCTACCCGTACGACCCGGCCAAGGCGAAGCGGCTGCTCCAGGAGGCGGGCGCGACGGGGAGGACGCTGCGGCTGCGGCCGCCCAACATGCCGTACGCGGTCTCCGCCGCGCAGGTCGTGAAGTCCCAGCTCGACCAGGTCGGGCTGAAGGTGGAGATCGAGCCGCTGGAGTTCCCCGCGCGCTGGCTCTCCGAGGTCTTCACGAAGGGCGACTACGACCTGTCGGTCATCGCCCACGTCGAGCCGCGCGACCTGTGGACGTTCGCCGACCCCGGCTACTACTTCCACTACGGGAACCCGGAGTACGGCAAATTGTTGAAGGAGGGTGACGCGGGGAAGCCGGAGGACGAGGCGGCGCGCTATCGGGAGGCGGCGCGGGTGCTGTCCGATGATGCGGCGGCGGACTGGCTGTATCTGATGCCGAATCTTTTGGTGGCGGACAAGGGGCTTGCCGGGTTGCCGGTCAACCAGGTGGGTGAGGGGTTCGAGTTGGCGGGTGTCCGGTGGGCGGAGAGG
>NZ_JAINFC010001020.1 GCF_020740835.1 Streptomyces sp. UNOC14_S4
TGCGGGGGCCGGGGGACGATGGAGGGGCCGCGGACGCTGAAGCCCGTGCCCCGGTAGTCGACGTAGTGGAGCTTGTCGCGGTCGACGAACCGGCCGGTGGCCGCGTCGCGGATCTCGGCGTCGTCCTCCCAGCTGTCCCACAGGCGCCTGGCGACGTCGGCGACCTCGCCCGCCTCGTGCCAGAGGTCCCGGTCGGGGGCGGCGTCCCGGCGGCCGAAGTGGCGGGCGGCGGCCTCGCCGGTGGAGACGGCGACGGTCCACCCGGCCCGGCCGCGGCTCACCCAGTCGAGGGTGGAGACGGCGTTGGAGACGTGGAACGGCTCGGTGTGGGTGGTGGTGACCGTCGGTACCAGGCCGATCCGCCGGGTGACGGGCGCGACGCGGGCGAGCACGGCGAGGGCGTCCAGGCGGCCGCCGCCGCGGCCGGGCGGGCCGAGGGTGTCGTCGAGGGTGACGAAGTCCAGCTTGCCGTGTTCGGCGAGGCGGGCCGCGCGGGCGAAGGGCTCGGCGTCCGTGGCGTCGGGCCGGTCGATGGCGACGGCCAGGTGGAGCGGCCGGGTGGGTACGGATGAGGACATGGGGTTCCCTGCGGTGTGTGGGGTGTGTGCGGGGGCCGTGGCGGCGCCGGTCAGGCACCTCCGGCGGCAGCCGCGCGGGGTTCGCGCGCGGTGTGCGGGAACAGCTCGCGGAGGGTGGTGAGCAGGGCTCGGGCCGTGGCGTCGTTCTGCCGGAAGGCGGGGCCGTTGGTGCGGGGG
>NZ_JAINFC010001021.1 GCF_020740835.1 Streptomyces sp. UNOC14_S4
ACCCTGGCCTGCACGGTGGCGGGCGTCGCGTTCGTCTGGCTCGTCGTGGGCCTCGCGAGCTGACGTCACCGACGGGACGCCGCCGCTGCCGCGACGAGGCGCTGCGCGGTGCCGGGGGAGCCCGCCCAGTGGGTGTGCAGGTACGAGGCGTGCACACCGCCGAGCGCGAAGCCCTCGGTACGGCGCTCCGGGTGCGTGAACCCCCACGCGGGCGCCTCGCCCGCGCCCGGCTCGATCACCGTGCGGTGGAACTCGTGCCCGCGGACCCGGGTCCCCGCCGCGGCCAGCGGGTTGTCCGCGATCGCCACCGCCTCGCGGTAGCCGAGCGTCAGCCGCTCCGTCATCCGTGCCTCGGCGGGCAGTACGCCGCACATCGGCTTGCCGTCGAGGGAACGGGAGAGGTAGAGCAGCCCCGCGCACTCGGCGGCGACCGGCGCACCGCCGCGTGTCAGGGCCGCGACCGCCTCGCGCAGCCGCTCGTTGGCGGAGAGCTCGTGGACGTACATCTCGGGGAAGCCGCCGCCGATGACGAGGCCTGCGGTGCCTTCGGGGAGTCGCTCGTCGCGGAGGGGGTCGAAGGTGAGGACTTCCGCGCCGGCGGCGCGGAGGAGCTCGGTGTGCTCGGCGTAGGAGAAGGTGAAGGCGGGGCCGCCGGCTACGGCGATGACGGGCTTGGGGCGCCCGGGGGCGTCGGTTCCTGGACCGGGGGCTGCCGCCCCCGGACCCCCGCTGTTGTGGTGCGGACCCGTGGTC
>NZ_JAINFC010001022.1 GCF_020740835.1 Streptomyces sp. UNOC14_S4
GTGCTGGGGTTGGTGACGGCGTTGGGCCCGCTGGTCGCATGGTGGTGGGGAGAAGGCAGGACACGCCGCGGCGACGGCGACGGCGGCGATGACGGGCGTGGCGGGACGATGGGCTCGGTGGTCGCCCCGGGAACGGAGAACGCGGGCGCGGGGCGGACGTTGGGGGAGCGGAGCCCGGCTTGAGCGGTGGGGTGCCGTGAGGCCCCTTGAATGAGCGGCCCGGAGAACTGTCCGGTCATGATGTGAAACCGCGCGCGATGTGAAACCGTGCGATGCGAAACCGGCTGACGTGATGCCACGTCAGTTTTTCTTTTTCACGGGGGCGTTCGGTGAGGCCGGTCCGTGAACCGTCATGAGACTGTCGGCGGACACGAGATCGGCGGCACGCGCGATCGGATCGTCGCGGCCGCCGAATTCCCTTACGTTCCTGTCGGGTTATCGTGACATGGGTGTGGCCTCTGCCAGGCGGAGGGCGTAGTCGGCCCACCAGTGGCCCGCCGGGGGCGCGCCGCGGCAGGTGCCGTCGGATTCGCCGGGGCGTTTGATCCAGAGGTAGGCGTCGATGAGAGGGCTGCCCGTCGCGGTCGTGGGCGGGGTGCCCAGGGCTCGGCCGGGCGGGTTGCACCAGGGTTCGTCACCGCCCGCTTCCAGTGCCTGCCCGACGGCGCCGTGGAACGGGTCCTCGGTGGGCGCCCTTCCGCCGGCACTTCGGGGGAGCGGGGCGGCGACACCGGCCCGGGGTACGGGAG
>NZ_JAINFC010001023.1 GCF_020740835.1 Streptomyces sp. UNOC14_S4
CGGTGGGGCCCTTTCTCGCGGGTTTGCGGCGGTTCACTCGGTCGCTTTGTATGGTCGTACAAGTCGGAAGGGTCCCCGGATACGGGGGACTCTACGAAGACGCCGACCGCCAGCAACGATACCGGCACGCGGAACGGCCCCCGCGGGACGGGGGCACGCGTGGGAGGTAGCGTCTGGAAGCAGCGCACGGAAAGCGCGGGCAAAGCGCACGGATGCACACGCGACGAAACACACGCGACGAACGGAATCCGAGCGCGACGCCGTACGTTCGGTGTGCAGGGCGTCATGGTGTGCGGGAAACCTCCGCGCGCACCGGGACGCACAGCACGACGACACAAGGGGAAGACTCACTCCACATGCCGGACCGACGCCTCCACGAGGCTCACCGCTTCCCGCTGCCCGCCACCGAGCGGGACGCGACGGTGAGCCCCACCCGCATGTCGCAAGAACGCCCTCCGTCGTCGCACTCGCCGTCACCCTCGTCGTCGCCGTCGTCACCGTCGTCGTCCCCGTCCTCGCCCCCTTCGCCCTCGGGTCAGCAGGACAATCCCTTCGCGCCGCCGCCGGAGGGGCAGGCGGACCGGCCGTGGCAGCCGCGCCCGCAGGCCCGGGGCCACCAGGAGGAGGGCCACCAGGAGGAGCAGGAAGGCGGGCCGCGGCAGCAGGAGCCGCCCGCCTGGGGCAGCCAGTGGAGCAGCAGGCAGCCGGGCCGTCACGACGGCGACTCCGGCGGCGGGACGGGCGGGCA
>NZ_JAINFC010001024.1 GCF_020740835.1 Streptomyces sp. UNOC14_S4
GATGTGGGACGGACGAGAATGGCGGGATTTGACGGGTGCCGCCGGGCGCTTTGCGCACGTCGGCCCAGGCGTCCTCCGACCCTGCCGACCAGGGCGCCCTCGGCAGGGAGTCGGGGAGGCGACAGGCGTCAGGCCGTGGCGATCGCCGGGTCGCTCACCCCCGGTTCGCCGGTCTCGACGTGCCCGGCGAACCGGCGCAGGAAGCCGCTGTCGGTGGCGCAGGTCACCGACAGGTCGTACCAGCGCTTGCTGTGCCGCAGCTCCACCGTGCGCACCACGCGCTTGCCCGGCCGCACCCGGACCGTCTCGCTCTTCCCGCCGTAGGCGTCGGTGACCGTCAGACGGCAGTCGGCCTTGCCGTGGTTGGTGAGGGTCAGCTCGACCCGGCCGCCGTGGGCGTCGTGGCGGGCGGTCACCTCGGGGCCCGCCGTGCCGCCGGAGCCCTTGAAGGTGCGCAGGAAGCCGTTCGGGCCGTGCGCCGTCAGGTCGTACGAGCCGTGCGAATACGCCGTGTTCCAGGTGTCGGAGAGCGTGGCACCGGCCGCTGCGGTGTAGCTCCACGGCCCGTCCGTGCGGTTCGCGGAGGTGACGGTGAAGCACACGCCCGCCTCCGGCCCTCCGTCGAAGGTGAGCGTGATCCGTCCGGTCGTGGGCGTCACCGTCGCGTCCACCACCGGGGCGTACGGCAGTGGGCGTGTGGGTCGCGAACCGCGGTTCTGCTTCGGCAGAGCGGGGTGGGCGGG
>NZ_JAINFC010001025.1 GCF_020740835.1 Streptomyces sp. UNOC14_S4
GCGGGAGAGGGCGAAGGCGGTGACGGGGGAGGTGGTGTGGGCGTCGTGGACGAGGACGGTGCTCGTTGTCCTCGGTGATGTCGGCGGTGTGGAGGTCGCCGGTGGCGGGGTCGCGGAAGACGCCCTTGGTGTGGTCGGTGCCGAAGCGGATGGGCTGGCCGTGTTCGAGGCGGATGACCGCTTCCTGGGCCTTTTCTTTGTCCTTGAGGTTGTCGAAGGCGCCGTCGTTGAAGATGTTGCAGTTCTGGTAGATCTCGACGAGGGCGGTGCCGGGGTGTTCGGCGGCGGCCTGCAGCACGCTGGTGAGGTGCTTGCGGTCGGAGTCGACGGTGCGGGCGACGAAGGACGCCTCGGCGCCGAGGGCGAGGGAGACCGGGTTGAACGGTGCGTCCAGGGAGCCCATCGGGGTGGACTTGGTGATTTTCCCGACTTCGCTGGTGGGGGAGTACTGGCCTTTGGTGAGGCCGTAGATGCGGTTGTTGAAGAGCAGGATTTTGAGGTTGACGTTGCGGCGGAGGGCGTGGATGAGGTGGTTGCCGCCGATGGAGAGGGCGTCGCCGTCGCCGGTGACGACCCAGACGGAGAGGTCGGGGCGGCTGGAGGCGAGTCCGGTGGCGATGGCGGGGGCGCGGCCGTGGATGGAGTGCATCCCGTAGGTGTTCATGTAGTACGGGAAGCGGGAGGAGCAGCCGATGCCGGAGATGAAGACGATGTTCTCGC
>NZ_JAINFC010001026.1 GCF_020740835.1 Streptomyces sp. UNOC14_S4
GCATACGCACAGGCAGCACCGGCAGCACAGGCAGCACCCGCAGAGCCGATGAAGGCTCTGCGGGTGCTGCCTGTGCTGCCGGTGCTGCCTGTGCGTATGCCGTCCGTGTCGTCCATGCTGTGCCCCCTGCCTACCGCCGGGTAACTGGTCACGTCCGGCGCAGGAGCATAGGGGTGTCACCCTGTTCCCGGAAGGTGACGGGAGACGCGCTGCGTGCCGCCCCGCACATTGGCGCGAAAGCGCCCTCGTCACGTGGGACGCTGGAGTCACCGACATCCGTGGCGTCTGTGGCATCCGCGCATCCGCGCATCCGCAGTACCCGTGACGAAGGGATTCCTCATGGCGGTCGAACCGCTCTCCCAGAAGGACGTCGAAGAACGCCTCCAGGAGCTGCCCGGCTGGGCGACGGACGGCGACCGGATCAGCCGCTCCTACGCCTTCGACGGACATTTCGCCGCGGCGGCGATGGTGATTCATATCGCCCAGATCCAGGAGGAGTTGGGGCATCACTCGGACCTGACGCTCGGTTACAACACGATCTCCGTGAGCGTGAACACGCACAGCGTGGGCGGGAAGGTGACGGGCCTGGACATCGAGCTGGCGCGTCGGATCGAGTCCATTGCGGCTGGGCATGGGGCGCGTGGGGTGACGGCCTGACCTCGTCCGCGGGCCGGTGGGGCTTCTCGCGCAGTTCCCCGCGCCCCTGTTGTGGGGC
>NZ_JAINFC010001027.1 GCF_020740835.1 Streptomyces sp. UNOC14_S4
GTCCCGATTCCCGTCCCGATTCCGATGCCGCCGCTCGTCCCGAATCCGGCCGTAATGCCGGGCCCTGCCCCGGTCCTGTCCGCGGGGCCGGCTGGCGCGCGGCCGGTCAGCCGGCGCAGGCCGTCGGGGCCCCCTGCCTCGGGGCTGTCCATGTCGACCACGCACACGTCCGGCAGCACGGCGCGGGACATGGTCGCCGCGCGGGTCCAGGGGGTCGCCGAGACCTCCAGATCCGGTTCTCTGGCGATGAGCGCCGCCAGGGCCGCGCGCAGCAGATGGATGTCGTGCACCAGCAGGACCCGGATCACGGTATCTGCCCCCGCCCTCCCACTCTTTCCCGGCGCCGCACTGCGCCGGGTGTCGCCCCATTCATACCGGTGGGTGACACCACAAGGGGCGTGGATAACGCACCTGCAGGGGGCGCAAGGGCGCACAGTTCTCGCCACACGCGCCCCAAGTTCACTCGAACGCGCCCTCCGGAATGCCTTGTCGGCACTTGGCGGGATCCGGCTTTACGGATCAATCCCGAAATGACGGGCGATCAGTGCGCACCGGTGGGATGGGCGGGGGACGTGAGACCGATGAGGCGGCAGACCGTCTCGATATCGATCTTCACCTGGGCGATGGAGGCCCGCCCCGACAGCCAGGTGATCAGCGCCGAGTGCCAGGTGTGCTCGATGACGCGCACGGCCGAGAGCTGCTCCGGGGTCGGGGT
>NZ_JAINFC010001028.1 GCF_020740835.1 Streptomyces sp. UNOC14_S4
CCCTCAACCTGCGCAGCCCCGCCCAGCTCACCGAGCGCGAACTGCTCAAGCTCGCCCTCCAGCGGCCCGAGCTGGTCGCCCCCGCCTTCGACGCGTACGGCGAGGACGAGTTCACGGCGGAGCCGTACGTGGCGGTCCGGCGCGCCGTCGAGCAGGCGGGCGGCGTCACGTACGCCGCCGACGACTACCTCGCCCGCGTGCGGGACGCGGCGCCCGACGACACGGTCCGCGGCCTGGTCACGGAGCTGGCGGTCGAGGCGATCCGGGCGAAGAACGTCGACGAGGTCTATGCCGGGGTGCAGCTGGTGCAGGTGCGGCTGCGGGCTGTGGAGCGGCGGGTGAAGGAGGTCCAGGCGAGCCTGGTCCGCCTCGGCGCGGGCGCCGACCCGGACCACCTGGCCGCGGTCCAGAACGAGCTCTGGGTTCTGGAGCAGTACGGGCGCTCTCTGAAGGACCGGGGCGCCGCGGCGCTTTAGCGGACCCCGCTGCGCCTACGGGGGTGCGGCTTGCGCTCGGCGCGCGGCTGCGGGGCGGTGGCCTGTTGCGCCCACCGGGTTGCCACCCGGGCCCGGTGGGCGGCTGCCGGTCGCGTCGTGGCTGGTCGCGCAGTTCCCCGCGCCCCTGATGGGGGTGCTCTTGCGTCTTACCTTTCCGGTTGTGGGCATGCGTTCCGCTAGGGGCTGGGGGTCCCCCCGGACGGAGTCTGGG
>NZ_JAINFC010001029.1 GCF_020740835.1 Streptomyces sp. UNOC14_S4
CCCCACCCCCGGCCCCACAACAGGGGCGCGGGGAACTGCGCGACCAGCCACAACGCAAGCCGCACCCGCAAGACGCAGCGCAAGTGACACCCCAGTAGGCGGAAGGGGTACCCCCTTCGCACAGGACAACAGGACAACAGGACAGGAGACCCCCCATGCCACGAATCACGCCCAATCTCTGGTTCGACACGCAGGGCAAGGAAGCCGCCGAGTTCTACGTCTCGGTGTTCCCGAACTCGGAGATCAAGAGCGTCCAGTACTACGGGGAAGCCGGTCCCCGGCCCGCCGGGACGGTCATGACCGTGGAGTTCGCCCTCGACGGCCAGGACTTCATCGCGATCAACGGCGGCCCGCAGTTCACCTTCGACGAGGCCATCTCGCTGCTGATCAATTGCGACAGCCAGAAAGAGGTCGACTACTACTGGTCGAAGCTGTCCGAGGGCGGCGAGGAGGGCCCCTGCGGCTGGCTGAAGGACAAGTACGGACTGTCCTGGCAGGTCGTGCCCGCCGCCCTGGCGGAGCTGCTCGGCGACGCGGACTCCGAGCGGGGCCAGCGGGCCATGAAGGCCATGCTCGGCATGAAGAAGATCGACGTGGCGGCCCTGCGAGCGGCAGCCGACGGAAAGTAACTGGAAACGACCCGAAACGACCGGGGCCCGCCCCACGAGCAGCGCTCGCGCGGGCGAGCGGAGCGGGCCCCGGC
>NZ_JAINFC010000103.1 GCF_020740835.1 Streptomyces sp. UNOC14_S4
CCGCACCCCCGCTCCGCCCGTCGTCCCTGCTCACGGCTCCAGTCCTATCAGACGGCACTGACAGCGACGGGTGTATGCGACGAGGCCCGGGCACCCCCGAAGGGTGTCCGGGCCTCGCGCGAGACGCTTCCGCGGGTCTACAGACCCGCGGCCTTCTTCAGCGCGTCGACGCGGTCGGTGCGCTCCCAGGTGAAGTCCGGCAGCTCGCGGCCGAAGTGGCCGTAGGCCGCGGTCTGGGCGTAGATCGGGCGCAGCAGGTCGAGGTCGCGGATGATCGCGGCCGGGCGGAGGTCGAAGACCTCGGCGATGGCGTTCTCGATCTTGTCGGTGTCGACCGTGTTGGTGCCGAAGGTCTCGACGAACAGACCCACCGGCTCCGCCTTGCCGATCGCGTAGGCCACCTGGACCTCGCAGCGCGAGGCCAGGCCCGCGGCGACGACGTTCTTGGCTACCCAGCGCATCGCGTACGCGGCCGAGCGGTCGACCTTGGACGGGTCCTTGCCGGAGAAGGCGCCGCCGCCGTGGCGGGCGTAGCCGCCGTAGGTGTCGATGATGATCTTGCGGCCGGTCAGGCCCGCGTCACCCATCGGGCCGCCGATCTCGAAGCGGCCGGTCGGGTTCACCAGGAGGCGGTAGCCGTCGGTGTCGAGCTTGATGCCGTCCTCGACGAGCTGCTTCAGGACGTGCTCGACGACGTACTCGCGGATGTCCGGCGCGAGGAGCGAGTCCAGGTCGATGTCGGAGGCGTGCTGCGAGGAGACCACGACGGTGTCGAGGCGGACGGCCTTGTGGCCGTCGTACTCGATCGTCACCTGGGTCTTGCCGTCGGGGCGCAGGTACGGGATCGTCCCGTTCTTGCGGACCTCGGTCAGGCGGCGCGAGAGGCGGTGTGCCAGCTCGATGGGGAGCGGCATCAGGTTCGGCGTCTCGTCGCAGGCGTAGCCGAACATCAGGCCCTGGTCACCGGCGCCCTGCCGGTCCAGCTCGTCCTCGTCGCCCTCGACGCGGGTCTCGTACGCGGTGTCCACGCCCTGCGCGATGTCGGCCGACTGCCCGCCGATGGACACCGACACGCCGCAGGAGGCGCCGTCGAAGCCCTTCTTGGACGAGTCGTAGCCGATCTCGAGGATCTTGCTGCGGACGAGCGAGGCGATCGGGGCGTAGGCCTTGGTCGTCACCTCGCCGGCGACGTGCACCAAACCGGTGGTGATCAGGGTCTCGACGGCGACGCGCGAGGTCGGGTCCTCGGTGAGGAGGGCGTCGAGAATGGTGTCGCTGATCTGGTCAGCGATCTTGTCGGGGTGACCCTCGGTCACGGACTCCGAGGTGAACAGGCGGCGGGACACATCGCTCCCTGGGGTTGCAGCGGCTGCTGGCTGATCATTGACGGGACCCGGCCGAGAGCTGCGCTCGGCGCGGGAACCAGAGGTCAGTTTATCCGGCCCGCCCGGCGTTCGGACATCCTGTCGCACATCGGGGGCCCCTGGACTTGTGATCCATCCCTCACGGGCGTCTCGTACATATCAGGAGAAACGCCGCACCACCAGGTCCCAGACGGTCTCCGCGAGGGCTTCCTTCGGCCCGAAGGGGACGGGGGTCTCGGAGCCGTCGGGAGCGAGCACCACGGCCTCGCTCGCCTCCGCGCCGAAGGTCTTCCGCTCCCCCACTTCATTGACGACCAGCAGGTCACAGCCCTTGCGGGCGAGCTTGGCTCGGCCGTTGGCGAGGACGTCGTCGGTCTCGGCGGCGAAGCCCACGACGACCTGTCCGGGGCGGGGGCGGTCCGCCGAGAGCTCGGCGAGCACGTCGGGGTTGCGGACCAGTTCGACGGGTGCGGGCTCCTCCCCCTCCCGCTTCTTGATTTTGCCCTCGGCGTAGCGGGCGGGCCGGAAGTCGGCGACGGCGGCGGCCATGACCACGGCGTCCGCGTCGGCCGCGGCCTTCAGCACGGCCTCCCGGAGCTGCACCGCCGTGCCGACGCGCACCACGTCCGCCCCGGCGGGGTCGGGCAGCTCGGTGTTGGCGGCGACGAGGGTGACCCTGGCCCCGCGCGCCACGGCGGTACGGGCCAGGGCGTAGCCCTGCTTGCCGGAGGAGCGGTTGCCGAGGAAGCGGACGGGGTCCAGGGGCTCCCGGGTGCCGCCCGCGCTGATCACCACGTGGCGGCCCGCGAGGTCGGCGGGGACGCGGGCGCCGCGGGCCAGCACCCGGCGGCAGACCTCGAAGATCTCCTCCGGGTCGGGCAGGCGGCCCTTGCCGGTGTCGACGCCGGTCAGCCGGCCGACGGCGGGCTCGATGACGACCGCGCCGCGGCGGCGCAGGGTGGCCACGTTCTCCTGGGTGGCCGGGTTCTCCCACATCTCGGTGTGCATGGCGGGCGCGAAGACCACCGGGCAGCGCGCGGTGAGGAGGGTGTTGGTCAGCAGGTCGTCGGCGAGGCCGTGGGCGGCCTTGGCCAGCATGTCGGCGGTGGCGGGGGCCACCACGACGAGCCGGGCCTCCTGGCCGATCCGCACGTGCGGCACCTCGTGGACGGACTCCCACACCTGGGTGGCGGCCGGGTGGCCGGAGAGCGCGGACCAGGTGGCCTCGCCGACGAAGTGCAGGGCGGCGGCCGTGGGGACGACGCGTACGTCGTGGCCCGACTCCGTCAGGCGGCGCAGCAGCTCGCACGCCTTGTACGCGGCGATCCCGCCGCTGACCCCCAGGACGACCTTGGGCTTGTCCGTCGCCTCGTCCACCGGCTCGACCATCGCCTCGTCCATCGCTTCGCCTCTCCCCGCGCTCTCGCACACTTCCGTGGGCCGCTTACGCCTTACGCCGTTTACGTACCCCATGACACACCAAGGGCCCGGCAGCCGTGCTGCCGGGCCCTTGGTGACATCTGTCGACCGCGTGATTACTGGGCCGGAGCCTCGACCGCCTCGGAGGTCAGCAGGCCGGCGTTGATCTCGCGGAGCGCGATGGACAGCGGCTTCTCGTGGACGTGGGTGTCCACCAGCGGGCCGACGTACTCCAGCAGGCCCTCGCCGAGCTGCGAGTAGTACGCGTTGATCTGGCGCGCGCGCTTGGCGGCGTAGATCACCAGGCTGTACTTCGAGTCGGTCGCCTCGAGCAGCTCATCAATCGGCGGGTTGATGATGCCCTCGGGCGCGGTGATGGAAGAGGACACGCTCTGCCTTCCGATGGGGGTGGTTGCGATCCGGTTGTCCGGGATTTCTCGGAATTCCCAGGATTCTTGGAATCCTACGGAAATCCCAGCTCAACGGAGCAAGGCTAGCAGTTCCCGCGCGACGTCCTCGACGGAGGTGTTGACCAGCGTCGTGTCGAACTCCGACTCGGCGGCCAGCTCCACCTTGGCCGCGCCGAGCCTGCGCTCGATGACCTCGGCCGACTCGGTGCCGCGGCCGGTGAGCCGGCGGACCAGCTCCTCCCAGCTCGGCGGGGCGAGGAAGACCAGCTGCGCCTCGGGCATGCTCTCGCGGACCTGCCGGGCACCCTGGAGATCGATCTCCAGCAGCACCGGCACCCCCGCCGCCAGGTGGTCGAGGACCGCCTGGCGCGGGGTGCCGTAACGGTTGCCCGCGAACTCCGCCCACTCCAGCAGCTCACCGTTGGCGACGAGCTTGTCGAACTCCTCGTCGTCCACGAAGAAATACTGGACACCCTCCTGCTCGCCGGGGCGCGGCTTGCGGGTGGTGGCGGAGACGGAGAGCCATACCTCGGGGTGGGCCTTGCGCATATGGGCGACGACCGTGCTCTTGCCGACCCCGGAGGGGCCGGAGAGCACGGTCAGCCGCGGTTGTCTGGCCGGGGGGACGGGGGACGTCCCCCGGGAGACTGCAGTACTCATGCAGTGATTATCCCGGTTCCCGGGAGTGCCTGGGAACGTCAGGCGGCCTTGCCGCCGAACTCACGCTCCAGCGATGCGATCTGGTTGGAGCCGAGACCACGCACCCGGCGGCTCTCGGAAATGCCGAGCCGCTCCATGATCTGCTTGGCCCGGACCTTGCCCACACCGGGCAGGCTCTCCAAGAGGGCGCTCACCTTCATTTTGCCGATGACCTCGTTCTTCTGGCCCTGCTCGATGACCTCGTGCAGCGAGGCGCCGGAGTGCTTGAGCCGATTCTTGACCTCGGCGCGCTCCCGGCGAGCCGCGGCGGCCTTTTCGAGCGCGGCTGCGCGCTGTTCAGGGGTAAGGGGCGGAAGAGCCACGCCTACGTCACCTCGGATATCGAACTGTCGGATAACGGACCGGTGTGGAACCTAGTCGGCCCACACCTGGGGAGCAACGAGCAACGCGCTTGCACGTTCGCTCTCGTCGGAGACTAGCGGCCGATCCCGCTCCAGTCAGCGAGAACAGACGAAAAGTCCTGGTCAGACTCTCTCGACTTGGACTTTTCCGGACATACTGGCCGACTTTTCTTGGTCCCGTCTGGCCCGATCCTGTCGGAGGCGCCCTCAGCCGGCCACGCCCGCGACCGCCGCGCGCACCTCCTCGGCGAACCGTTCGGCGCTCGCGCGCAGCCCGGAGATGTCCGGACCGTGGCGCAGCACCCCGCGGCTGACGTTCGGGACGACGTCGCGGACGGCCGCGCCGAAGACCTTCGGCAGATCGGCCGCGGTCGCGCCCTGGGCACCGATGCCGGGGGCGAGCAGCGGGCCGTTGATCGCGAGGTCCGCGCCGACGCCCGCGAGCGAGTCGCCGAGGGTCGCGCCGACGACCGCGCCGAAGGAGCCCATGGGGGCGGCGTCCGCGTTCTCGGCCCGCAGGTGGTCGAGCATGGTCGCGGCGACGGTCGCGCCGCCCTCGCGCACCGCGTGCTGCACCTCGGCGCCCTCGGGGTTCGAGGTCAGGGCGAGGACGAAGACGCCGGTGCCGCTCTCGCGCGCCAGCTCCAGGGCCGGGCGCAGCGAGCCGTAGCCGAGGTACGGGCTGACGGTGACGGCGTCCGAGAAGAGCGGGGAGGCCGGGTCCAGGTAGGTCGCGGCGTACGCGGCCATGGTGGAGCCGATGTCGCCGCGCTTGGCGTCCATCAGCACCAGCGCGCCGGCCTCGCGGGCGTCGGCGACGGCCCGCTCCAGGACGGCGATGCCGCGCGAGCCGAAGCGCTCGAAGAACGCGGACTGCGGCTTGAGGACGGCCACGCGGTCGGCGAGGGCCTCCACGACGGTGAGCGCGAAGCGCTCCAGTCCTGCGATGTCGTCGGTGAGGCCCCAGTCGGCGAGGAGGGCGGCGTGGGGGTCGATGCCGACGCAGAGGGGGCCGCGCTCGTCCATGGCGCGGCGGAGGCGTGCGCCGAAGGGTTCGGTGGTCATGAGTTTCCCTTTCCGGGTCAAGTGCGGGCCGGTGGTCGGTTGTGCCCCCGTTTCGCCTGGGGGTCCCCCCGGACGAAGTCTGGGGGAGGAACGCCTGCCCACAACCAGGTGAAGGCCGTCAGGCCGTCTTCTCGCGCGTCGCCGCGCCCACCGCGTCGGCCAGCGTCGCGTACGGGCTCGCGGCAAGGAGTTCCGCCAGGCCGTTGTGGACGCGGCGGCACCAGAAGGGGCCCTCGTAGATGAAGGCGCTGTAGCCCTGGACGAGGGTGGCGCCCGCCAGGATGCGCTCCCAGGCGTCCTCGGCCGTCTCCACGCCCCCGACGCCGACGAGGGTGATCCGGTCGCCCACACGGGCGTACAGGCGGCTCAGGACCTCCAGGGAGCGCTCCTTGAGGGGCGCGCCGGACAGGCCGCCCGCGCCGATGGCCTCGACGGTGCGCTTCGGCGTCTTCAGCCCGAGGCCGTCGCGGGCGATCGTGGTGTTGGTGGCGATGATGCCGTCCAGGCCCAGCTCGACGGCCAGGTCGGCGACGGCGTCGACGTCCTCGTCGGCGAGGTCAGGGGCGATCTTCACCAGCAGCGGCACCCGGCGCCCGGTGACCGTGCGGTCGGCGGCCTCGCGCACGGCGGTCAGCAGCGGGCGCAGGTGGTCGACGGCCTGGAGGTTGCGCAGGCCCGGCGTGTTCGGCGAGGAGACGTTGACGACGAGGTAGTCGGCGTGGGCCGCGAGGCGCTCGGTGGAGGTGACGTAGTCGGCGACGGCCTCGGCCTCCGGCACGACCTTGGTCTTGCCGATGTTCACGCCGACGGTGGTCCGGAAGACCTCGTCACGGGCCGCCAGGCGCTCCGCGACGGCCGCGGAGCCGTCGTTGTTGAAGCCCATGCGGTTGATGAGCGCGCGGTCCGCCACGAGGCGGAAGAGCCGCTTCTTGGGGTTGCCCGGCTGCGCCTGCGCGGTGACCGTGCCGATCTCGACGTGGTCGAAGCCGAGCATGGCCATGCCGTCGATGGCGGCCGCGTTCTTGTCGAAGCCCGCGGCGAGCCCGAAGGGGCCGTGCATCCGCAGGCCGAGGGCCTCGGTGCGCAGCTCCTTGTGGCGGGGGGCGAGGACGGCCGCGACGAAGGTCCGCAGGACGGGCACGCGGGCGACGGCGCGGATCCAGCCGAAGGCCAGGTGGTGGGCCTTCTCGGGGTCCATCCGCTTGAAGATCAGGTCGAAGAAGAGTCGGTACATGTCCAGCCTTCGGGGTCTTCGGTGGTCATGGAGAGGGGGACACCTCGCGGTGTCCCCCTCTCACACGTCGTCCGGATGTGTCCTACGCCTCGCGCGCCGCGGTCAGCGCGCCCGCGTGCTCCTGGAGGGAGCGGACGCCGACATCGCCGCGGGTGAGCGCCTCGATGCCCTGGACGGCGGCCGCGAGGGCCTGGACCGTGGTCAGGCAGGGCACCGCGCGGGCGACCGCGGCGGTGCGGATCTCGTAGCCGTCGAGGCGGCCGCCGGTGCCGTACGGCGTGTTGACGATGAGGTCGACCTCGCCGTCGTGGATGAGCTGGACGATGGTCTTCTCGCCGTTCGGGCCCTCGCCCTCGCTCTGCTTGCGCACGACGGTGGCGTTGATGCCGTTGCGCTTGAGGACCTCGGCGGTGCCGGAGGTCGCGAGCAGTTCGAAGCCGTGGGCGACCAGCTCACGGGCCGGGAAGATCATCGAGCGCTTGTCGCGGTTGGCGACCGAGACGAACGCGCGGCCCTTGGTGGGCAGCGCGCCGTACGCGCCCGCCTGCGACTTGGCGTAGGCCGTGCCGAAGACGGAGTCGATGCCCATGACCTCGCCGGTGGAGCGCATCTCCGGGCCGAGGACGGTGTCGACGCCGCGCCCGTGGATGTCGCGGAAGCGGCTCCACGGCATCACGGCCTCCTTGACGGAGATCGGCGCGTCCAGCGGCAGGGTGCCGCCGTCGCCCTCCTTGGGCAGCATGCCCTCGGCGCGCAGCTCGGCGACGGTCGCGCCCAGCGAGATGCGGGCGGCGGCCTTGGCCAGCGGCACGGCGGTGGCCTTCGAGGTGAAGGGCACGGTGCGGGAGGCGCGCGGGTTGGCCTCCAGGACGTAGAGGATGTCCCCGGCCATGGCGAACTGGATGTTGATCAGGCCGCGGACGCCGACGCCCTTGGCGATGGCCTCCGTGGAGGCGCGCAGCCGCTTGATGTCGTAGCCGCCGAGGGTGATCGGGGGCAGCGCGCAGGCGGAGTCGCCGGAGTGGATGCCGGCCTCCTCGATGTGCTCCATGACGCCGCCGAGGTAGAGCTCGTGGCCGTCGTAGAGCGCGTCGACGTCGATCTCGATCGCGTCGTCGAGGAAGCGGTCGATGAGCACCGGGTGCTCGGAGATCAGACCGGCGTGCCGCTCCAGGTAGCCCGCGAGGGAGGGCTCGTCGTAGACGATCTCCATGCCGCGGCCGCCGAGGACGTAGGAGGGGCGGACCATCACGGGGTAGCCGATCTCGGCGGCGATGGTCTTGGCCTCCTCGAAGGAGAAGGCGGTGCCGTACTTGGGCGCGGGCAGCCCGGCCTCGGTGAGCACCCGGCCGAAGGCGCCGCGCTCCTCGGCGAGGTCGATGGCCTCGGGCGAGGTGCCGACGATCGGCACGCCGTTGTTCTTCAGCGCCTGGGCGAGGCCCAGCGGGGTCTGGCCGCCGAGCTGGACGACGACGCCCGCGACGGGACCGGCCTGCTGCTCGGCGTGGACGATCTCCAGGACGTCCTCCAGGGTGAGCGGCTCGAAGTAGAGCCGGTCGGAGGTGTCGTAGTCGGTGGAGACGGTCTCGGGGTTGCAGTTGACCATCACGGTCTCGTAGCCCGCGTCGCTGAGCGCGAAGGAGGCGTGGACGCAGGAGTAGTCGAACTCGATGCCCTGGCCGATGCGGTTCGGACCGGAGCCCAGGATGATCACCGCGGGCTTCTCGCGCGGCGCGACCTCGGACTCCTCGTCGTAGGAGGAGTAGAAGTACGGCGTCCTCGCGGCGAACTCGGCGGCGCAGGTGTCCACCGTCTTGTAGACGGGCCGGACGCCGAGGGCGTGGCGGACCTCGCGGACGACGTCCTCGCCCAGGCCGCGGATGCCGGCGATCTGCGCGTCGGAGAAGCCGTGCCGCTTGGCCTCGGCGAGCAGCTCGGGGCCGAGCTCGGCCGCCCCGGCGAGCTCGTCCGCGATCTCCTTGATCAGGAAGAGCTGGTCGACGAACCAGGGGTCGATCTTCGTGGCGTCGAAGATCTCCTCGGGGGTCGCCCCGGCGCGGATGGCGGCCATGACCGTGTTGATCCGGCCGTCGGTGGGGACGACCGCCTTGGCCAGCAGTTCGGTCTTGTCGCCGGGCTCGGCGACGAAGTCGAACTGCGAGCCCTTCTTCTCCAGGGAGCGCAGGGCCTTCTGGAGGGCCTCGGTGAAGTTGCGGCCGATGGCCATGGCCTCGCCCACCGACTTCATGGTGGTGGTGAGGGTGGCGTCGGCGGCCGGGAACTTCTCGAAGGCGAAGCGCGGGGCCTTGACCACGACGTAGTCGAGCGTGGGCTCGAAGGAGGCCGGGGTCTTCTCGGTGATGTCGTTCGGGATCTCGTCCAGCGTGTAGCCCACGGCGAGCCGGGCGGCGATCTTCGCGATCGGGAAGCCGGTGGCCTTGGAGGCGAGCGCGGAGGAGCGGGAGACGCGGGGGTTCATCTCGATGACGATGATCCGGCCGTCGTCGGGGTTGACCGCGAACTGGATGTTGCAGCCGCCGGTGTCGACGCCGACCTCGCGGATGATCGCGATGCCGATGTCGCGCAGCCGCTGGTACTCGCGGTCGGTGAGCGTCATCGCCGGGGCGACGGTGATCGAGTCACCGGTGTGCACGCCCATGGGGTCGAAGTTCTCGATGGAGCAGACGACCACGACGTTGTCGTTCTTGTCGCGCATCAGCTCGAGCTCGTACTCCTTCCAGCCGAGGATGGACTCCTCCAGGAGCACCTCGGTGGTCGGGGAGAGCGTGAGGCCCTGGCCGGCGATGCGGCGCAGCTCGTCCTCGTCGTGGGCGAAGCCGGAGCCGGCGCCGCCCATGGTGAAGGAGGGACGGACGACGACGGGGTAGCCGCCGAGCGTCTCGACGCCCGCGAGGACCTCGTCCATCGTGTGGCAGATCACCGAGCGGGCGGACTCGCCGTGGCCGATCTTCGCGCGGACGGCCTCGACGACACCCTTGAAGAGGTCGCGGTCCTCGCCCTTGTGGATCGCCTCGACATTGGCGCCGATGAGCTCGACGCCGTACTTCTCCAGCACGCCGTTCTCGTGCATGGAGATCGCGGTGTTGAGCGCGGTCTGGCCGCCGAGGGTCGGCAGCAGGGCGTCGGGGCGCTCCTTGGCGATGATCTTCTCGACGTACTCCGGGGTGATCGGCTCGACGTAGGTGGCGTCGGCGATCTCCGGGTCGGTCATGATCGTGGCCGGGTTGGAGTTGACCAGGACGACCCGCAGGCCCTCGGACTTCAGGACCCGGCACGCCTGGGTGCCGGAGTAGTCGAACTCCGCGGCCTGGCCGATGACGATCGGGCCGGAGCCGATGACCAGAACGGACTGGATGTCGGTGCGCTTAGGCACGCTGGCCCTCCATCAGGGTCACGAAGCGGTCGAACAGGTACGCGGCGTCGTGCGGGCCTGCGGCTGCCTCGGGGTGGTACTGGACACTGAATGCCGGCTGGTCGAGCAGCTGGAGCCCCTCGACCACGTTGTCGTTGAGACAGACGTGGGAGACCTCGACGCGGCCGTACGGCGTGTCGGTCGCGCCCTCCAGAGGGGCGTCGACGGCGAAGCCGTGGTTGTGCGCGGTGACCTCGACCTTGCCGGTCGTACGGTCCTGCACGGGCTGGTTGATGCCGCGGTGGCCGTACTTCAGCTTGTAGGTGCCGAAGCCGAGCGCGCGGCCGAGGATCTGGTTGCCGAAGCAGATGCCGAAGAGCGGGGTCTTCCGCTCCAGCACGGCCTTCATGACGGCGACGGGACCGTCGGCGGTGGCCGGGTCGCCCGGGCCGTTGGAGAAGAACACGCCGTCGGGGTTCACGGCGTAGACGTCCTCGGCGGTGGCGGTGGCGGGCAGCACGTGCACCTCGATGCCGCGCTCGGCCATCCGGTGCGGGGTCATGCCCTTGATGCCCAGGTCGACCGCGGCGACGGTGAAGCGCTTCGCACCGATCGCGGGGACGACGTACGCCTCCTTGGTGGCGACCTCGGCGGAGAGGTCGGCGCCCTGCATCTCGGGGGCCTGGCGCACCTCGGCGAGCATCGTGCCCTCGTCCGGCAGGCTGTTGCCGGAGAAGATGCCGACGCGCATGGCGCCGCGCTCGCGCAGGTGGCGGGTGAGGGCGCGGGTGTCGATGCCGCTGATGCCGACGACGCCCTGGTGGCGGAGCTCCTCCTCCAGCGAGCGCTTGGCGCGCCAGTTGGAGGAGACGCGGGCGGGGTCGCGGACGACGTAGCCGGCGACCCAGATGCGGCCGGACTCGGGGTCCTCGTCGTTGACGCCGGTGTTGCCGACGTGCGGGGCGGTCATGACGACCACCTGGCGGTGGTACGAGGGGTCGGTGAGGGTCTCCTGGTAGCCGGTCATGCCGGTGGAGAACACCGCCTCGCCGAAGGTGACCCCCGAGGCCCCGTAGGCGCGGCCGCGGAAGATCCGGCCGTCCTCCAGGACGAGTACGGCGGGGACCTTGTGAGTCCCCCTGGTGGAGGTCGTCATCGTGCGCCTTCCGTGTCGTGGTTCAGGTGGTGCAGGTGGGTGAGTGCCTCGACCCAGGCCGGGTGCTCGGCGGCCCGGTCGGAGCGGAAGCCGGAGTCGATCTCCCGGTCGCCGTGCGCCCAGGTGATCACCAGCAGGCCGCCCTCGGTGAGGACCTTGCCCGCGATGCCCTTGTCGAGCCGGGCGCCGCGCACCCGGTCGGCGGGGATGAAGAAGTCCTGGGCGCCGGGCCGGACGACGGTGACGCCCTGCTCCGTCAGGGTGAGCTCGGCGCGGCTGCGGGTGCCCAGACCGTGCGCGACGATCCGGTCGAGCCACTGCCCGGCGGTGGTGGAGCCGTGGTAGCGGCCCGCCATGGTGAGCCGGGCCTCGCCCTGCCCGTCGGGCGCCGCGGGCAGCCCGGGCAGGTCGCCCTGGAGCGTGCCGCGCCACTTCCAGCCCTCGCGCATCAGCCAGTAGACGAGCGCGATGAAGAGCAGGAGGCCGACGACCCAGCCGACACGGCCGGCCCAGTCGGTGACGGCCGCGGACTTCTCCTCGGCCGCCAGGTTGATCAGTGCAGGTGTCACGTGAGATTCCCGTCGATGACCGTCGCCCGTCCCCGCAGGAAGGTGTGGGTGACGCGTCCCGGCAGCTCACGGCCCTCGTAGGGGGTGTTGCGGCTGCGGGAGGCGAAGCCCGCGGGGTCCACGACACCACGGTAAGCGGAATCGAGCAGGGTGAGGTTGGCGGGCTCCCCGGGGGCGACGGGCCGGCCGTGGCCCGCGAGTCCGCCGATGCGGGCGGGCTTGAAGGACATCCGCTCGGCGACGCCCGCCCAGTCCAGCAGCCCGGTCTCCACCATCGTCTGCTGGACGACGGACAGGGCGGTCTCCAGGCCGACCATGCCCATGGCGGCCGCGGCCCACTCGCAGTCCTTGTCCTCGTGCGGGTGCGGGGCGTGGTCGGTGGCGACGATGTCGATCGTGCCGTCGGCGAGGGCCTCGCGCAGCGCCATGACATCGCGCTCGGTGCGCAGCGGCGGGTTCACCTTGTAGACGGGGTTGTAGGACCGCACGAGCTCGTCGGTGAGGAGCAGGTGGTGCGGGGTGACCTCGGCGGTGACGTCGATGCCGCGGGACTTGGCCCAGCGGACGATCTCGACGGAGCCGGCCGTGGAGAGGTGGCAGATGTGCACACGGGAGCCGACGTGCTCGGCGAGGAGCACGTCACGGGCGATGATCGACTCCTCGGCGACGGCGGGCCAGCCGCCCAGGCCCAGCTCGGCGGAGACGATGCCCTCGTTCATCTGGGCACCCTCGGTGAGCCGGGGCTCCTGGGCGTGCTGGGCGATGACGCCGCCGAAGGCCTTCACGTACTCCAGGGCGCGGCGCATGATCACGGCGTCGTCGACGCACTTGCCGTCGTCGGAGAAGACCGTGACCCCGGCGGCGGAGTCGTGCATGGCGCCCAGCTCGGAGAGCTGCTTGCCCTCCAGGCCGACGGTGACGGCGCCGATGGGCTGCACGTCGCAGTAGCCGGACTCCTTGCCCAGGCGCCAGACCTGCTCGACGACACCGGCGGTGTCGGCGACCGGGAAGGTGTTCGCCATGGCGAAGACGGCGGTGTAGCCGCCGCTCGCGGCGGCCCGGGTGCCGGTGAGGACGGTCTCGGAGTCCTCGCGGCCGGGCTCGCGCAGGTGGGTGTGCAGGTCGACCAGGCCGGGCAGCAGGATCTGGCCGTCGGCCTCGATCACCTGGGCGCCGTCGGCGGACAGGCCAGTGCCCACCTCGGCGATGGTCTCGCCGTCGATCAGGACGTCCTGGGGCTCGCCGCCGAGGACCTTCGCACCGCGGATCAGGATCTTGCTCATGATTAGTTGCTCTCCTCGGTGCGGGTGGGGGCTACGGCGGGCTCGGAGCCGCCGAGCAGCAGGTAGAGGACGGCCATCCGGATGCTGACGCCGTTGGCGACCTGCTCGACGGCGGTGCAGCGGCCGGAGTCGGCGACCTCGGCGGTGATCTCCATGCCGCGGTTCATCGGGCCGGGGTGCATCACGATCGCGTGCTCCGGCATCCGGGCCATGCGGTCGCCGTCCAGCCCGTAGCGGCGGGAGTACTCGCGCTCGGTGGGGAAGAAGGCCGCGTTCATGCGCTCGCGCTGGACGCGCAGCATCATCACGGCGTCGGACTTCGGCAGCACCGCGTCCAGGTCGTAGGAGACCTCGCAGGGCCAGGTCTCGACGCCGACGGGCACCAGGGTGGGCGGCGCGACGAGGGTGACCTCGGCGCCGAGGGTGGTCAGCAGGTGGACGTTGGAGCGGGCCACGCGGCTGTGCAGCACGTCGCCGACCACCGTGATCCGGCGTCCGGCCAGGTCCTTGCCGAGCCCGGCGTCCCGGCCGACCAGGCGGCGGCGCATGGTGAAGGCGTCCAGGAGCGCCTGGGTGGGGTGCTCGTGGGTGCCGTCACCGGCGTTGACCACGGCCCCGTCGATCCAGCCGGAGTTCGCCAGCCGGTAGGGGGCGCCGGAGGCGTGGTGCCGGATGACGACGGCGTCGGCGCCCATGGCCTCCAGGGTCAGGGCGGTGTCCTTGAGGGACTCGCCCTTGGAGACCGAGGAGCCCTTCGCGGAGAAGTTGATGACGTCCGCGGAGAGCCGCTTGGCGGCGGCCTCGAAGGAGATGCGGGTGCGGGTCGAGTCCTCGAAGAAGAGGTTGACGACGGTACGGCCGCGCAGGGTGGGCAGTTTCTTGATCGGCCGGTCGGCGACCCGGGCCATCTCCTCGGCGGTGTCGAGGATCAGGACGGCGTCGTCACGGGTGAGGTCGGCGGCCGAGATGAGGTGGCGCTTCATCCGGTTTGCTCCGTAAGGGGGGATACAGCTCCGCTAGGGAGATATACGGGGGTGAGGGCCGGGCATGCGGCGGTACGGGCCCGGCGCGGCCGGGTCCGTGGGGGAACTACTGCCCGGCCGCCGGGGCGGTCGCGCGCACGCCGAGGAGCACGCTGTCGCGGCCGTCCTCCTCGGTGAGCTGGACCTTGACCGTCTCCCGCAGCGACGTGGGGAGGTTCTTGCCGACGTAGTCGGCGCGGATCGGAAGTTCGCGGTGGCCGCGGTCCACGAGGACCGCGAGCTGAACGGCGCGCGGGCGGCCGATGTCGTTCAGCGCGTCGAGCGCGGCACGGATCGTGCGGCCGGAGAAGAGGACGTCGTCGACGAGGATCACCGGACGGCCATCGATGCCGCCGCCGGGGATCTCGGTGCGGGCGAGCGCACGGGCGGGGCGCAGCCGCAGGTCGTCGCGGTACATGGTGATGTCGAGGGAGCCGACCGCGATGGTGCCTCCGGTGATCTCCTCGAGCTTGGCGGCCAGCCGCCGGGCGAGGAAGACACCCCGCGTCGGGATGCCGAGGAGCACCACGTCGTCGGCGCCCTTGGCGCGCTCGACGATCTCGTGGGCGATACGGGTCAGAACCCGCGCGATGTCCGGTGCTTCCAGCACGGGACGAGCGGCGGAAGTGGCGGAACCCTCGGGGCTCGCGTCACGGTGTGCGTCCATACGAAACGGACCTCCTTCTCCGCCTCACGGGACGGACATTAAAGGACGTCGGATTTACCGTTCCTCACCGTACCAGGAAGTGCCGTGGGCACCGGCCACCACCCCGCACGGGCGATGCTGTGGACCATTCGGCTTGACGAAGTCAGATTACGCTGCGTAACCTCACAGTGAGTTACCAGACACACGGCAGTCGTCGGAGTGGACGACGCCGTCGCACGTCGATACAGCGTCCGGGGAGCTTTATGTCCAGCGAATACGCCAAACAGCTCGGGGCCAAGCTCCGCGCCATCCGCACCCAGCAGGGCCTCTCCCTCCATGGTGTCGAGGAGAAGTCCCAGGGCCGCTGGAAGGCCGTGGTGGTGGGCTCGTACGAGCGCGGCGACCGCGCCGTGACCGTGCAGCGTCTTGCCGAGCTCGCCGACTTCTACGGCGTTCCGGTGCAGGAACTGCTGCCGGGCACCACGCCGGGCGGGGCCGCCGAGCCGCCGCCGAAGCTGGTCCTGGACCTTGAGCGTCTGGCCCATGTGCCGGCCGAGAAGGCGGGTCCGCTCCAGCGTTATGCGGCGACCATCCAGAGCCAGCGCGGCGATTACAACGGCAAGGTCCTCTCCATCCGCCAGGACGACCTGCGCACCCTCGCCGTCATCTACGACCAGTCGCCCTCGGTGCTCACCGAGCAGCTGATCAGCTGGGGTGTGCTCGACGCCGACGCCCGTCGCGCGGTTCAGCACGAAGACGCCTGAGCGCCGGTCCGGCCTTGAAAACCGCCCGGGGGCGGGGAAACCTTGCGGTTTCCCCGCCCCCGGGCGGTTTGTGTTTTCCGGGCGATGCTTACTTCTCGTCGCGCCGGAGGCTCGGCTTGAGCTCCTTGAAACGGCCGAGCATGCCGTTCACAAAAGCCGGGGAGTCGTCGGTGGAGAACTCCTTGGCGAGCTCGACCGCCTCGTCGATCGCCACCGCGTCCGGGGTGGCGTCCTCCCAGATCAGCTCGTACGCGCCGAGGCGCACGATGTTCCGGTCGGCGACGGGCATCCGGTCCAGGTCCCAGTCGACGGCGTAGGTGGCGATGAGCTCGTCGATGCGGGCCACGTGGTCGGCGTAGCCCTCCACCAGCTGCATCGTGTACTCGTTGACCGGCGGCTGCCGGTCGTCGGAGCGCGAGTGCCGGACCCAGTCGGCGAGGACGGTCAGCACGGTGGTGCCGCGCTGGTCGGCCTCGAAGAGGATCTGGAAGGCGCGCTTACGGGCCTTGCTGCGGGCGGCCACGGTTAGCTGTTCACCCGGCCGAGGTAGTCGCTGGTGCGGGTGTCGACCTTGACCTTCTCGCCGGTGGTGATGAAGAGCGGGACCTGGATCTGGTAGCCGGTCTCCAGGATGGCGGGCTTGGTGCCACCGGTGGAGCGGTCGCCCTGGACGCCCGGCTCGGTCTCCTTGATGACGAGCTCGACGGCGGCCGGGAGCTCGACGTAGAGCACCTCGCCCTCGTGCTGCGCGACGGTGGCCTCGAAGCCCTCGATCAGGAAGTTGGCGGCGTCGCCGACGTTCTTGCGGTCGATGTGCAGCTGGTCGTAGGTGTCCATGTCCATGAACACGAAGTACTCGCCGTCCATGTAGGAGAACTGCATGGTGCGGCGGTCGATGGTGGCCGTGTCGACCTTCGTACCGGCGTTGAAGGTCTTGTCGACGACCTTGCCGGAGAGCACGTGCTTGAGCTTCGTACGGACGAAGGCCGGGCCCTTGCCGGGCTTGACGTGCTGGAACTCGACGACGGACCAGAGCTGGCCGCCTTCGAGCTTGAGCACCATGCCGTTCTTGAGGTCGTTCGTGGATGCCACGGTTGCGGTATCTCCTGGACTGGTGGAACCAGAAAGTGCGGTGCGCCCGGCTAGAGCGCGAGCAGCTCTTTGGTCGTGATGGTGAGTAGCTCGGGTCCGCCATCCGCCTCGGGGCGGACGACGAGCGTGTCATCGATCCGGACGCCGCCCCGCCCCGGGAGGTGAACCCCCGGATCTACGGTGACCGGCACGCAAGCGTCCAGTTTACCCATTGCCGAAGGTGTGAGCCGAGGGTCCTCGTCGTTTTCGAGCCCCACGCCGTGTCCGATACGCGGCCCGAGCCGGTCGGCGTGCCCCGCGGACTCCAGCACCACCCGGGCCGCGCGGTCCACGTCCCGGCACGGAACGCCCGGCGCGAGCCTCTCCCGGCCCGCCCGCTGCGCCGCGAACACCTGCTCGTAGAGCTCGATCTGCCAGTCCGCCGGGCTGGTCCCGATGACGAAGGTACGGGCGATCTCGCTGCGGTAGCCCCGGTAGTCGGCGCCCAGGCAGACGCACAGGAAGTCGCCCTCCTCCACCCGGCGGTCGGTGGGCACGTGCCCGGCGATCCCGGAGTTCGGCCCGGTGCCGACCGAGGTGGTGAAGGCCGCGCCGTAGGCGCCGTGATCGACCAGGCGGCGCTCCAGCTCCAGCGCCAGGTGCCGCTCCGTGCGGCCGACGAGGATCGACTCCAGCAGCTCGCCCAGCGCCTGGTCGGCGATCTCCGCGGCGATCCGCAGCGCGGAGATCTCCTCGTCGTCCTTGACGATCCGCTGCTGCTCCACGGCCGTGCCCAGGTCGGCGAGGAGCAGCCGGGGCGCGACCGAGCGCAGGGCGCGGTGGCGGGCCACGGTGAGGTGGTGCTCCTCGACGGCGAGCGAGCGGATGTCCGCCTCGACGGCCCGCTCGGCGGCGGCCACGGCGGGATCCCCGTCCGGCGCCGGCAGCGTCACGATCCGCAGCCCCTCCGCCGGGTGGTCGGCCGCCGTCCTCTCGGCGGGGCCTTCGGGCACGAGAACGGTGTCCTCGGCGGGGCCGAGCAGCACCACGGCACCCGTGGGCACCCCGCCCGCCAGATACCGGACGTTGGCGACGCCGGACACCAGGGCGGCCTCGCTCCCGGCCGCGCCGCACCGCTCGCGCAGCCGGGCGCGGCGGGCCGCGTACACCTCGGACATGGTTCCGAGCGTACGGCCGAGTGCCGTGGCGGGCCGTTCCAGCGCGTCCGACCGGGCGCCCCCGGCTACCAGGCGGGCGGGGCGGCCGTGGCGGCGCGGGCGACGATGTCGTCCAGGAGGCGGGCGGTGGTGGTGACGTCCTGCTGCGAGTTGTCGATGATCGGCAGCCCGGAGCCGTACCAGCCCGCCATCCGGCCGTGGATACGGGCGACCTCCTCGTCGCCGAGGCGCCGGTTGCCGCTGCGCTGGGCGTTGCGCTCCAGGACGATCTCCAGGCCCGGCAGCAGGACGACGGGCAGCAGCCCGGGGCCCACGTGCCGCTTCCAGCCGCCGAGGCCGACGACGGGCCGGTCGGGGAAGACGGCGTCGTCCAGGACGCAGGAGATGCCGTTGGCGAGGAAGTTACGGGCGGCGAACCCGCAGGTGCGGCGAGCGAGACGGTACTGCGCCTCGGAGTGCTCGTTCCACCCGGACCGCGGGTCGGCGAAACCGGAACGGACCCACTCGCGCACGTCGTCCAGGCTGATGTGCGCCGTGGGCACGGCCCGGGTGTCCGCCCAGTGCCGGGCCACGGTCGTCTTGCCGGCGCCGGCGGGGCCGATGAGGAGGACGGCGACGGCGGCGTTGGCCTCCGGCCCTCGCCCCATCCCGGGCCCGGGATGGGGCGGGGGTGGTACTG
>NZ_JAINFC010001030.1 GCF_020740835.1 Streptomyces sp. UNOC14_S4
ACCCAGGGGCGCGGGGAACGGCGCGAGAAGCCCCACCGGACCCGCAGACGAAGCCCCGGTGGATCAAACGCCGCACATCGCCCAAAACCCGTCCGGAGCCACCGGTTCCGCCACGCGAACCACGCAACCGGGGCAGCCCCACCCGAGTGGATGGATAGGCTCAGGTGGATCAAGACCCCCAGGAGCAGCAATGAACGCCCCCGGCCCCGGCTTCGCACCGCCACGTCGCCCCAGCAACGCCACCGTGATCACTATTCGCGTGGTCATCGTCGTGCTGACCGTGTGCACCGTCGGCCTCTTCTGCTGGATTCCGGCGCTCCGCATCGCCATCATGCGGCGCCGCGCGCAGGACTGGACGCTGTTCTGGGCGACGTTGGCGGGCTCGCTGTTCCTCATATCCCTCATGCGCGATTCCCTGCAGGGCACGGTCTGGCCCAACGTGGGCATGGCCGCACTGCTGATCCTCGCGGCCGTCATGCTCACGTACTACGTACGCGTCGACCTCAGGATCCACCGCGAGCTCGAAGGGCCGCCCGCCATGCCCGGCCCGGCCTTCCCGCACCCGCCGATGCCCCAGGGGGCGATACCGCCCGCTCCGGCGACGTACGGCGGATACGGCTACCCGCCGCCTCAGCCGTACGCGCACCCCCAACCGCAGCCCTACTTCCCGCCGCAGCCGCCCCACCCGCAGCAGCCATACC
>NZ_JAINFC010001031.1 GCF_020740835.1 Streptomyces sp. UNOC14_S4
GAGCTCGTGGGCGGCTTTGAGGGGCGCGGGGAACTGCGCGACAAGCCCCCACCGGGGGCGCAGACGCGCGCGCAGCGCAAGACGTACCCCGGTAGGCGCAGGGGTCCGGGGCGGAGCCCCGGGTGGGGACGGCGGGGGAGTCGGGCGGCCGGGAGGTGGCCGGAATTCGGGGGCAGCCGGCGCGGTGTTGCCACAACGGTCTCGTTACGGGCTCGCCGCAACACCAGAACACCCCCGGAGGGATTCGGCATCTGGTGATACAAAAGACGTCCGCTCGCCTGCCGTCCGACTGGCGGGATGCGCGCCCGATTCGCTCCTTCCCGGTGGATTTTCGGCCACCGGGAGCGCGGGGGAGACCGTTCCGGGACGGCGCACCCGTGTGAAGAGGAAAGCTGATGTCACAGCCGCCCCAGCCGCCCAACCAGCCGCCAGGGGTTCCCCCGGCGCAGCCAGGCGGAGGCTTCGGAGCGCCGAGCCCCTCGTACGGCTACCCGCCCCAGCAGCCGCAGCCGCAGGCACAGCCGCCGCAGGCCCCGCCCGCACCGCCGTCCGCTGCGCCTCAGTTCCAGAAGCCGCAGACGCCGCCCCCGCCGCCGGGTGCGGCCCCGCAGCCGCCGCAGGCTCCGCCGGGCGCGTTCGGTCAGCCCGGGGCGCAGGCTCCCGGTGGGTACGGCTACCCCGGTCCGCCCCCCGC
>NZ_JAINFC010001032.1 GCF_020740835.1 Streptomyces sp. UNOC14_S4
GAGCGTCATGCCGTCGCCGAGCAGCGAGACGGACGAGCCCAGCCACAGCCGTCCGAAGCCGCCGGAGCGCAGGACCCGGGCGTAGGCCGCCGCCGCGCTCACCTGCTGCTGCCGGGTGCCAGGGGGGCGGCGGGCGGCAGCAGGCCGCGCTCGCCGCGTTCGTGCGCGAGCAGCCAGCGCTTGATGTGCAGGCCGTAGTAGTAGCCGCCGAGGTTCCCGTCGGCGCGGCGGACGCGGTGGCAGGGCACGATCACCGGGACCAGGTTGTACGCGCAGGAGGCACCCGCCGCGCGCGCCGCGCCCGGCCTGCCCGCGGCGGCGGCCAGTTCCTGGTAGCTGATGGTGGTGCCGGGGGCGACCTGGCGCATCTCCCGCCAGGCGGCCAGCCGGAAGGCGCTGCCGGTCTGGACGACGGGCAGGGCGTCGATGGCGTCCAGTCGGCCGTCGAAATAGTCCTGGAGGGCCGACGCGCAGTAGGCGGGCGCGGTGTCCAGGACGCGCAGGGGCTCGGTGTGCCGGGGCGCGGGAAGTTCCGCCAGCAGGGTCTCCGGACGATCCGTCAGTCCGCTGGCGAGAATGCCCTGTTCCACGGTGACGAGGCTGAGGGGGCCGAGCGGGGTCGGCACCGTTGCGGCTTCCATGGATCGCGCCTTTCACGAGGGGGCGTACAGGGGACGGAGCGGTCAGG
>NZ_JAINFC010001033.1 GCF_020740835.1 Streptomyces sp. UNOC14_S4
GATTCGGTCAGCGCCCACTGGTGCACCACTTCCACGTCCATCGCGGGCCCGCTGCCGGGGGTGCCGTTGCGCAGTGCTTCGAGGAAGGCCCGGGTGTAGGGCCCGGACTCCGGCGAGGGCTCGGACGGGGCGGGGGTGACCACCCCGAACAGCGCCACGCCCTCGGAGAGCTGCCCCCGCTCCGCGGCGGCGGCCGCCTTCGGCCACGTGGCGGCGTCGGCTTCGACGTCGGCGAGCACCAGGACGGGGCCGGAGCGCTCGGCGAGCGTGCGGGTGAGCCACGTCCAGGGCAGGCCCGTGTAGCGGACGGTGCCCGGGGTGCTGCCCGACAGGGCCAGGTGGATCTCGTCGCCGCCCTTGCGCGAGGAACGCGAGGAGCGTGAAGAAGAGGTCATGAGCCGTCCGGTCAGCCACACCAGCAGCGGCCCGGGCCCTGCGGCCGCGTTCTGGAGGTAGGCGAGCACGCTCTGCTGTCCCGTCGCGCCGGGCAGATGGACCACGTCGACCGCGTCGGCCGCGACGAACCCCCGCGGATCGGCGCCCGCGACGGCGTGCAACGTCGGATTCGGCATCGCGCCGCGCCGCCGGTCAGGCGTGCCGTCCAGCAACAGCACGCATCCCCGACTCGGGTGATTCACCGTGATCGTCCCTCCGGCCTGCCACCGCAACAACCGCCCTCCCCGAGC
>NZ_JAINFC010001034.1 GCF_020740835.1 Streptomyces sp. UNOC14_S4
CCCCTCATCACCGCCATCGGCCTCTCCCTCGCCCTCCAGCAAACCGTCTGGGCCTTCTACCCCGACGCCAAGAAACCCCGGACCTTCCCCCGATTCCACGGAGACGCCTTCGAACTCGCCGGCAACATCCACCTCCAGCGCAACGACCTCTTCGTCCTCGTCGCCGCCCCCCTCTGCATGATCGCCCTCGGCTTCTTCGTCTCCCGCAGCCGCACCGGCCGCGCCATGCAGGCCACCGCCCAGGACCCCGACACCGCCGAACTCATGGGCGTCGACACCAACCGCATCATCGTCCTCGCCTTCGCCATCGGCGGCGCCTTCGCCGCCATCGCCGCCATCGCCCAAGGACTCCGCGCCGGCCAGATCAGCTTCGAAATGGGCTTCATCCTCGGCCTCAAAGCCTTCACCGCCGCCGTACTCGGCGGCATCGGCAACATCTACGGCGCCATGCTCGGCGGCATCGTCCTCGGCATCGCCGAAGCCGCCTCCACCACCTACATCCAGAACATCCCCGGCATGCACCAGCTCGGAGGCGGCGGCTGGAAGGACGTCTGGGCCTTCGTCCTCCTCATCCTCGTCCTGCTGATCAGGCCCCAGGGCCTCCTCGGCGAACGCGTCGCGGATCGGGCGTGACCACCATGACCCCACAGCACCCCACAGACCCCACCAGCCCTACTGGAC
>NZ_JAINFC010001035.1 GCF_020740835.1 Streptomyces sp. UNOC14_S4
CTCCCCACCACCCTCACCACCCACCTACCCAGCCCGTCCGGCGTTTGAGGACGCGGCCGCAGGCCGCTCCCGCCCGCAGGGCGGCAACGGCGGGAAGCCACCCCAGGTCAGAACAGCCGCAGCTTGTCGTCCTCGATGCCGCGGAGGGCGTCGTAGTCGAGGACGACGCAGCCGATGCCGCGGTCCGTCGCCAGGACGCGCGCCTGGGGCTTGATCTCCTGGGCCGCGAAGATGCCGCGGACGGGAGCGAGGTGCGGGTCGCGGTTCAGCAGCTCCAGGTAGCGCGTGAGCTGCTCCACGCCGTCGATCTCGCCGCGCCGCTTGAGCTCGACGGCCACGGTCTGCCCGTCCGCGTCGCGGCACAGGATGTCCACCGGGCCGATCGCCGTGGGGTACTCGCGGCGGATGAGGGTGTAGCCCTCGCCGAGCGTCTCGATGCGGTCGGCGAGCAGCTCCTGGAGGTGTGCTTCCACGCCGTCCTTGATGAGGCCCGGGTCGACGCCGAGTTCGTGGGAGGAGTCGTGCAGGACTTCCTCCATCGTGATGATCAGCTTCTCGCCCGCCTTGTTGACCACCGTCCAGATGTTGTCGTCACCCTCCTTGAGGGTGCACGGCGGGGACATCCAGTTGAGGGGTTTGTAGGCCCGGTCGTCCGCGTGGATCGAGAC
>NZ_JAINFC010001036.1 GCF_020740835.1 Streptomyces sp. UNOC14_S4
GCAGGGCGGCGGGCAGGGCGGCGGGCCGTACGGGTGCGGTGGTCATCGTGGGCCGGCGGTCCAGGCGGCGAGCTGCTCCAGGACCCAGTCGACGACGGGCCGTACGCCGTCCTCCGTCTTGAGCGAGGTGAAGGCGACGGGCAGTTCGCCGCGCTGGGCCGCGGCGTCACGGGCCATGCCGCCGAGGTCCACGCCGACGTACGGCGCGAGGTCGGTCTTGTTGACGACGAGCAGGTCGGCGGTGGTGACGCCGGGGCCGCCCTTGCGCGGGATGTCGTCGCCGCCCGCGACGTCGATCACGAAGATCTGCGCGTCGACGAGGCCCTTGGAGAAGGTCGCGGTGAGGTTGTCGCCCCCGGACTCGACGAGGACCAGGTCCAGCGGGCCCACCGCGTCCTCCAGGTCCTCGACGGCTTCGAGGTTGGCGGAGATGTCGTCACGGATCGCGGTGTGCGGGCAGGCACCGGTCTCGACGGCCGTGATGCGCTCGGGCGGCAGCACGGCGTGCCGGAGCAGGAACTCGGCGTCCTCGCGGGTGTAGATGTCGTTGGTGACGACGGCGATGGAGAGCCGGTCGCGCAGCGTGCGGCACAGGGCGGCGACGGTCGCGGTCTTCCCGGAACCGACGGGCCCGCCGAGGCCGATACGGAGGGCTCGGCGGGTGCCG
>NZ_JAINFC010001037.1 GCF_020740835.1 Streptomyces sp. UNOC14_S4
GTCCAGGGGGCGCCTTGGGTGTCGGGGCGGGTGTGGATGGTGAGGGTGCGTCGGTTGTCGGTGTCGGGGGTGGTGACGCGTATTTGCAGGTGCAGGGTGCCGCGTGCGGGCAGGACGAGCGGCGTGTGGACGGTGAGACGGTCGACGGCCGTGCAGCCCAGCTCGTCGCCCACGCGCATGGCCATGTCGACCAGCGCGGCCGTCGGCAGCACCGGGACACCGTGCACCGTGTGTTCGGTGAGCCAGGGGTGGGTGTGGGGTGAGATGCGGCTGGTGTAGAGGGTGTCGTGGGTGTCGGCGAGGGTGGTGGTGGCGCCGAGGAGGGGGTGTTGGGTGGGGGTGAGGCCGAGGTCGGTGGCGTCGGTGTGCTGGGTGCCGGCGTCGAGCCAGTAGCGCTCGTGCTGGAAGGCGTACGTCGGCAGGTCGACGTGGCGGGCTCCGGTTCCGGCGAAGTAGGCCTGCCAGTCCACCGGGACGCCGTGGTTGTGGAGTTCGCCGATCGCGGTGACGAGGGAGCGCGCTTCGGGCCGGTCGCGTCGGAGTACGGCTATGGCGGTGGGCCGGGTGCTCGTGGTGTCTGTGGTGTCTGTGGTGTTGAGGGTGTCGTGGGTGAGGGGGGTGAGGATGGCGTCGGGGCCGAGTTCGATGTAGGTGGTGGTGCCGGTGG
>NZ_JAINFC010001038.1 GCF_020740835.1 Streptomyces sp. UNOC14_S4
CGTACGCGGCCAGGACCGTGCCGAGGTTGGCGGGGAAGGGGTTGAGGTGGCGCAGGTGCGCCTGGGCGATGCGGCCTCCGTCACGGCGTACGCGGCGGACGGCGGCGGTGATCGGGCCGTAGGTCGATCCCCAGCCCAGGACCAGCGTCTTCGCTTCCCCCGTGGGGTCGTCGACGGTCAGGTCGGGGACGGTGATGCCGTCGATTTTGGCCTGGCGGGTGCGGACCATGTGGTCGTGGTTGGCCGGGTCGTAGGAGATGTTGCCCGTGCCGTCCTGTTTCTCGATCCCGCCGATGCGGTGTTCGAGTCCCGGTGTGCCGGGCACGGCCCAGGGGCGGGCCAGGGTCTGCGGGTCGCGCTTGAACGGCCAGAACACCTCGCTGCCGTCGGGCAGGGTGTGGTTGGGGCCGGTGGCGAACTGCACGCGCAGATCCGGGAGTTCGTCCGCCTCCGGGATCCGCCACGGCTCCGAGCCGTTGGCCAGGTAGCCGTCGGAGAGGAGGAAGACCGGGGTGCGGTAGGCCAGGGCGATGCGGGCGGCGTCCAGGGCGGCGTCGAAACAGTCCGCGGGCGTGGACGGGGCGATGACCGGTACGGGTGCTTCGCCGTTGCGGCCGTACATGGCCTGGAGCAGGTCGGCCTGTTCGGTCTTCGTCGGCAG
>NZ_JAINFC010001039.1 GCF_020740835.1 Streptomyces sp. UNOC14_S4
GCCCACCGCCGACACGCTCACCGGGCGCGGCCTGCCGACGCGCACGGTCGACGGCCTCATGCGTCCCCTGCTGGAGTCCCTGCTCTGCGACCCGGACCTCACGACCTCCAGCCGGTGCGCGGACCTCGTCCTGCGCGGCTACGCGCGGGGCCGCCTCTGTCTGCCGGAGGGCGGCGCGGACACCGTCCCCGAGCTGCCCGCCGCGCTGCTGCCGCCCGGCACGGTGCGCACGGGCGTCCGCGCGGAGACCGCCTGCACCACGTCCGTCGGCACGGCCGGACACGGCGAGTTCCGCTGCCGCTCCGTGGTCGTGGCCACGGGCGCCCGCGCCGCCGCCGAACTGATCCCCGGCCTGCGGCTGCCCGGCTTCCACCCCGTGACGGTCCTGCACCACACGGCCGCCGAACCGCCACTGCGGGAGGCATCCCTGATCATCGCGGGCGGGCGGCGCGGGCCGGTCGCGCACACGATGGTCACCAGCGAGATCGACCCCACCCGGGCCCCCGCGGGCCGGGCCCTGATCACCTCGACGGTGCTCGGCACGGCCGCGGGCCTGCCGACCGCGGAACTGGACCGCGCGGCGCGGGCCCAGCTCGCCCGCGTCTACGGAAGCCCCACCGGCGACTGGGAGCTCCTGGCAGCCCACCACGAC
>NZ_JAINFC010000104.1 GCF_020740835.1 Streptomyces sp. UNOC14_S4
CCCCACCTCCCTTCCCCCCTTTAGGAAGCCCGTGAGCACTCTCAGCGTCGAGATGCTGGCCGCGGCCCCCGCCGGACCGATCACGTCGGCGGGTCACGCACAGCTGGGCATCGCCGTCCTCGTCGGCATCGCCGTCATCGTCCTCCTCATCACCCGTCTGAAGCTGCACGCGTTCCTCGCGTTGACCATCGGCTCGCTGGTGCTCGGCGCGGCCGCGGGCGCGCCCCTGGACAAGGCCATCACCAGCTTCACCACCGGGCTCGGCTCGACGGTCGCGGGCGTCGGCGTCCTGATCGCGCTCGGCGCGATCCTGGGCAAGCTGCTCGCCGACTCCGGCGGCGCCGACCAGATCGTCGACACGATCCTCGCCCGCGCGGGCGACAAGGCCATGCCCTGGGCGATCGTGCTGATCGCGGGCATCATCGGGCTGCCGCTGTTCTTCGAGGTCGGGATCGTGCTGCTGATCCCGGTGGTGCTGCTGGTGGCCAAGCGCGGCAACTTCTCCCTGATGCGCATCGGCATTCCCGCGCTCGCCGGGCTCTCCGTGATGCACGGCCTGGTGCCGCCGCACCCCGGCCCGCTGGCCGCCATCGACGCGATCGGCGCCAACCTCGGGGTCACCCTGGCCCTCGGCGTCCTGATCGCCGTGCCCACCGCCGTGATCGCGGGCCCGCTCTTCTCGCGCGTCGCCGCGCGCTGGGTCGACATCACCCCGCCGGAGAAGCTCATTCCGCAGCGGCCCTCGGAGGAGTTGGAGCGCCGCCCGAGCTTTGTCGCCACCGTGTGCACGGTGCTGCTGCCGGTGGTCCTGATGCTGGCGAAGGCCCTCGTCGACATCGTCGTGGACGACCCGAAGGACCACGTCCAGCGCGTCACCGACGTCGTGGGCTCCCCGCTGATCGCCCTGCTGACGGCGGTCCTGGTCGGCATGTTCACCCTGGGCCGCGCGGCGGGCTTCGGCCGCGCACGCCTCGCCACGACGGTGGAGAAGTCCCTCGTCCCGATCGCGGGCATCCTGCTGATCGTGGGCGCGGGCGGCGGCTTCAAGCAGACCCTCATCGACGTCGGTGTCGGCCAGATGATCCTGGACTTCTCCAAGGACTGGTCCGTCTCGGCCCTCCTGCTCGCCTGGCTCATCGCCGTCGGCATCCGCCTGGCCACCGGTTCGGCGACGGTCGCCACCATCTCGGCGGCCGGTCTGGTCGCGCCCCTGGCCGCCGACATGAGCACCGCCCACGCGGCCCTCCTGGTCCTGGCCGTGGGCGCGGGCTCGCTGTTCTTCTCCCACGTCAACGACGCCGGCTTCTGGATGGTCAAGGAGTACTTCGGCATGGACGTGGGCCAGACCCTCAAGACCTGGTCCCTGATGGAGACGGTGATCTCGGTGGTGTCGCTGGGGTTTGTGATGCTGCTGTCGCTGGTGGTCTAGCCGTCGGGCCGGGTCGGGGTGAGGCGGCCCGCGCCTGGGCTCGAAGTGGCTCGGCGCGGGCCGCCCGTTGGGCCGAACTGGCCCGGCGCGGGCGGCCCGGGAGACCGGCGCTCCGGCCGACCGAAGCCGACTCGGCCGGATTCACTTCAGCCGAAGCCGAATCAGCTGAATTCGACCGCCCCCGACTGAGCCGTGAGGACGCTCAGCCCGGCGGTCGCGCAGTCCGTGTTGACGGTGAAGACCGGGGCGGCGGTGACGGTGTCGCCCTTCAACGGCCCCTTGGTCACCGTTCCGGTGATGCTGGCCTTACCGGCGGCGATGTCGTCGCTGAGGGTGAAGCTCACGCCGCTCTTCTCACCGTCCTGCCAGGAGAAGGTGCCGGTCACCTTCAGATTGATCAAGGCCGGACACTGGCCGGCGAATCCGCTCGGGTCCGCGGTCGCCGGTCCGCTGACCGCGATGTCGGCCGACTGCAGACGGGAGAAGTTCCCGTTCCCGGATATGCAGTTCGACAGCTTGCCGGTGCCGTTCCCTTTCGTGGACGTGCGGGTGGGGGTGAGCGCCGGGCTGAAGGTCACCGATCCCGTGACCGCGCAGCTCAGGTCACCGGTCGCGGCCTGGGCCGGCGCGGCGGGGAGCACCAGGCCCGCGCCCGCCAGGGCCACCGAGGCCACCAGCCCCGCCGCTCTCGACGTGGTGCTCCGCCCGGACCGGACCGTACGTGACATCACCATGGCCGTACCTCCTGGTGTTCGGTTCTGCCCGATGGGCTTGTGGGGAAGCAGTGTGCGCGCGATTCGCGGCAGCGCCGCCCGCTCGTGCGGGAGCGTGCGAGTGCGTGATTCCGCGCCTGGTCGAGCCCTACGGCGCTGGATCCTCACCATGCTCCCCCTTCCCCGAAGCCCCTGTACGCTGCAACCAGTGGGGAGGGGTTGACGCAGTGTCACTGATGGATGAAGTCGCGGCGATATACGCCGGCGCGGAGGAGACCAGGCCGACCGCGCTGATAGGGGAATTCCGGCGGACGGCCGTACTGGTGCCGCTGGACAGCCAGGGCGGCTTGTGGACGGCGGAGTTCCAGGGGATTCACTGGATCCACGCCTTTACGGACGAGAGCGCGCTCGCCCGCTTCGCGGCGACACGTCAGGAAACGGACCCGGGCGAGGCCGTCCACGACTGGGAATACCGGACCGTCCTCGGCGCCCGCCTCCTCGACACCGTCATTCCGGCCGTCGGTGAACCCACGGGCGTGGCCCTGGACGTGGGCGGCGAACGACCCATGATGTTCCCGCCCGTGACGGGCATAGTGCCGGAAGCCGTGGCCCTCGATGCGGCGCTCGACGCGGCGCTCGATGTGGTCACCGACCAGGGAGCGGTCGACGCGGCCCATACGGACGCCACGCCGGAGACGACCCCGGGCGCAGCCTCGGGCGCAACTTCGGAGGCGACCCCGTGACCGACGGTATAAACGCCGGCAAGGACGCCCTCGACAACATCACCAAAGGCCTGAACGGCGTCATCGACGAGCTGAAGAAATCCGGCGGTTCGCCGGGTGAGGCCGCCGTCGGCCGTGGTTTCGGCGAGCTCGCCCTCTCCGGCCTGGAGACCGGGGACCAGAGCCTGGCGGACACCTTCAAATCCTTCTGCCACCGCTGGGAGTGGGGCGTACGCGCCCTCGTACGCGACGGCAGCCAGTTCGCCCAGCGCGTGGGCCTCGCCGCGGGCTACTACCACGAGGGCGACACCTACATCTCCAACACCTTCAAGGTGACGACCAACGCCCTGATGGGCAATCCGCACCTCACCGAGGAGCAGGTCGAGCAGCAGTCCTGGGGCCAGACGCTCTCGGACAACCCGTTCAACCAGATCGCCCACGCCGACTACAGCGGCAAGTCCTTCGAGCAGGCGGCCCGCCACACAGAGGAGACCGCCAAGCGCACCGCGGAGGACCTCAAGAAGTGAACATCTTCGACAAGGCGGGCGAGAAGTTCGAGCACGCGGTCGACAAGGGCAAGAAGCTGACGGGTGAGGTCGTCGAATGGGGCGGCCACAAGGTCAGCAACACCCTGGACGACCTCGGTTTCCACGGCGCGGCCGACGACGTCGAGCACTGGTCCGACAAGCAGGCATCCGAGCTCGGCGCGAAAGTCGGCGAGAAGCGGCTCGACGAGACCGACGACCCCAAGGAACTCCTCCACGGCGACGCGAAGGCCATCGAGAAGACCGCGGGGCACCTGAAGAGTTTCGGCAAGGCCTTCAACACCGCGCACAGCGGAATGCGGAAGGTCGACCCCTCGCAGTGGAAGGGCGAGGGAAAGGAGGCCTTCGCCCGGAAATTCGCCGAGCACGCCCCGCAATGGGCCCACGCCGCGGATTCCTGCGAGGACGCGGCGACGGCTCTCTCCACGTACGCCCACACCGTCACCTGGGCACAGGGCCAGGCCAAGGAGGCGGTGCGCCTCCACGAAAAGGGCAAGAAGGCGGCCAAGGACGCCCAGGACGCGTACAAAAAGGCCGCCGACGCGTACAACGCGAAGATCAAGGCCGGCGAGGACCCCGGCGCGCCGCCGCCCCCGTGCACCGACCCCGGCATCGCCGACCGCGAAGAGGCGGAACGCATCCTGAAAGAGGCGCGCAAGCAACGCAATACCGCCGCCTCGACGGCACAGAAGGCCATCGAGAAGGCCGTGGAACTCGCCCCGAAGCTGCCCAAGTTCAGCGACCGGGTCAAGGGCGACTCGCTCGACCTGTTCGACGGCGGCCAGGTCGAGGCGATGCACCTGCTCGGCGGAGGGGTCCGTTCCGTGACGGACGCGGCACGGTTCGCCCGCACCCTCAACCCCCTCGACCCGTACAACATCACCCACCCCGCCGCGTACCTCGACGGCGTGGCCCAGACGAGCATGGGCCTGGCCGGCATGGCCGCCCACCCCGGCCGCATCCCGGGCATGCTCCTGGGGGACGGCTGGGGCTCCGACCCCTCGGAGGCCTCGGGACGGCTCGCGGGCAACTTCTTCATGGCCATCGCCACGGGAGGCGGCAGTGCGGCGGCGCAGTCGGGCGAGCGGATGGCCATCGGGGCCGCGCGGCGTGGTGCCACGGAGGCGGCGGAGTCGGGGGCGGCGAAGGGCGGTGCCGGGGCCGCCCGGCAGGAGGCGACCAAGTCCCCGCGCTCCTCCGCGCAGGAGGAGGGCACCAAATGCGTCGAGAACACGGACCCTGTGGATCTGGCCACCGGCCGGATGTTCCTGCCCCAGACGGACGTGGTGCTCCCGGGCGCGTTGCCGCTGGCCTTCTCCCGTAAGGCCCAGTCCGGCTACCGTGCGGGCCGCTGGCTGGGCCCGTCCTGGGCCGGTACCGCCGACCAGCGCTTGGAGATCGACGCCGAGGGCGTGGTCTTCGTCGGCGAGGACGGCATGCTGCTGTCCTACCCGCACCCGGTGCCCGGCGTCCCGACGCTCCCCGTCGAGGGCCCGCGCCGCCCGCTGTCGCTCGCGGCCGACGGTACGTACGCGCTGAGCGACCCGCTGTCCGGCCGGACCCGGCACTTCACACCGGCGCCCCAAGACGACGGTCTCGCCCTCCTCTCCCGTATCGCGGACCGCACCGGCCACACGATCACCTTCGAGTACGCGCCCGACGGGACGCCGACCGCCATCGCCCGCGACTGCGGCGCCCGCATCCGCATCACCACGGAAGCGGGCCGCATCACCGCGCTCCACCTGGTGACGGCGGAAGGCGCGGACGAGACGGAGCTGATCCGCTACGGCTACACCGACGGCGATCTGACCGAGGTCGTCAACTCCTCCGGTCTGCCCATGCGGTTCGCCTACGACGAGCACGGCCGGGTCACCTCTTGGACCGACCGCAACGACCGTCACTACGACTACGTCTACGACGAACGGGGCCGCTGCGTCTTCGAGTCCGGCACCGAAGGCCACATGCGGGCCACGATCGCGTACGGCGACCCCGACCCGGAGACGGGCCTGCGAGTCACAGCGGTGACCGACGCGGCGGGCCACGTGACGCGCCACGTCTTCAACGCGCGCCTCCAGGCCGTGGAACGGATCGGCCCGGACGGTGCCGTCACCCGCACGCGGTGGGACCGCTACGACCGGCTGCTCTCCCGTACGGACGCGCTCGGGCACACGACGGAGTTCCACTACGACGAGGACGGTCGGCCCCTGTCGGTGATCCGTCCCGACGGCCGCTCGGCGACGGCGGCGTACGGTGCCTCGGGCGGGCCGGAGACGGTGACGCACGCCGATGGCGCGGTATGGCGCCAGACGTACGACAGCAACGGAAACCGTACGTCCGCGACGGACCCGACGGGCGCGACCACCCACTACACGTACGACGCCTCCGCACACCCCGCCGCGATCACCGACGCGCTCGGCAACACCACACACGTACGGTGCGACGCCGCCGGGCTGGTCACGGAGGTGACGGACTCGCTCGGCGGCACCACCACCTACCGCCGCGACGCGTTCGGCCGCGTGACGGCCGTCATCGACCCGATGGGCGCGACGACGCGCTTCGCATGGACGACAGAGGGCCGGTTGGCGCGCCGGATCTCCCCGGACGGCGCGGAGCAGCGATGGACGTACGACGGGGAGGGCAACTGCGTCACGCACATCGATGCCCTCGGCGGGGAGACACGCTACGAGTACACCCACTTCGACCTGCTCACCGCCCGCACGGACCCGGACGGCGTGCGCTACGAGTTCACCCACGACGCGGCGCTGCGGCTGACGGAAGTGATGAACCCGCAGGGGCTGACGTGGACATACGCATACGACGAGGCGGGCCGTCTGGCGACGGAGACGGACTTCGACGGCCGGACGCTCACGTACGCGTACGACTCCGCCGGTCGGCTCGCGGCGCGTACGAACGCGCTGGGCCAGACGGTCGCATACGAGCGGGACGCCCTGGGACAGGTGATCCGCAAGGACGCGGCCGGTGCGGTCACGACCTACACGCACGACGCGGCGGGCCGCCTGACCGAGGCGGCGGGTCCGGATGGAGTGCTGCTGTACGGCCGTGACCGCCTGGGCCGCGTGAAAGCGGAGACGTACGAAGGCCGCACCCTGACCTTCGCCTACGACGAACTGGGCCGCCCGCGGCGCCGGGTCACCCCGTCGGGTGCGGTGAGCTCGTGGACGTACGACGCGGCGGGACGCCGTACGTCCCTGACGGCATCGGGCCACACGTTCGCGATGGAGTACGACGCGGCGGGCCGCGAGGTGGCACGCCACTTCGGCGCGGACCTGACGCTGTCCCAGGCATGGGAACCGACGGGAAGGCTGAGCTCCCAGACGCTGAGGATGAGGGGTACGGACGAGGTCGTACAGTCCCGCGCGTACACGTACCGCCGGGACGGTGCGGTCACGTCGGCCGGTGACCGCACCTTCGACCTGGACGCGGTGGGCCGCGTCACTGCCGTGGACGCTGCCGACTGGAGCGAGCGATACGCCTACGACGCGGCGGGCAACCAGACGGCGGCGGAGTGGCCGCCGGACCACCCGGGCACGGACGCGGCAGGCTCGCGCGTCTACACGGGAACCCGTATCACCCGCGCGGGCCGCGTTCGCTACGAACACGACGCGCAAGGCCGTGTCGTACTGCGGAGTGTGACGCGCCTGTCGCGCAAGCCGGATGTGTGGCGCTACGAATGGGACGCGGAGGACCGCGTCACTGCCGTCACCACTCCGGACGGCACGCGCTGGCGCTACGCGTACGACCCGCTGGGCCGCCGTGTGGCGAAGGAACGCCTGGACGCGGCGGGCGAGGTGGCGGAGCGCGTCACCTTCACCTGGTCCGGCCCCATGCTCATCGAGCAGACGACGGAATCGGCGACCCTGCCGAACCCGGTCACCCTGACCTGGGACCACGACGGCCTGCACCCGATAGCCCAGACCGAACGCATATCAGCGGCGGACGCCCCGCAACGTGAGGTGGACAGCCGCTTCTTCGCGATCGTCACGGACCTCATCGGCACCCCGACGGAACTCGTCGACGAGCACGGCGACATCGCCTGGCAGGCCCGCGCGACCCTCTGGGGCGCCACGGCCTGGCCACGCGGGAGCACGGCCTACACCCCTCTCCGCTTCCCGGGCCAGTACTTCGACCCGGAGACGGGCCTCCACTACAACCTCCACCGCCACTACGACCCGGCGACGGCGCGCTATACGTCGGCGGACCCGTTGGGGCTGGCTCCGGCGCCGAATCCGGTGGCGTACATCCATAACCCGGTGACGTGGGCTGATCCGTTTGGACTGGCTGGCTGCAAACCGCTTGGGGAGCATTCCAATCCATTTGATTCGAGGGAAGCCGCGGAGAGAGCTGCCTTTGACGTGGCGGGAATCCCCTACGGAGAGACCCCGCTGGCGGAATGGCAAGTTGTCGGCGACAAAGAAATGAAGCACATGCCCGGCTATACGTATTCGCCCGACAGGACGCACTGGGGGAATTTTAGGCAGTTCGAAACGAATGAAGGCTCCAAGGTGATCGTTGAGCACACGCATGATCCTGCGGGCTTGCATTTTCATGCCGGAGCGGCGAAGGGTGACGAGGTGCGCAACTTCGTGAACTTGGGCTGGGATAACACTCGGGAGGGCTATGGGAGTATGGAGAGGTATGCGAAAATTGATAAGCCCGGAGGCGATCACCATTTCTTCTACAAGGAGTGAAGATTGATGAAGATGAGCAAAGAGGCTTGGCTGCAGAAGATCGTGGGCAGCGGGCTGACGCTGATCGATGTTCCGGCGCCACGTGACATCCCTACGGTGCTTGACGCGTGGAGCGTTGTGGCGCACATCTGGGCCGAGCCTGTTGAGAAGATCGGCCAGGCCGACCCCGACGCTCTGGTGGAGGTGGATCGCCAGTGGTTTCGGCACGCGTTGCGGATGAGTGTTTTCGCAGACGATGGATCTTTCCTCATTACGGTCGCCGGTCCTGGTATTTCAGAATTTGGCTGGGCTCGTGTGCGCTGGGTGGACGGGGTTGAGCTGGCTTCAAGCCTGACCAATCATGGGTCGCCCGAGTTCATCGCAATGTCGATCGACGGGCGGCGAATGTGCGGCGTGACGACCGAAGAGTACGACTACTGGGTCATGGCTCATGAGTTCAGTGACGCATCTTGATGGGAATGCAGGGTGGATATGGGAAGCGGAGCGGGGAAGGGGTTCGAGTTTCGTATCGGTGACCTTTTCACGGCTGAGGACGCGGATGCTCTCGCGCATGGCTGCAACTGTGCAGGCGCCATGGGGAAGGGCATAGCCGTCGAGTTCAAACGCCGCTGGCCTCGGATGTACGAGGAGTACAAGGCGCTGTGCCGCGCGGGCGAGTTCACCCCAGGCGATGTCTTCCCCTGGCGGACGGGCGGCCGTTGGATCTACAACCTGGGCACGCAGGCTCACTGGCGTAAGTGCGCGGAAATACCGGCGGTGGTCTCGTCCGTCAACCTCATGCTGGACCACGCCGAAACGCAAGGAATCCGCCGTATCGCCATGCCCCGGATCGCCGCAGGCCTCGGCGGCCTGGAGTGGGCTGAGGTGGAGGCTGCCCTTGCGCCCACGATCGCGGCTCACGGAATCACGGTGATCGTTTACCAACTACCCGATTGATCCCTGGCATCAAGGCCCTGCGAAATCCACGCCGGACCGCCGCGCTCAGCAACCGCAGTACGCGCCCCCGGCGCCGACCGGCGCCGTCAACGGATCGGGGGTCTGGTGCACCAGACCGTCCGGCCCCTCGACGGGGAACCCCTCCCTGGTCCAGTACTCGATGCCGCCGATCATCTCCTTGACCTGGAAGCCGAGCCGCGCCAGGGCCAGCGCCGCCCGCGTCGCGCCATTGCAGCCGGGGCCCCAGCAGTACGTGATGACCGGCACCGCCGGGTCCAGGAGCCGTACGGCGGACGCCGGGATGTCGGCGGTCGGCAGGTGGACCGCGCCGGGTACATGCCCCTGTGTCCACGCCGCGTCCGACCGCGAGTCGACGAGGACGAAGCCCGCGTCGCCCGACTCCAGCGACGCGCGGACATCGGACACGTCCGTCTCGAACGAGAGCCGGGCGGCGAAGAAGGCGGCCGCGGTGGCGGGTGCGGCCGGGGGTACCCGGAGAGCGGCGCTGAACTGGGTCGTCGTCATGCCCAAGACGCTACGGCTCCCGGCTTCCCCGCAGAAGCGGCGATCCACGCCCCTCGCCGCCTCCCGCCGTGGAAACCGTGGTATCAATCCGCCATGGCCGCTGATTCCCTCGACGCCACCGACATACGCATCCTGGACGCCCTCCAGCGCAACGGGCGCGCCAGCTACGCCGAGCTCGCCCGCGCCGTCTCGATGTCGCCGAGCGCCGTCACCGAACGGGTCCGGCGGCTGGAGGAGAGCGGTGTCATCTCCGGTTACTCCGCCGACGTGAGCCCCGAGAGCCTGGGCCTCGATGTCCTGGCCTTCGTCCGTCTCCGTTACCCCAACGGCAACTACAAGCCCTTCCACGACCTGCTCGACACCACTCCCGAGATCATCGAGGCCCACCATGTGACGGGCGAGGACTGCTTCGTCCTCAAGGTCGTCGCCCGCTCCATGCGTGACCTCGAACGCACCACGGGCCGCATCGCCGCACTGGGCCCCGTCACCACGAGCGTCGTCTACTCCAGCCCGCTCCCGGGCCGGGCGGTGACGGAGGCCGTGGCCTGAGGCGCTGGACCAGAGGTTTGCCGTCCGGTGCCTGCTGCGGCGGTCGGTAAAGTGCCAGGTCATGGGGATAGGGAAGAAGCCGGCCGCCACAGGTCCATTGGGTGGTCAAGGCGCCGGAGGGCAACCGCAAGAGATACCGCAGTGGGAAGCGCCCACGGATGTCGAATGGCGGCTCTACCAGGCCAAGGCGCAGGGCGACTGGGACGCTTATCTCGATGTCCTCGCCAGTACGGACCTCTATCACGCCATGCCCCGCGGGATCGCCGAGGCCAATCCGGGGAAGGTCCTCGCCAGCGTCTACTGGGAGCCCCGCACCCGCACCGAGTGCTACGCGTATTTCACTCCGGGGATGCTGTCGGCTCCCGCTCCGGACCCTGTCTTCTACATGGACGACCTGGCCACGATCGTCGAATACTGGCCTCGCCCCAACGCCTGGCTCGCCATCAATCCCGGAACGCCGTGCGAGGCGTTCTTTCCCGCGACACCGGCGGACCGGGACCTGTGGGCCGCGCACGCCCGGGAGGCACCGGAGCCGCCACCGATGTCCATCCGCACGCTGCGGATCGGAGGGCCGGTCCAGGGGCCAGTCGCGCATGGCATGGCCTGTGCGGCGCTGTTGTTCGTGAAGAACAACGAGATCTGGAACTCCCTGGGGCACGGCAAAGGGTTCGTACGGGAACGCAAGAGGCTCGAACGGTGGTGGGGAGTGACGAGCCGAGAGAAGTGGTTTGCCTGCCAGACCGATCTACTCCAAGCGGAAATGACCAGCAGTGCCTGGGAATTCGTGCTGAGCATACGGAGAGGGCTCGCGCGGCGTTACGGCGGGGCGGTCGACGCCCCGTACTGGCGGGGCGCCACCGAACGCGTCCTGCGGCACAACGCCGAGCGGGCCGGCTCCGACCCCGACGGCCCCGAGGCGGACGCCGAGGTCCGGCTCCTCCATCAGCTCATCGGACGTATCACGCGCTACGAATCGCGCTTCCGGGCGGACGGGATACTCGCCGACGGCAAGCAGGTGCGCTCAGTGCTCGCCTGGGACTACGGCCGGGCCTCCGGCATGGCGCGCTGGGGACTGGCATCGGGTTACTGCGACCTCGCCGAGGCCGAGTCGGCCATCGTCCGGGCGGGCCGGAACAGCCAGGACGTCTACCGCTCGTGGGAAGACTTCGCGGCAGGCTACATCCTGGGCCGCTGCCTCCACTTCGACGAGGAGGAGTTCGGCACCTGGTACCAGGAAAGCGTCGAGGCGCACGGAATGCTCACGACGGATCCGGGCAGCCCTTGGGTGAACATCCCCTGGGCGTGATCGAGCCGGGTGGTACAGGACCAGCGGCTCGTCGGCACCACCAGGGTGAGCGCGCAGGCCCTGTTCGGCGAAGAGGGGGACGACCCGATGCGTCGTCGCGCTCCCGACCACCGAACGCCAGGCCCGGTACTGGATCGACGTCGCCCGCGCCTTCGACCAATGGGGCAATCCTGACCGTTGCTACCGCGCACTCCTGGCTGCCGAGGACGCCGCACCGCAGGAGGTCCGCCGGGGCTCCGTACGCACCATGGCTGCTGGTTTGATGCGGCACGACCGCACTCTCCCTGGCGTGTGCGCGTTCGCAGCCCGCGTCGGGGCTCTCGCCTGAAGCGTCAAGAGACGGTGAGTTCCTTGTGCTTGAGTTCGCCGATGAAAGCGGTCCATGCGGCTGGCGGGAGGCGGAGTGCGGGGCCGTGCGGGGTTTTGCTGTCGCGGAGGGGTATGGCGCCGGGTATGTTGTCGGCTATCTCGATGCATTCGCCCCCGTTGGGGCTGCTGTAGCTGCTTTTCTGCCAAGTAGCGGTCATGGGCCTAGCTCCTTCAGATGCGTTCTGATCAGGTCTGCGGAGTCCTTGGGGGACAGGGCCACTGCGCGGAGAAGATCATAGGCGTGCACCGCTTCGTCCACCTCGCTTGTATCCGCTGTGGTGCGGCCTTGGGAGAAGCCGTCCACGTGCAGCACGTCTGCGCCTTCGTCGAAGCTCAAGAGCGTGAATGGGCCGGTCAGTCCGGCGTGTGCAGGAACGGTGCGCGGGATTACCTGGATCACGATGCGTGGTTCCTGTCCGGCCGCCAGTAGTCGCTTCAACTGATCCCGCATCACAGCCTCGCCGCCGATGAGGCGGTCAAGTGCGGGCTCGTCCACGATGAACCAGCATCGCAGGCCGTGTTCGAGCAGGGTTTGCCGTGTCATTCGGGCTGCGACAAGGCCGTCCAGATTGTCGGGTCGTACCGCTTCGAACAGAGCCCGAGCGTAGTCCTCGGTCTGCAACAGGCCGGGGATCATCTGAGCCTGGAATGATCGAATACGGGTCGCCTCCTGCTCCAACTCCACGTACCGAACGAACCACTTCGGATACGCGTACCGCATCACCAGCGGATGCAGCCGCCCGAAGTGCCCGTCCGTCCTGAAAGCCACGTCCAGCCCGTCCGCCAGCTCCTTCGAAGGAACCCGCTTCGCGTTCTCGACGTAGCTGATCATCGCGTGCGTCGAGCGAGCCTCGTGGGCGGTCTTCTCCTGTGACCAGCCTGCCTTCGTGCGCAGCCGCAGTACCTCCGAGCCGAAGAACGCCAGCATGCTCGCGGTCGGGTCCGGCCGGTCCGCCTCAACGGTCATGTGCGGGGCCCCTTCCTTTAACTTCCCGAGAGTTACGGCAAACCCCCTGGCAGGTGCCGTGTGCATACGGCAACTCTGGTGCCCCACAACAGGAGTTGCCCGCCACACAAGGGTGGAACACACGAAGGGGAGAACGCATGACGTATCGCTTGACAGAGCGAGGGGTTGCCCTGGTACACGGGAGGTACACGTCGTGCTGATCCCGCCGATGATGCCGCCCATTCCCCTGCCGCACTCGTCCGGCCCGCCGACCACTCCGCGCGTCTGGAAGTCCGCCTGCGAGACCTGTGCCGTCCTCGCCACGGCCGCGTGGCGCGCGGGGCTACGGGAGGACCGCGCCGCGGAGCAGCGACTCAGCAAGGAGCTCACCGAGCACTGCCGCGCCGTTCACTGGGCCCGCATGACCGAGGACGGGATCGGCGACTGATGGGGTGAAAAATCACGGGTCAGGGCTTGGCGGAACGGCCTCCCGGCGGCCTCCGGTGAGGGTCGACGCGACCGTTCGTCCACAGCCGTGGCCCCGGGGCCGCGTTCTTCGGCGGGGCCGTGCACGGGGGCGGACAGCTGCCCGGTGCATGGCCTGTGACCTGGGCATTCATCCGTTCCCGGCCTAGGGTTTCCCACAGGAGGAAAGGGGGCTCCCGTGGATCGGGACATCCGCACGGTGGACGACGTACTCAGGCTCCTGGACGGGTTGTTCGCGCCCGATGCCGATCGCTGGACCGCTGGGGGAGCCGCCTGGTGGGACGGTTTCTACACGGACCGTTCCAAGCCGGTTCCGTTCTTCGTGGCGAAGCCGGACGAGAACCTGGCCTCATACCTCGACCGTGGCCTGATCGCGCCGGGGCGTGCCCTCGACCTCGGGTGCGGGCCGGGACGCAACGCGCTGTACCTCGCCTCGCTGGGTTTCGAGGTCGATGCCGTCGACCTCTCCCCGGAGGCCGTGGCCTGGGCGGAGGAGCGTGTCCGCGAGGCGGGGGCGGAGATCCGGTTCCAGGTCGGTGACGCCTTCGCCCTCGCCGACACTCGGCGGCTCGGCGGCCCGTACGACCTGATCTACGACTCGGGCTGCTTCCATCATCTGCCGCCGCACCGGCGCGTGAGCTACCTCGGTCTCCTCGACCGCGCCCTCGCGCCGGGCGGGCATTTCGCTCTTGCCTGCTTCGCGGCGGGGTCGATGGGTTCCGAATTCCCCGATGCCGAGTTCTACCGCCGGTCCCGTCTCCAGGGCGGTCTCGCGTACACCCCGGAATCCCTGCGGCGGATCTTCTCCGACCTGACGGAGGTCGAACTCCGCCGCATGCGCGACGAGCCGCCCGAGTCGCCCCGCTTCGGCGAACCTTTCCTCTGGGCCGCGCTGTTCCGGAGGGAGGGCGGCCCGGGATCACTGCCAGGCAGCGCATGGGGCGGGGCTGTGAGCGGTCAGTAGCCGAAGTCGCCACCGCTGCTGGAACTCCCGCTGTCACTGCTGCCCGAGCTGCTGGAGCTGGAGCTGGAGTCGGAGCTGGAGCTGGAGCTTGAGCTGGAGCCGCTGTCACTGGAGTGGTGGTGGCTACCGCTGCCGTAGTGAGAGTGATAGCCGCTGCTGCCATGGTCGTGACCGCCATGATGGTGGCCGCTGGAGTAGCTGCCGCTCCCACTGTTGTAGTCGTAGCCGGGCTGCGGTGGAACGTCGGCCGTGGGGGCCTGGTGCGGCCCGGTGCTGCTGCTGGGGCTACTGGGCCGGTTGGAGCTGCTGCCGGTGGTGTCGTACGAGGGCTGCGGAGGAACATCGGCCGTGGGGACCTGGTACGGCTCGGCGTCACTGCTGTGGCTACTGGGCCGGTCGTCGGAGCTGCTGCCGGTGGTGTTGCGCGAGGGCGACGCCGGTGGCTTCTTCCGTTGGGGTGTTCCCGTGACATTCCCCGGGGCCACTGCTCGCCCTCCTCCCGATGACGACGGGTGTGGTTTCGCCGACTTCTTCTCGGGCGAGGGCGGTGGGTCGAATTGGGACCTGATGACCCTGGCGGTTCGTTCCACCCTGTCCGAGCCGATCCACTTCCAGAGCAGGGCCAATACGATGCCCAAGAAGATCAAGACTATGAACCCCATGACGCCTCCCGAAGGGGTGGCCGTGGCTGGAAGGCCAGGGTAAGCCGGAGGACCCGACTTCGGGCAGCCACTCCGGCGGAAACGTCTCGGGCCCCGGTCCGCCCGAGGCCCGAGACGTTTCCGTACGTCGTGCTGCTGCTACGAGGACGAACTACGCGTCAGGCTTCAGCTGGCCCGCGCGATCTGCGACCGTACGAAGACCGTCGGGCCGTCGTCCGGGTGCGTGTGCGGGTCGTTCTGCGGGACCGTGAACTCGTTCACGATGCCCTGCTCGAAGACCAGGGCCATGCTGGAGCCGCCGTAGCTGAAGTAGCCGAGCTCCTGGCCCCGGTGGACCTGGTCGCCCACCTTGACGGACCAGTCGATGGAGGAGACCTCCTCCATGCCGATGACCACCTGGCACACCATGCGGTTGCCCAGCTCGGGGCCGCACTCGATGAAGGCCAGGCCGCGGGTGTTGACATTGGCCTGGTAGCTCTGCGAGCTGGTGTACGTGGTCGGGTCGGGGCGCTCCATCTCCAGGTGGCTGAACATGAGGCCCGGGACCTTCTCCAGGTGCTTGATCGTGCCGTCCACCGGGACATTCCAGCGGTGGAAGCTGTTGACGGAGAGGAACGACTGGTAAACGTCGCCGCCGACGAATTTGCTGACGTACTCGCTGCCGCACTGCGGGCCCCACAGCATGTTCTCCAGCGAGTACACCTCCTTCAGCCAGAACTCGTCGCTGCGGGCCACGCCGCGCGCCATGTTGTACACCGTGCCGTCGGCGGGCGCGGTGATGACCGAGGGGTCGCCTTCGCCCGCGAGCTGCCGGAATTCGTCCAGTTTGATGCGGCGGTGGAAGAAGTCGTTGAAGGAGGTGAAGCCCCAGTAGTCCTCGCCGCGGTGGTCCCAGCACTCGTACTCGTAGAGCTTGTTGAGCTCGATGGCCGGCTGGGAGAACCAGTTCCGGGTGTTGAGCACGTGCGTGCTCTCCGCGCTGTTCAGGTACTGATACCACGTGTCCATCACCTTGCGGAGCGCGTCGTTGAACTGCGGGAGCCGGAACGCGACGTGACCCGACTTCGTCAGCCGCATATAGCCGAAGAGCGCGGACATCGGCAGGGCGATCAGCTTCTGCGGGTCGCGGTCGTACGACGGCGCCCAGCCGACGACGACGTTGAGGTACTGGATCAGGTCGTCGATGCTGCGGATGTGCCGGTGTTCCTCCGGAACCTCGTCGATCATCTGCGAGACGTACATCCGGGCGATGCCGTCGGAGTGGATGAACTCGGCGAATTCCCGCACACTCTTGGCGAGGTCGTCCTTGAGGTCGACGGCCCGCGGGGCGAGGCTCTTCTGGAACTCGTCGATGGCGAGCGGGTTCCTGGGCAGATAGCCGCCCACCCGGCCGAAGGTGTTCTGATAGCGCGAGTGGAGTTCCTGTGCGGTGATGGCGGCAGCGGACATGGCCGTACTCCTCACTTCGCTACTTCAGTGGTGTGTGCGGATCAGGCTTTCTCGGCGGGCAGCGGCATGAGCGTCCAGTGGTGTGACGCCCGGCTCCTCATCCGTCCCTTGAGCCAGTCGTACTGCGGCGCCCGCCACGATGCCCTGGATTTCCTCGGCATACTCCTCGTCGAGCGGAGCGAAGGCATCCCCGATGTGGTCGGCGAAGTAGCGCAGCCCTTCTCCGGTGTCCCAGCGGGCCATGAAGTCGGCCGAGGTGAGGGCATGTTCCAGCTCGTGCGCGAGGAGATGGCCGTGCTGGCGGCCCCGTTCGTAGGGGTCGCCCACGAGCTCCAGATATATCCACCCCGCGTGGTCGGTGCGACGTCCGGCACCGGTTGTGATTGATGTGCCCATACAGCCTCCTGGGCTTTTGGGTCGGGGACACATCTTCCCAAGTGGAGGGAGTTGTAGGGAGATTGGCAATCAGGCCAAGTCGGTTGTGGCTATTTGTGATCGAACGCGCGGGCGTTCCGGGAGCGAGGGTTCGGTCGGGTGGAACTTGGCGCGAGGGGTGGCGCTGAAATGCCAACCGGTGGGTCGGTTCTTTTGGTGCCGTCGGAGGTGGGGACGTTTAGGGCGATGCTCCAGGGTCAGCTTCTGGTGCCCGGTCCCTTGCTCCGGACGGGCGATTTCGAGCTCCAGGATTTCAGGGAAGGTGAGTTGGGAAGGTTGAGGTCGGCGACTCTGCGCCATACGCCGTACCACGCGTCCGTACCCGCGGCCTTCGCCACCGCACCGCCGCCTGCCGCTGCCAGGGTTGTCAACGCTTCCATCAGCACGGGTGCCCCTCCAGGCGTTCATTACCCAATCGTGGGATCTGACGCAAGTGGATGCGCCGTCACGGCAATTGTGCTCTACGGTGACGGGAGAACGGGTCGTCTTGTGCCGAACGCAGGGCGACCCCTGGGGTGTTCACAGCACCACCAGGGGTCAGTACCCGGTAAGAACCAAGAGAAAGAACCGGGATGCTTCGGCATGCTATCGCGCCCGCGCACGGTTTCACGCGGGTTGCCAACGACATCATCCGACATGGTGGGCTGTCCTCGGACGCCGTACGCCTGCTGATCTGGGCGTTATCCCTACCGCCCGGCGTCAACATCCCGCTGTGGGAGGTCGCCCGACGGGCCGGGATCAAGAACACCGGCTTCATCCGCGCCAAGCGGGAGCTGGCCTCCGCCGGGTACCTCCACGAGTGGCGCGAGCAGAGGGAGCGCGGCCGGTGGGTCACCGTCCAGCTCGTCTCCGGCGAACCTCTCGACGCCGGGGAGGCGGCTGCGGCTCGCGCCGCGCAGTCACCGAGTCCCGGGAATCCGGCGGTCGGTGAGCCGGGTGGCCGGTCGGTCGGCGACTACCCTTACAAAGACGATGGGGAGAAGACTTACCAACCTCCCCAACCCGCCGTGCCGCCCGAGCGGGAGGAGGGGACGGCTCCGGAACGTGTACGTGCACGTGTACCGGAAGCGGAGCCTGATCCCGAGCCTGAGCCTGATCCGGACCCCGAGCCTGAGCCTGATCCGGACCCCGAGCCTGAGCCTGATCCGGACCCCGAGCCTGAGCCTGATCCGGACCCCGAGCCTGTGCCTGTGCCTGTGCCTGATCCCGAGCCTGTGTCCGTGCCCGACCCCGTAGTCACCTTGCCTCCGGAGTATGTTCAGTCAGGCGCCTACGTCCTCACCTCCGTCTCCCGGACGGAGCGGCGACTGCGTCTGACCGGGTCGGACATCGCCGGGCTCGCCCCGCTGGCCGGTGAGTGGTTCCAGCGCGGTGCCTGCGTGGCGGAGGTGCGGGAGGCGCTGACGGGCGGGCTGCCGTCGCATGTGCATTCCGCCGCCGGGATCATCCGCAACCGCCTAACCGCAAGATGCCGGAGGCGCCCACCATCGCTGAACAGATCGCCCGCGAGCGGGCTTTCGCCCCACCAC
>NZ_JAINFC010001040.1 GCF_020740835.1 Streptomyces sp. UNOC14_S4
GCAGACGAGGGGCTGCGCGGCACACGGGTCCTCGGCGAGGACCGTCGCCACGGCGGGCAGGAAGCGGTCGGCGGGGAGCGCCTGCGCGCCGGAGTGCGGCTGGATCTGCGCCGACGGGCCGTGCGGCTGGGTGGCGCCCGGCGGCGGCCCGTCGGCGGGGAGCAGGCGGCGCAGCAGGTCGAGGCGGTCGGCGAGGCCGAGGGGCAGCCGGAGCCAGAACCAGGGGCCGAACTCGGCGAGGCCGCCCAGGGCGCCCCGCGCGTCGCTGTCGAAACCGCCGAGGTCGACCGAGCGGGCGGTGATCCGCTCGGCGAGCAGCCGCAGGGTGCCGAGGTAGGGGGCGGCGTCGGGGACGCGCAGCAGCGTTTCGCCGAGCAGGTGGGCGGCCCACCAGGCGGGGTCGGGGAGGGCGCGCGCCTGCCCGTCGGTGAGGGCCGCGGCCCGGCCGAGGGCCGAGCGCCCGGCTGGGGAGAGGGCCTCCGCGGCGTACACGAGGGCGTCGAGGCGCCCGCCGAGCGCGGCGGGGCCGGAGCGGCGGCCGAGCAGCAGCAGGGCCTGCAGGACGGGGCCGATGCGGTGCCGGGGCACCGGCAGGGGCCTGGGTTTCTCCTGGGCCGCCGTGCCGCGCTTGGTGCGGCGGCGGGCGGAGCC
>NZ_JAINFC010001041.1 GCF_020740835.1 Streptomyces sp. UNOC14_S4
CCCCGCCCCCGTCTTCTTCTCCGTAGTCCGGGCTGGTTTCCGGCCGGCCGTCCCGCTGCCGCTCCCCGTCCGCCGCGGGCTCATGGCTGCGGGGGGTGAGGGAGGGGTCGGTGTAGGCGGCGTTCAGCCAGCTGTGGCTGTGCACCAGGGTCACCGGCGCCCGCTCGGGCCGGTGGGCGCGCACGTAGCCGTCCAGCATCTCGTACGCCGCGTCCGCGGTCGCGGTGGTCGGCAGCAGCCACAACAGCCCCTGCGTGCCGCAGTGCGCGGTGAAGACACGCGCCGCCTCCAGCGCCGCCACGCTCTTGCCCGCCCCGGTGGCATCGGTGACCACCATGATGCCCGCCCCCTGCGCGGCTGCCAGGGGCGGCAGGTCTTGCATGACCGACGCCTGCAGGGCGTTGGGCCGCGCACACCCCGGGTGCGCCCGGGCGAAAGGGATCTCATCCAGGGCGAAACGGGCCAGCCCTGCCTCCTCCACCGCCTCCCTGGCCTGCGCGCGGGCGCGGCTGTGGTGCTCGTGCGCGCCGAAGGACGGCATGTGCGCGTTCTCAAGCCAGAATCCGCGCCGCCCGGCGATACGGTCCGCCACCGCACCCAGCCCCGTGATCAGCACCGCCGCCCCCACCGACATGCGCGCCGGCGCCC
>NZ_JAINFC010001042.1 GCF_020740835.1 Streptomyces sp. UNOC14_S4
TTCCCACCCCCTGCCCGTTCCCCATCCATCTACCAGCCTCTCCAGAAATATAAGAATCACCCATGGAGATAACATACGGAAGTTTATCCGCAAGCCTCTGGGAAGGCCCCAGCCCACCTGAGATGGCCGAAGCAGATTGAGGGGTGGCCGGGAGGATTAGGGCGCATGATGCGGCCAAGACGGCGAGCAACGGCGCATAACGGTGCGGTGCATTCATTTCTTATACCTTTTCGTTGTGGCTAGTGGATGTCTGAGAAGCCCCCTTCAGGGCAGGCGAGTTGGTAGTCCCTGCGCTGAAGGGGGGGCGGGATGTCCGGGGTGCGGCGTGCGTATTCGACGGATCTGTCCGATGTGGAATGGGCGGTGCTGGCACCACTGGTGCCGCCACCGAAACCGGGTGTGAGGCCGCCGAAGCACTCACGCCGGGAGATCATCGACGCGCTCGCGTACTGGGTGCGGGCTGGCTGTGCCTGGCGGTTACTCCCGCACGACTTCCCGCCGTACCAGACCGTCTACCACTACTGAGGTTGAACTCGCGATAGCGGCTGGTCGTGACGGCTCGTGATCCCTGCGGTATGCCGTGTTCATGAGGTACGCGCAGGGAGGCGGGCTGACGCCGAAGGGGCAACAGGCCCGGGAACGGGTG
>NZ_JAINFC010001043.1 GCF_020740835.1 Streptomyces sp. UNOC14_S4
GCTGGGGACGGCGGCGTACGCGGTGGCGGCGGCAGCGGTGGTGGCGGGGTGGCTGGTGCGGCGGTACGGGAGCGGCGCGGGGCCGTGGTGCCGCCAACGGCGGCGCTCGCCTCGCGGCCCGGCGGACCGTGCGCGAGCGTGGTGTCCATGACCCACCACACCTACCGCGTCACCGAGATCGTCGGCTCGTCCCCGGACAGCGTGGACGAAGCCATTCGCAACGCGCTGGCACGTGCGTCCCGGACGCTGAGGCACCTTGACTGGTTCGAGGTCGGCCAGATCAGAGGGCACATCGTCGAGGGCGGGATCGGGCACTACCAAGTGGGGCTCAGGGTCGGCTTCCGGCTGGACGACGGCGAGTAGACGGGCGGGTCACGGCCACCGGCCGCCGTCACCGCCGGTCGAGGACGGCAGCGACCTGGTCCATGACACCTTGCCAGTGCGCCCGCCGCTGTTCGCGCTCTTCGGCGCTCGCCAGGTGCTCCTGATGGAAGCGGAGCATCGTGCGGGCTCCGTCGGCGGTGGGGGCGAGGGCGGTCTGGAGGGTGGTGGTGCCGTGGGTGACGCGGATCTTCCGCCCCGGGTGGTAGCCGCGTACCTCCCCGGTCACCCCCGCGGCCGTCCGGTAGGG
>NZ_JAINFC010001044.1 GCF_020740835.1 Streptomyces sp. UNOC14_S4
GCCTGGGGGCGGCCGGGGCCGGATCGGGCGCCGGTTTCGGAGCGGGCTTCGGCTCGGACTTCCGCTCTCCCATGGATCCCGACTTCATTCCCGACTCCCGTTCGGTCTTCAGTTCGCATTTCACCTCGGCGAGGGAACTCCGCTCCCCCGGCTCCCCCGATGCCGCCAGGGCCGCCACGGCGGCCGTCGGCGCGCCCGTCACAGCCGCGCCCGCCGCCCGGCCGCCCGGCAGGGCGAGCAGCCGCGCACGACCCGGCTGCGGCCGGGAGGCGGGCACCGCGCCCGCCGTCACCGCGCGCTCGGCCAGCCGTGCCCGCACGGCGAGCTCGGCGAGGTGCTCGCAGCGGTGCAGCAACGCGCGGCGGCGGTCGGCCTCGGCGCCGCCGGAGGGTCCCGAACAGAGCGCCCGCAGTGCCGCCAGGTCGTCCGCGTGGGGCTGGTAGCCCGCGGCGAGGGCGTCCTGGAGCCGCTCTGTGTAGCCGGCGGCGGCACCGGGCAGGGCGGCGCGGTAGCGGGCGAGGTCGGCGAGGAGGAAGGCACGCAGCCTGCCGCCTTCGCGGGCCGCCTCGTCGACGGACTCCGCGAGCCGGAGGCACTCGCGCACCTCTTCGGCACGCTCGGGGGTGGGG
>NZ_JAINFC010001045.1 GCF_020740835.1 Streptomyces sp. UNOC14_S4
CCCCCTCCCTCTTCTCGAAGATCCGGTCGAAGCGCCGCAGGAGTTCCAGGTAGACCTGTGGAAGGGCGGTGCGCGCCGCGCCGTCCAGCGCGGGCAGGTCGGGCACCCTGCGCCGGGGGTGGAGGTGCACCTCGTACGGCCAGTGGGCCGCGTACGGCACGAAGGCCGTCCAGTGGTCGGTGTCGAGCACGATCCGGCGGCCGTCGGCGCGTTCGGCGGCCACGGTGGCGTCGAAGAGGTTCCCGCCGCCGGTCCGCCGGTGGTGCGCGGCGGCCGATTCGAGCATGCGCTCGGTACGCGGGGTGACGAACGGGTAGGCGTAGATCTGGCCGTGCGGGTGCCCGAGGGTCACGCCGATCTCCCGGCCGCGGTTCTCGAAGCAGAAGACCTGGGCCACGGAGGGCAGTCGGGAGAGTTCGGCCGTGCGGTCGGTCCAGGCGGCGACGACCAGGGCGGCGTGCTCCTCGCCCAGGTCGGCGAAGGAGGCGTCGTGGTCGGGGGTGAAGCAGACGACCTCGCAGCGCCCGGCGTCCCCGGCGAGGGAGGGGAAGCGGTTCTCGAAGACGGCGACGTCGTAGTCGGCGGCGGGGATCTCGGTGGGGCTGCCGGGCCGCGAGGGGCACAG
>NZ_JAINFC010001046.1 GCF_020740835.1 Streptomyces sp. UNOC14_S4
TGGCCCCCTCGGCCACCCGCGAACCCGTCCCCGGCTACAACCTGCGCACCCCACGCGAACTGACCGCCCAGCGCATCCAGGCACTCATCCGCGACTTCGCCCGCACCGCCGAACTCGCCATCGCCGCAGGCTTCGACGGAATCCAGATCCACGCCGCACACGGCTACCTCCTCTCCCAGTTCCTCTCCCCACTCGCCAACACCCGCGACGACCACTACGGCCGCACCCGGGCGGGCCGCCGCCGAGCCCTGCTGGAGACCGTCACCGCCGTACGCGAGGCCGTCGGCCCTGCCGTACCCGTCTCGGTAAAGCTCAACTCGAAGGACTTCCAGTACGGCGGCCTGAGCGAGACCGAGTCCCTCGACGTCGCCGCCGCGCTCGCCGACACCGGCATCGACCTCCTGGAAATCACCGGCGGCAACTACGCCGAACCCGCCATGGAAGGCGTCCACCACACACCCCACCAGGGCCCCTACTTCGCCGACTACGCCACCAAGGTCCGCCACCGCGTCAACGTGCCCCTCATGCTCACTGGCGGCCTGCGGCACCCGCGCCACCATGGAACACCTCGTACGCGACGGCGCCGTCGACGCCGTCGGCATCGCCCGCCCCATGGCC
>NZ_JAINFC010001047.1 GCF_020740835.1 Streptomyces sp. UNOC14_S4
GGGTGGTGGAGTGGCGGCTGCGCGCCGGGGTGGTGCGGCGCGGCTCCCCGCGCCCCTCACGGGGCGCGGTACCGCTCAGAGCCGCCGCAGCGCGGTCACCGCCTGTTCGACGATGGCCTCGGGCTCCGGCGTGACGTCGACGGCGACGCCCGCCTCGTCCGCTTCGAGCGGCTCCAGGGTCGCGAACTGCGAGTCCAGGAGCTTGGCGGTCATGAAGTGGCCCTTGCGGGAGGCCATGCGCTCGGCGATGAGCGCCCGGTCGCCGGTGAGGTGGAGGAAGACGATGCCGGGGGCGGCGGCGCGGAGCCGGTCGCGGTACGCGCGCTTGAGCGCGGAGCAGCTGACGACACCGCCCTGCCCGGCGCGGCCGGCCGCCCAGGCACCGACGGCGTCGAGCCAGGGGGCGCGGTCGGCGTCGTCGAGCGGGATACCGGCCGACATCTTGGCGATGTTGGCCGGCGGGTGGAACTCGTCGCCCTCGGCGTACGGAACGCCGAGCGCTTCCGCCACCAGCGGCCCGATCGTCGTCTTGCCCGTACCGGACACGCCCATGACGGCCACGACGTGGGGGACGTGGGACGCACAGGGGACATGGTGGGCATGGGACGCGTGGGG
>NZ_JAINFC010001048.1 GCF_020740835.1 Streptomyces sp. UNOC14_S4
GCCAGGCCGATGGTCTCGGACTTCAGGGCCACACCCGGACCCGACGTCGTGGTCACTGCGAGGGAGCCGCCGAAGGCGGCGCCGAGCGCGGCGCCGATGCCGGCGATCTCGTCCTCCGCCTGGAAGGTGCGCACGCCGAAGTTCTTGTGCTTCGACAGCTCGTGCAGGATGTCGGAGGCCGGGGTGATCGGGTACGAGCCCAGATACAGCGGCAGATCCGCCTGACGCGAGGCGGCCACCAGGCCGTAGGACAGGGCCAGGTTCCCGGAGATGTTGCGGTAGGTGCCCGCGGGGAATGCGGAGGTGGCGGGGGCGACTTCGTAGGAGACCGCGAAGTCCTCGGTCGTCTCTCCGAAGTTCCACCCCGCGCGGAACGCGGTCACGTTCGCCTCGGCGATCGCCGGTTTCTTCGCGAACTTCGCCCGCAGGAACGCCTCGGTCCCCGCGGTCGGCCGGTGGTACATCCACGACAGCAGGCCCAGCGCGAACATGTTCTTGCTGCGCTCGGCCTCCTTGCGGGAGAGACCGAAGTCCTTGAGCGCCTCGATGGTGAGGGTGGTGAGGGGGACGGGGTGGACGCGGTAGGCGTCGAGCGAGCCGTCTT
>NZ_JAINFC010001049.1 GCF_020740835.1 Streptomyces sp. UNOC14_S4
TTCGCACACCGGTCCTGTTCACACGCCGTTCACGGGCGAAGGGCGGCGGGGCCCTGCGCCCACTGCGCCCGCTACTCCCACACCGTGACGGAGTCCACGCAGTCCCCGGGGGCCGGGGCCCCCGGCAACCCGTCGTCGCCGTCTCCTTTACGGCGACGCATCAGCCTCCGTACGAGCCGGACCATCTCCGTGGGCTCGAAGGGCTTCGCCAGAAAGGCGTCGACGCCGGCGGAGCGGCCGCTGTCGACCTCCAGCTGGGTGCAGGCGCTGATGATCGCGATGGGTATGTCCCGGGTCCGCGCGTCGGACCGCAGCCGGGCGGCCGTGAGCAAACCGTCGAGCCGGGGCATGACGACGTCGAGGGTGACCACGTCGGGACGTACGCGATGCACGATCTCCAGGCACTCGGCACCATCGGCCGCGGTCACGACCTCGAAGCCCTCCAGCTCGAGGTTGACCCTGATCAACTGCCGGATGACCTTGTTGTCGTCGACGACAAGGACCCGGCCGGACAAGCCAGGCACACCCCGAGAGTAAGCGCGCCCACCGTGCCGCGTCCGGCTTTTCCCCACTTCCACCCCCGCAGGGGACGCTCCCCGGTCA
>NZ_JAINFC010000105.1 GCF_020740835.1 Streptomyces sp. UNOC14_S4
CGCGACGCCCACCCCCGGCACTCCTTCCGGGGCGTCCGGGAAGGGGTCGGCCGCCGCCGAGGCGTTGGCCGCCGCGGTGCGGGCCGTGGAGAGCGGTGAGCGGCCGGCCGCGTCGTTCTTCACGGAGGTGAGCCGTCGGGCGCCCGCCCGCCCGGCTCCGGCAGCGCCCGCAGCACCCTCCGGGGCGGCTCCGGGCCGTACGGCCGCGTCCGCCGCACCCGCCTCATCCGCCACGGGTCCCGCCGTCGCCCGGCCCGCGGTCGCGGCCGTGCGGCGCCCGCTGCCGGACGCGGCCCTCGCCGAAGGGCTCGACGGCGTCCGGGCGGTCCTGGCCGCCGGTGGTGCCCCCGAGCAGCTCGCCGGGCAGGCGCTCGACGCGCTGGGCGAGCACGCGGCCGCGCTCCTGCGCGACGACCCCTGGCAGCTGCTGGCCGTCCCGGGCGTGCGGCCCGAGCAGGCGGACGGGTTCGCGCGGGCGCTGCTCGGGGCGGAGTGCGGTCCGGGCGACGAGCGCCGGGCCCAGGCCCTGACGGTCTGGCTGCTGGAGCGCGCCGCGCTCGAAGGGCACACCGTGCTGGAGGCGCCGACGCTGCGCGAGGCCCTCGCCCGGCACGCGGTGCCCGATCCGGACGAGGCGCTGCAGGGCGTCATCGCCGAGGGCGCGGTGCTGGTCTTCCACGAGGCCGTGGAGACGCCGGGAGCCCGGCCGGGCAAGGACGACGAGGAGGAGGGCGAGACGCCCGTCCGCGTCCTCCTGGGCCTGGACCGCCACGCGATGGCGGAGGAGAGCCTTGCCGACGGCCTCGCCCGGCTGATCAACACCTTCGAACCGCCATTGGCGGAGGAGGAGGCCGCGGAAGCCTCGGGGCCCGAGGATGTCGCCGAGGCCGCCGAGGTCGACGGGGCCGACGGGGCCGGTGAAACCGCTGAGGCGCGTCCCACCGCGTCCGCCTCCCGTTGGGAAGAGCTCGCGGACGCGGCGCCGTCCGCGTCCGCGCGTGAGCTGATCCGGGCCGTCGCGGCCGCCGGGCTCGTGGCGCACAGCGGTGGCGAGGAGGCCCGGGCGGAGGCCGTCGCGGTGGTCGCCGCGGCCCGTTCCCTCGGGCTGCGGGCCTGCGTCGCCGTGCACGCCGAGAACGGCAGACGGCGCGTGGGGGAAGGCGGCGAGGCCGAGGCGGTCACCGTCGCGGGGCTGCTGTCGGGCGCCGAGGGGCCGGGGCGGGACGCCGACGGCGCGCTCGCCCTCGACGTGCTCGCCGTGCTGGACGCGCCGCAGCTCGACGTGGAGACGGCGGCGGCGCTGGTGGAGTCCCTGGCCGACGGCGCCCGGCTGGTGCTGAGCGGTGACCCGGGGGTGCTGTGGTCGGCCGGTCCCGGGCGGGTCTTCGCGGACGTGGTGGCCGCCCAGGCGTGTCCGTCCGTGATCTCGCGCACCCCGGACCCGGGCCCGATCGGCGAGCTGGTCTCCGGCATCGGCGTCGGTGAGCTGAGCCAGGTGGAGGCCCCCGGCAAGGAGGTCGTGATCGTCCCGGTGCGGGAGCCCGCGGAGGCCGTGCACCGCACGGTGCAGCTCGTCGCGGACTCCATTCCCCGGGCCCTCGGCGTGCCCGCCGAGGGGACCCAGGTCATCACGCCGGGCCACGGCGGCCCCGCCGGGACGCGGGCGCTCAACGCGGCGTTGAAGGAGCGGCTGAACCCCGGCCCCGGCCGGTTCGGCGGCTTCGACCCGGGCGACCGGGTCGCGTACGTGCCGTCGCCCGGCCGGACGGTCCCCGGCACCGTGGTCTCCGCGGACGCGGAGGGCCTGCACCTGGACTGCGCGGGCACCGCCGTCGTCGTCCCCCGCGAGCTCGTGGGCCGGGCCGTGCGGCACGGCTGGGCGGTCACCGCCCACCAGGCCGCCGGGGCACGGTGGCCCGCGGCCGTCGTGGTGCTGCCGGGCGACGCCGCCCGAACACTGACCAGGTCATGGGTCTACACGGCGTTCGGCAGGGCCGAGCGGCACCTGTCGGTCGTGCACGGGGTGGACCAGGCGCTCCCCCGCGCCGTCGCCGAGGTGCCCGCGAAGGAGCGGAGCACCCGCCTCAGGTCCCTGCTGCGGGCCCACGCCGCGCAGGGGGCCATGGACTGATCCGGGACTGATCCGGGACCGATCCGGACCGCGGGCGTGCGTACGGGGCGGCCGGGCCCCGTACGCACGGCCACGCGAGCGGTCGCGGATCAGCGGCGCGGGTGAGCAGCCGTGGGTCAGCGGCCGCGGGCGGGCCTGCGGCCGCGCGGGCTGTCGTCGTCATCGAGCCCGTCGACGTCCAGCCCGTCGTCGTCGAGGGGGTCCAGGGAGTCGTCATCGTCGAGGCCGTCGTCGAGAGCGTCGTCGAGGCCGTCGTCGTCGAGGTCCGGCTCCTCGTCGAAGACGGCGCTGACGTCGAAACGGCAGATGACCCGCTGCGGGTCCGCCTGGTCGAAGGGGGCACCCAGCCAGTCCCCCGGTTCCGCGGGGGCGTCGGCCGCGGCGACCCAGAGCGTGGAGTCGCCCTCCTCCAGGCCGAACTCCTTGTGCCGGGAGGCGATCTCGTCCGGCTCGTACTCGCCGAAGAGCACGCCCAGCGCCGCGTGCACACTGCTGCCGACGACACCCGCCGAGCTGCCGGGGGCACCTCCGGTGTCGGTGTCCGCGTCGGGATCCAGGTCGGCGACCCGCTGGGCCTGCGCGAGCAGCCGCTGCGGCTCGATCACCGCGTAGTCCCTGCGGATCAGGACGCTGAGCGCGTTGGGCTCCTCCGGCCCGGCATACGCCGGGAGGGTGTCGTCGCCCGGGATCTCGAAAGGCGTGACCTCGTCATAGACGTCGTAGAGCAGCTCGTCGTACGCCTCGGCTGTCGCGGCCAGCTCGTTGAACGCGGCGTAGACAGCCGGGTCGTCCTCCCCGGACCGGCGTTCGACGGCGTCGAGGTGGCGGTCCAGCGCGGCTTTGACCGCCTCTGCGGCGGCGCGTACCTCGGCAGCGGTTGGCTGCGCAGCATCAGACATAGTGCAGACGCTATCCGCACCGGGCCCGTTCCCGCACAATAGATGCGATGCCGGAATACGAATTCTGTGATGTGTATGTGCCACGGGGTGTCTCCCGGGGGGCGACCACACGCTTGCTGACCGAACACGCCGAGTACGGACACTGGGAGTTGGACCGACTGCGTCTCTTCCCCGACGGCAGCCGCAGGGTGCGGCTCAGACGTCGGATCATCCGCCAGGTGCGTGCCACCTGGTGACGGCCCTGGAAGACCGGGGCGACCGGGAAGACCGGGAAACGGAGCGGGCCCCGCCACGGCGGGGCCCGCTCCGTACTGCGTGCGATGTGGTGCCGAGCGCACCGGATGTGCGCCCGGCACCGGGTGTCCTGCTCAATGCTCAGCACTCAGTGCTCAGCACTGCCTCGGTGCTCAGTTCTGCGCGGCACGCGCGCGGCGGTAGATGACCGCACCGCCGAGCAGGAGACCGGCGCTGGCGGCGCCGGCCATGCCGAGCTGGCCCGCGCCGGTGTGCGCGAGCTGGGCGGCCTTCGCCGCCGGGGCACCGGCGGCGGCCAGCACACCGGCCTGCTTGTGCACGTGGCTCACGGTCCCGGCCGGGGTGATGTGCCCGGCGGGGGTGGTGTGCACCGCACCGGTGTCGGTGGGCTGGTGACCCGCCGGGTGACCGGGGTTGTGCTCACCGGGCTTGCCGGGGTTGTGCTCGCCCGGGGTGCCCGGGTTGTGCTCGCCCGGCTTGCCGGGGTTGTGGTCCCCCGGGGTGCCCGGGTTGTGGTCGCCCGCCGGCGGCTTGTGACCGTGGTCGTGGTCGTCGCACGGGGGCTGGTGGTCGCCCGGCTTGCCCGGCTCGTGCGGCGGACGGTGCTCCCCGCCGTTGCCCGTGCCGTGGTGCTCGTGACCGCCGTTGAAGCAGTCGTTGCCGACCGCGGAGTTGCCGACGCCGACGACGTTGACGCTGTTGCCGCAGGCGTTGATCGGGACGTGCACGGGGGCCTGCACGGTGTTGCCGGAGAGCACGCCCGGCGAGCCGACGCTCGCGCCCTGGGCCTGGCTCCCGCCGCCGTGGTGACCGCCCGTGCCGTGGCCCTCGCCCCGTCCGTCGCCGTGACCCTCGTGGCCCTCGTGCCCGTGACCCTCGTGCCCGTGGCCCTGGTGGCCGTGGCCGACCGAGCCGTTGAAGCAGTGGTTGCCCGAGGCGGAGTTGAGCGCCCCGATCACCGTCACGGTGTTGCCGCAGACGTTCACGGGAACGTGCACGGGGACCTGGACGGTGTTGCCGGACGCGACGCCCGGGGACTTCACCGCGGCGCCCTGGGCGCCGGAGTCCGCGCTGGCGATACCGCCGGTCATCGCGATGACGCCCGTCGCCGCAGCCACGCTGATCAGACTCTTCTTGGTGACCTGTCGCATGAGTTCTGGTTCTGCCTCTCTAGACCTTCTTGCGGAAGACGCGGGCGAAATACGAACGCCGACGCGTCGAAAGTCCAGCGGCTCCGGAGTTCGCGCAAGTACGCGATCGCTCCGGAGCCGCCGTGTCGCCCCTAGGGGGTGAGACGGAACGTCACTCGTTGACGCACACGTTGCCGAGAGCGGGGTTCAGGACCCCGACAATGCTGATGGTGTTACCGCAGACGTTCGCGGCGACATCCACCGGAGCCTGGATCACGTTGCCGGAGACGACGCCGGGCGACTTCACGGCGGCACCCTGGGCGTTGCCGTCGGCAGCGGCCAGACCTGCGCCCGCGAGCACGAGACCACCGGTGGCAGCCGCAGCGGCGACGACCTTCTTGATCATGGGAGGTTCCTCCTTGTTGGCAATGCGGTCCCAGCCGCGGACCGCACACCTGTAACGACGAGGAGGTAATACGGCTACGCAACCCTATGATCGTTCACACTTTTCGGTTAACTCGGAACGGATTTACGAGGTTTCAGCATTCATCCAGGAAACGGTCGAGCACGCGTACGCCGAACTTCAGCCCCTCCACGGGTACTCGCTCGTCCACACCGTGGAACATGCCGGCGAAGTCGAGCTCCGGCGGAAGCTTCAGCGGCGCGAAGCCGAAGCCCCGGATGCCGAGGTCGTCGAAGGACTTGGCGTCGGTGCCGCCGGAGAGCATGTACGGCACGGCCCGCGCGATCGGGTCCTCCGCCCGCAGGGCCGTCTGCATGGCCTCGACCAGGGCGCCGTCGAAGCTCGTCTCCAGCGCCTTGTCCGCGTGGACGTCCTCGCGCCTGACCCGCGGCCCGAGGATCCGGTCGAGGTCGGCGAGGAACTCCTGCTCGTACCCGGGCAGGAAGCGCCCGTCCACGTGCGCGACGGCCTGGCCGGGGATGACGTTGACCTTGTAGCCCGCGCCGAGCATGGTCGGCGCCGCGGTGTTCCGCAGGGTGGTGCCGATCATCTTGGCGATGCCGCCGAGTTTGGCCAGCGTCGTCTCCATGTCCTCCGGGTCGAGCGGGGTGCCGAGCGCGTCGGACAGCTCGTCGAGGAACGACCGGACGGTCTTGGTCACCCGGACCGGGAACTCGTGCCGCCCCAGCCGGGCGACCGCCTCGCACAGCTCGGTGATGGCGTTGTCCTTGTTGGTCATCGAGCCGTGCCCCGCGGTCCCGTCCACGGTGAGCCGCATCCAGTGCATGCCCTTCTGGGCGGTCTCGACGAGATAGAGGCGCAGGTTCTCGTCGACGGTGAAGGAGAAGCCGCCGACCTCGCTGATCGCCTCGGTCACGCCCTCGAAGAGCCCGGGGTGCTTGTCGACGAGGAACCGGGCACCGTACGTGCCGCCCGCCTCCTCGTCGGCGAGGAAGGCGACCACGACGTCACGCGGGGGCTTGCGCCCGGTGCGCATCCGCTCGCGGACGACCGCGAGCGTCATCGCGTCCATGTCCTTCATGTCGACCGCGCCGCGGCCCCACAGGCAGCCGTCCGCGATCTCGCCCGCGAAGGGGTGGTGGGTCCAGTCCTCCGCGTTCGCCGGCACGACGTCGGTGTGGCCGTGGATGAGCAGGGCGGGCCGCGACGGGTCCTCACCCTCGATCCGCGCGACCGTCGAGGCCCTCCCCTTGTGGGACTCGAAGATCTGCGGCTCCAGTCCGACCTCGGCGAGCTTCTCCGCCACGTACTCGGCGGCGGCACGCTCGCCCGGCCCGGAGTGGTCGCCGTAATTGCTGGTGTCGATCCGGATCAGATCGCGACAGAGATCGACGACCTCGTCCTCGGCGGTCCTGCCCGGCGCGGTACCGGTCGGCTTCGACTCGCTCACGCTGTCTCCTCCTGGTGCGCGGTGGTGGGTCACCGTCATCCTCTCTCTACGATCCGCCCAGCCCAAGGCCGCAATGCGCCCGACATATGGCCGTCACGTCCGCGGCCGCATGAGCCCTGTCCGGGGCCGCCCCGTTCCCCGTCCGACCTGGTGATCGAGCACTCCAGATCTTTGGTATTGTTTTCCTCGTCGGAAGGGGAACGGCCCGAAAGGGAACGGACCGGAAGACATCACCCAGTCCGGGTGGCGGAATGGCAGACGCGCTAGCTTGAGGTGCTAGTGCCCTTTATCGGGCGTGGGGGTTCAAGTCCCCCCTCGGACACCACGAAAAAACCCAGCGATGCTGGGTTTTTTCTGTTTCTGGACTGCGGCGTGACCCGCGGCCCGGCGATCTCGTCCTTGGAACAGGACAGACAGGCCGATCCGGCTACGCTTCACTGCCATGGCCGAGGCTTTCGTCACCAGCGACGAGCACCCCGCTTGCGGCATCTGCCCATCGCGTCGCTTCCCTCTCGGAGGGTTCGACGTGGCCGAGCGCCCGTCCCGCGAGTTTCCGTTCAGCCCGGCTGACGGCCACAGGTACACGGCGGCTGGCGTGCCTGTCTGCGTGCACCCGGAGAAGGTCGGGATGCCGCCCGGGAGCTACGCAACCGATGGCGCGCCGCTCGTCCCCGAGCTTCGGCTGCCGAACGACATCACCGACCTCGACCACTACCTGCGTGGCCTGATGCACAGCGCAGCCCCCGGAGTGCTGGAACAGCTCATCGATCAGGCCGTCCAGCAAATCCCTCAGGCGTTCCCCGAAGTGGACGTCGTCCAAGTGCTGCGCCGTGCGCTTGGTTAGCTCAGCTCACCACAGCGCGAGCGATCAAAGTCCCGATGTGGTCAGGCTCGGGAGCGTCGAGGACCCACACTTCCGCCTTCTCGAATCCAGCTCGCAGAAGGAGGCTTTCCCACTTCCGGGGCGTATAGCTGTACCGATACGTGTACATGGCCTTGCCCGCAAACCCTCCCTTGTACATGCCCTGCGGCCCGTACGCACCAGGGATGGCCGGAGGCTGGGAGAAGGTGAGTACGCCGCCCGGATTCAGCCGCTGGGCAACGAGCGGGAGCAGCTTGGTCGGATCGGTGAACCAGGCCGCCCCGAAGATCGAGTAGACGGCGTCATAGGTGTCCGCCGTGGCGCTCAGGTGGTCCAGCACCTCGGCACACACGAACCGAGCTCCCAATGACCCCCACCGTTCAGTGGTGTTCGCGACCATGACAGGAGAGAGGTCCACGCCCGTCGCCTTCACGCCTTGCAGCGCCAGGCAGGCCAGCGCCCGCCCGGTTCCGCATCCGATCTCCAGCACGGTTCCCGGATCACCCAGCAGTTCGGGGCCTGGCCCGTGCCCGGCGTACTGCGTCCAGCAGAAGACGGGATCGGCGTCGAACACCTTGTCCTTGGTGCTCTCCGCGAAGGTGTCCCACAGCTCGCGTTCGCTTTCGATGTTGTGTCGTGCGGGCAACGGCGCTTCCTCTGTGTCGTGGCGGGCAAGAGGGTGCCCCCGTGCCCCCGCCCCTCGTTCGGAGTCCGGGGGCGAGGGCGTTCCAGTCCCGCGTCAGTGGCTGTCGGGGACCTTGTTGTCACACGGCGAGCATTCGGCGGCATCCACCTGCCACAGCTCGCCGTCGACGTCGAAGCCGTTCCGGTGGATGATCTCCGCCGTGCGCATCACCGTGCCGTCCCGGCGACGTTCGATCAGTGGTGCGTGGTGCTTGTACGTCCCAGCGTTGTACTCGTCGCACAGGGCGAAGTACAGGGGTGTGTCGAGTATGAGCTGGTGGACCCCGATGTCCACCGTGTACCCGACGCCCATGTCCACGCCGGGGTTCTCCATGGCTGTGATCAGGTAGGCGACGCCCTGCCCGAGAATACGTTCGGCGAGGCTTCGGACAGCCACGCTGTCACGCAACAGAAGACGAACCTCACGCTCCCACAGGTCCTCGACTCCCACATCGGTGACCAGGTGCGGTACTCGCTCCTGCACAGCGTTGAGAATGATGCGCGGGTCGCGGGTCCGCGTCTGGAGTGCTGTTGCCACCATGTTCCCTTTCTCTCGATGGAGCGGGGCGGTGCGCTGGAACCCGTCCGGTCGCCGACCGTCATGCAGGCGACCGGACGGGGGCTTCAAAAGGGCACTGGTCTATGTGCCGTGTCCCTGGTCGCGCTGGCGTCGCTGCGCCGACTCGGCGTAGATCAGCGCGTTGATGAGCTTGCGGGCGGTGGGCAGAGGCACGGTCCCGAGGAACAACGACGGCTCGCCGGAGAAGGAAGCACGGCCCAAGAGCCGGGGCCAGGAGTCCGGGTCTCCGACCTTGATGCCCATCTCCGCCAGCACCCGCCCGAACATGAACGCGGTGTCGTCGGCTTTCTTCTTGCCTGTCAGGAAGGCGTCGGCTTGCTGTGCGGCTGCTTCGGTGTCCGTGGCCATACCGAGACGTTAAGAAGCCGAGGGGGACAACCGCCAGAAAGTTGCAGCCGGTTGCAGGGATTCATGCAAGGGAGTCGATGGCCCTGGTGATGCGGGCCCGAGCCTGCGCGCCGTGGACGGCGATCTGTGACAGCTCCGCGAAGGCTTTGAGGTACGTGCCGACCTCCCCGGGCGCCGCCACGTTGATCTCGGCCGTCAGCGTCTCGACGGCCACCAGCCCATCGTCGAAGGCGTAGAACGCTTCCAGGGGCCAGATTTTTCGGCGAGCCCCGAAAGGGATCACGCCAAGCGAGACGTTCGCCTGCGCCATGACCGAGAGAAGGTGGCCGAGCTGGCCGGCCATGGCCTCGTCGTCGCACACGCGGTAGTAGAGGACGGCCTCCTCCATGAGCAGAGCAAACCGATGGTCCCCTTCACACACGACTCGCGAGCGATCGAGCCGCGCCCTCACCGCTGCCTCGACGTCATCGGGGGTCTGCTGAAACTCCGTGATGGACCTGAGCAGCCCGGTCGCGTACTCGCCAGTCTGGAGCATCCCCGGTATGAGGTTCGAGGCGTACACGCGAAAGTGCCGGGTGCGCTGGTAGAGCGGCGTCGTCTTCTGGTGAACGCGGCGCATCCCGTCGCGGTGGATCTGCTTCCACTGGACGTACATGGACTCGGCGGTCCGGGACGCAGCGATCAGGTCGGTCGCCTGTTCCTCAGCCCCGCAGGCCGCGCACCAGGACCTGATGTCGGCGTCGGAGGGCAGGGTCTTGCCCCGGGCGATGCGTGACGACTTCGACTTGTGCCAGCCGCACCGGGCCGCCAGCTCATGCCCTGTGAGCCCTGCGTCTCTCCTGATCTCGTCCAGGCGAGACGCGATGGCAGCACGCGCCGCCTGGGCGCTGGAGAAGGGGGACGAAGACATGAGCTGACCGACCCGGCCCGCGTCAGACCGCGTACTTCTCGTGGGGGATGGCGCGCTCCCACACTGCTTCGAAGGCCGATGCGCAGAGCCTCGCCGTAGCAACGTTCTCTGTCTGATCTGTCTGCACCCATCGGCCGTCGCCGTCGAAGATGTTGAACTGCACTACTCGACCGTCGAAGAGCCAGAAGTCATTGCCGGGGAGTGCGAGGTCCGATGCCTGCCGTCTCGGTAGCCAACGGATGTCCTCACCGGCCGCGACGTTGGTGAACGTACCGGAGTGCTCGAAGCGGATGTAGTCGCTGACGGGCTCCGACACGATGCGAGCACGGCGCATGGTCACGCCCTTGCCCGTGACCTCCTGCACCAGGTCCAGCCAGGGCCGCCACCAGGACTCGCGATCTGCCGGATTGAGGCGGTGCCCCTCCTTCCAGGCCGTGAAGCCCTCGATCTCGTTCTCCACTCCGTACACGTCGCGCATCTCCAGATGCACCGCTGAGTGCTCTACGGACCGCAACAGGTCGGCAAAGCTACTCAAGCTCTGCGACATCAAGCGCCTCCCTGAGAAGCGGGATCATCCGCTTCGGTACCCGGATCACTGCCTCGTGGTCGGGCTGCGAGACGTCCGCCGCGCAGTCCCTCCGCGTCTGGTCGTCCGCCTTCCAGCCTTGGAACAGGAGATCCTTCGTGCTCTCGTCGATCCAGACGGCCGGGGAGCCGTGATCTCCTGACTCCGGATCTTTCCCGACGAACCGTAGCGCCATGACGACCTCCGATGTCGAGCCCGTTGCGATCAGTTGCATGTGACGATCTGCCCCTCGTACCGCCCCGGTCAAGGGGGCGTGTAAGCCTCCGGGCTAGATCCGCGATTTACGCAGCGAGTGCCACACAGCTCCGGCCAGCGCCCGCGTCGACCGGACAACCGACAGGTGTTCTTGTTCGCGGTACAGCGACCAGTTGTACGGAACGAGTGACAGCTTGTTCGAGGACAGCGATCCCGCGCGGTGGGCCCGGTACACCGCCAGCGGCTCGGGAAGGCCCCGGGCGTCAATGCCGTCACGCATGATGGACAGCCACAGGGCGTAGTCCTGTCGCTTAGGCATTTCCGGCATCAGCCTTGCGCCGAGAGCGGTGCGGTCGTACATGGCGGTCAGCGCACCGATGTGATCCTGAACCAGCATCGCGCGGTAGTCCACGCGGTCTCGCGCCCGGACCACGCGTCCGTTCGGGACGAAATCGGCGCTTTCACCGTCGTAGTCGGCGTCCACCTTGTAGTAGGAGGTGAACGTCAAAGGCGTATTGGCCGTCACCGCGAAGTCGATCTGCCGCCCAGTCTTGTCCGGGAGCCACATGTCGTCACTGTCGAGAAAGGCGATGTAGTCCCCCTTGGCTCGTTCGATGGCGAGGTTGCGTGCCCGGCCTGCACCGCCCCGTTCGGGAGCCGATTCCGGCAGGACGCGTTCGTCCTGCCGTGCGAATTCCATGAGCAGGTCCATGGAGTTATCGGAGGACTTGTCGTCGGTGACCAGAAGCTCCAGATCGCTGTGGGTCTGCGTGAGCACCGACCGAATCGAGGCACCGAGAGTGGTCGCCGAGTTGTACACGGGCATCACGACAGACACCAGGGGCACGGCACTTCTCCTTGCTGGGCCAGTGACGACGGCCCATTCAAGCACCGGAATTGTAGTGGGGGTTGCCATGCACTCCCCTGGGGGCCGTTTACGCGTACCGCCTCAACTCCCTGCGCGCCATAGAACGCTGATGCACCTCGTCCGGCCCGTCCGCCAGGCGCAGCGTTCTCGCCGCGGTCCAGAGTTCCGCGAGGGGGAAGTCCTGGCTGACGCCGCCCGCGCCGTGGAGTTGGATCGCCTTGTCGATGATGGCGGTGACCGTGCGGGGGGTGGCGATCTTGATGGCTTGGATTTCGGTGTGGGCGCCGCGGTTGCCGGCCGTGTCCATCAGCCAGGCGGTCTTGAGGACGAGCAGGCGCAGTTGTTCGACGGCGACGCGGGAGTCGGCGATCCATTCCTGGACGACGCCCTGGCCGGCGAGCGGTTTGCCGAAGGCTGTGCGGGCCACGGCCCGGCGGCACATCAGCTCGATCGCCCGCTCGGCCATGCCGATCAGGCGCATGCAGTGGTGGATGCGGCCGGGGCCGAGGCGGGCCTGGGCGATGGCGAAGCCGCTGCCCTCCTCGCCGATGAGGTGCGTGGCCGGGACCCGTACGCGGTCGAGGAGGACCTCGGCGTGGCCGCCGTGGAGGTGGTCCTCGAAGCCGTAGACCCGCATGGCGCGGCGGATCTCCAGGCCGGGTGTGTCGCGCGGGACGAGGATCATGGACTGCCTGCGGCGCGGGTCCGCGCCGTCCGGGTCGGTCTGCCCCATGACGATGAAGATCTCGCAACGCGGGTGCATCGCACCCGAGATGTACCACTTGCGGCCGGTGATGACGTAGTCGTCGCCGTCCCGCTCGATGCGCGTCTCGATGTTCGTGGCGTCCGAGGAGGCCACGTCCGGCTCGGTCATCGCGAAGGCCGAGCGGATCTCGCCCGCGAGCAGCGGTTCCAGCCAGCGCTTGCGCTGCTCCTCGGTGCCGAACTGGGCGAGCAGCTCCATGTTCCCGGTGTCGGGGGCGGCGCAGTTGAGGGCCGTGGGGGCCAGATGGGGGCTGCGGCCGGTGATCTCGGCGAGCGGCGCGTACTGGAGGTTGGTGAGACCTGCTCCGTACCGTTCGCCCCGTTCGCCGTCGGGAAGGAAGAGGTTCCACAGGCCCTGTCGGCGCGCCTCCGCCTTCAGGTCCTCGACGACGGGCGGGGTGTCCCAGGGGGAGGCGAGCGCGGCGCGCTGTTCCTCGGCGACGGCTTCCGCCGGGTACACATGCTCGTCCATGAAGGCGAGGAGCCTGCCGCGCAGTTCCTCGGTGCGGGTGTCGAACGCGAAGTCCATGCCGCTCAGCCCTTCCGGAGGGTGGTGAGACCGTTGTCGATGAAGAGGGGGACGAGCGCCCCGATGCGGTCGAAGCCCGCGCCGACCGTCTGTCCGAGGGTGTAGCGGTAGTGGATGCCTTCGAGGATCACGGCGAGCTTGAAGTAGGCGAAGGCCGTGTACCAGGGCAGTGCGGAGACGTCGCGCCCGGAGCCGGCCGCGTAGCGCTCCACGAGCTCGGCGGGGTCGGGGTGGCCGGGGGCGTCGCGCGTGGTGGCGATCGGGGAGCCGGGTACGGGCCGCTGCTCGCTGTACATCACCAGCAGCCCGAGGTCGGTCAGCGGGTCGCCGAGGGTGGACATCTCCCAGTCCAGGACGGCCCGTACGGTGTCGTCGGCGCCGACGAGGACGTTGTCGAGGCGGTAGTCGCCGTGGACGACGGTGGGCGCGGGCGACGCGGGCAGTGCCCCGGCCAGGGCGGTGTGGAGTTCGTCGATGCCCGGCAGGTCCCGGCTGCGGGAGGCCTCCAGCTGCTTGCCCCAGCGCCGCAGTTGCCGCTCCAGGAAGCCGTCCGGCCTCCCGAAGTCGCCGAGGCCGACGGCGGCCGGGTCCACGGCGTGCAGCGCGACGAGCGTGTCGGCGAGGCCCAGCACCACGCGGCGGGTGCGCTCCGGGCCGATCGTGGCGAGCTCCTCGGCCGTGCGGTACGGGGTGCCGGGCACGAACTCCATGACGTAAAAGGGCGCCCCGACGACGCCCTCCTCCTCGCAGAGCAGGAGAGTGCGCGGCACCGGTACGGCCGTGGGGTGCAGGGCGCTGACGACCCGGTGCTCGCGCCGCATGTCGTGAGCAGTGGCCAGGACGTGCCCCAGCGGGGGTCTGCGCACCACCCAGCGGGCGGCGCCGTCGGTGACGGCGTACGTGAGGTTGGAGCGGCCTCCCTCGATCAGCTCGGCGGTGAGCGGGCCGCGTACCAGGCCCGGCAGTTCGCGCTCCAGGTGCGCGCTCAGCCGGTCCAGGTCGAGACCCGGTGGATTGCCCCTGCTCGTCGAGCTCATCGAGTGCCCCTCTGTGACGACATGACGACGTGAGGACGTGACGACGTGCGGAATCGGTCCTGGATCATCATGCCGACCAGTCGGTATGCCGTCCAGACCCCCTCGGGGACGAACTGCCCCGACGGGGCGGGGGCATGAGGGTCCGTGAGGGGGCTCAGGCGTGGCAGGCCATGGGCTTCCCGCCGTTCATCGTCTGCATGTCGCCGAGGACGAGGGCCAGGTCGAGCGGGGCGCCGAGGGGCAGGCCGTCGAGTTCGGCGTAGGCGCGGTGCAGGTTGGCCACCAGCCGTTCGCTCTCGTGCAGCGCGGCGAACTCGCCGAGGTCGGCGTCGCGGGCGGCCTCCAGGGGCGTACGGCCCGCCGCGTGTCCCTTGCGGGCCACTTCGCCGAGCCAGTGGAAGTAGCGCTCCAGGGTGTCGTAGACGCCGGGGTCGGTGACGGGGCCGTGGCCGGGGACGACGGTCGGGGCGTCGAGGCCGCGCAGGACGTCCAGGGCGTGCAGCGACCCGGCGAGGGAGCCGAAGGGGAGGAAGGGGGTACCGCCGTTGAAGACCAGGTCGCCGGTGAAGACGACGCCCTGCTCCGGCAGCCAGGCGATGGTGTCGCCGACGGTGTGGGCGGGGCCGGGGTGGAGGAGCCGCACCTCGGTGTCGCCGACGTGCAGGGTGAGCTCGTCCTCGTAGGTGACGGCGGCGGGGGTGATGACGATGTCGCCGTACTCGACGTGCGGCCACTGGCCGTGCAGCTGGTGACCCACGGCGAGGGTCTCCCGGCGGCAGCCCTCGTGCCCGATGATCGTCGCCTCGGGGAAGACGCAGTTGCCGTAGGTGTGGTCGCCGTGGTGGTGGGTGTTGACGACCACGGTGGGCGGTGCGGCGCCGTGCGCGGTGGCGTAGTCGCGCAGCAGCCGGGCGCGGCGCTCGGTCGCGGCTGTGTCGATCAGGGCGGTGCGGCCGCCGGAGTTGATGATTCCGGCGTTGTTGAGACACCAGCCGCCGTCGGGCTGGACGAAGGCGCGCACGCCGGGGGCGAGCTCCACGGTGTAGGGCTCCGTCACGGCGGACGCGGTGCCGTTCGTGCTGGTCGTGCTGGTCATCGGGCCTCCCCTTGCCGTCCGCGCGGGGTACGCGGATCGGACCGCCCGTCAGAATACGGGCGCGGGAACGGCCGGGTACGCAGGGGCGGGCGCGGGGCCGTGCGTGCTGCACGCAGGTCGGGCGCGGCACCGTACGCTGCGCTGCGCGCGGTGCCGTACGCGCCGCGCGCAGGGTCAGGCGCGGCGCTCCAGGCCCGGACGGAGACGTTCCAGCAGGCCGTAGAGGGTGGTGCGCTCCTGCTCGTCGAGGGCGTCGAGGGCGCTGTGGGTGGCCTGCATCTCCGCGCGCACGCGCTGGATGATCTCGCGGCCCGCGTCGGTGGCCACGACGTTCTTCACCCGGCGGTCGGCGGGGTCGGGCTCGCGGCGGACCAGCCCGCGGGATTCCAGGCGGTCGACGATGCCGGTGACGTTGGAGGCGTCGCAGAGCAGCAGCGTGGCGAGGCCCCGCATCGGGACCGGGCCCTTGAGCTGTCCGAGCAGCTTGGCCTGGGCGGCGGTGAGGCCGTGGCGGGCCGCGGCGGAGGCGAAGTCCTGCCACTGGGCGGTGCCGAGGGCCGCCACCAGCTCCAGGAGCTGGGTCTTGGTCGGGGGGCGCGGGATGGCGGCGGTCATGGTTCGAGTGTACTCAAGAGCTTGAGGTAATAAAACATTAACTTGACTACCTGAAGTTTCTGGGGCTAGCGTGCGCCGAGTCTTTTGCTTGATGGCCTCAAGCATCAATGTCATGAATCACTTCGATCGTGAAGTAACGCAGTAGCGCGACAGCGAAGCAGCGAAGTGACCAAACGACGCGTAACGAAGTCACCGAAGGGTCACCGGAAACACCCATGAGCTCCCCAGCCCCAGCCACCGCCGCCCCGGGCGGCAAGCGCAACGAGACGGTCATCGTCTTCGCCCTGAGCCTCGCGGCCATGGTCGTCTCGATGATGCAGACCCTGGTCGTGCCGATCCTCGGGCTCATCCAGAAGGACCTCGGCACGTCCTCCGCCAACGTCAGCTGGGTCACGACCGCGACCCTGCTCTCGGCCGCCGTCTTCACCCCGCTCCTCGGGCGCTTCGGCGACCAGCACGGCAAGAAGAAGACCCTGGTCGCCGTGCTGATCGTGATGGTGGCCGGCTCCGTGCTCGCCGCCCTCACGCACTCCCTGCTGTGGCTGATCGTCGGCCGGGTGCTCCAGGGCGCCGCGACCGCGATCTTCCCGCTCGCCCTGTCGGTGCTGCGCGAGGAGGTGCGCCCCGCCAAGCTGCCCGGCGCGATGGCCATGGTCAGCGGCACCCTCGCCTTCGGCAGCGGCCTCGCGCTCGTCGCGACCGGCCTGCTCACCTCCGGTGACGACCCCGACTACCGCAGCGCCTTCTGGCTGGCCACCGGCCTCGCCTCGCTCGCGCTGATAGCCGTCGCCCTGCTGGTGCCCGCCACCCGGGAGACCACCGGCGGCCGCACCGACGTGCTCGGCGCGCTGAGCCTCGCCGCCACGCTCGTCCTGCTCCTGCTGCCCATCACCCAGGGCCACGAGTGGGGCTGGGCCTCCGGCCGTACGATCGGCTGCTTCGTGGGTGCCGTGGTGATGGCCGGGATCTGGACGCTCGTCGAGCGGAAGGTGCGCGAGCCGCTGGTCGACATGAAGATGTTCGTCCACCCGCCGGTGCTCTTCGCCAACCTCTCCGGGCTGCTCGTCGGCTTCGGCTCGTTCGCGCTCTTCATCGGCGTCTCGTACCTCGTCCAGATGCCCTCGAGGATCGCGGGCTACGGCTTCGACGCCACCGTCCTGCGCGCCTCCGTCGAATACCTGCTGCCCAGCACGATCGTCTCGCTGCTCGCCGCCCCGGTCGGCGGCCAGCTCGTCCGCCACAAGGGCCCGCGCCTGGTGCTGATCCTGGCCTCGGTCATCGGCACCGCGGGCTTCGCCTGGATCGCGCTCGACCACGAGCACACGGTCTCCGTGATCGCCGCGGGCATGCTCGTGGGCGCGGCCATCAGCTTCGGTTACGCGGCCATGCCCGCCGTGATCGTCGCCAGCGTGCCGCACCACCAGACCGGCATCGCCAACGGCATCAACTCCATCTCCCGCTCCACCGGCAGCGCGATCGGCAGCGCCATGATCACCACGGTGCTGGCCTCCAAGAGCATCGAGCACCTGCCGCCGGGCGCGCCGAAGCTGCCCGCCGAGAGCCAGTTCACGCTGACCTTCGTCATCGCGGGCGTCGCGTTCGTACTTGTCGCCGCGGTGGCGGGGCTGGGGCTGCGGGCGATTCGTGGGCTGGGGTCCGAGGGTTCTGCGGGTTCCGCGGGTGCTGCGGGTTCCGCGGGTTCTGGTGGTGCCGGAGTGGCGGGCGGTACGCCCGCGGCGGAGGCTGGGGGCGCGTCTGCTGCTGCCGGCCGGAACCGCTGAATCCGTCCGTTGCATCCGTTGTTCTCGGATCTTCTCTGATCTTCTCGTAAGGATCGACATGAGCACTATGAAGGCCGTCAGCTACCGGGCCTACGGCGGACCCGAGGTCCTCGAGTACGGCGAGCGCCCGATCCCCAAGATCGGACCGGACTCCGTCCTGGTCCAGGTCAAGGCCGCCGCCGTCAACCCCGTCGACTGGAAGGTGCGGGCGGGCTACCTCGACCCCATGATGGACGCCGTCTTCCCCGTCGTCCCGGGCTGGGACGTGGCCGGGGTCGTCGTCGGGCTGGGCGCGGACACGCCCGAGTACCGGGTGGGCGACGAGGTCATCGGCTACGTCCGCGAGGACTTCCTGTCCCGGGGCACGTTCGCCGAGTACGTGGCCGCGCCCGTACGCACCCTCGCGCGCAAGCCGGCGGGCCTGACCTTCGAGCAGGCCGCGGGCATCCCGCTGGCGGGACTCACCGCCTACCAGGCGCTGAAGGCCACCGGGACCGGCGAGGGCGACACCGTCCTCGTCCACGCCGCGGCGGGCGGTGTCGGCACCATGGCCGTCCAGCTCGCCCGGCACCTCGGCGCCCGCGTCATCGGCACGGCGAGCGAGGGCAACCACGAGTTCCTGCGCTCCCTGGGCGCCGAGCCGGTCGCCTACGGCGACGGCCTCGCCGAGCGGGTGCGCGCCCTCGCGCCGGAGGGTGTGGACGTCGTCCTCGACCTGGTGGGCGGGGGTGCGGTCAGGACGGTCCCGGACGTGGCTGCCGCGGCCGGGGCGCGCGTTGTCTCGATCGCGGACCCTGAGGTCGCGGGGCTGGGTGGGCGGCTGCTGTGGGTGCGGCCGGACTCGGCCGATCTGGCGGAGCTTTCGCGGTTGGCGGAGATGGGGGTGCTGCGGGTGGAGGTGGCGGAGGTGTTTCCGCTGGCGCGGACGGCGGATGCGCACCGTTTGAGCGAGGGTGGGCATGTGCGGGGGAAGGTTGTGGTGACGGTTCCTTAGCGGCCGGTCCTTCGTCTGCGTCTCGTCTGCGTCTCGTCTGCGGGTCCGGTGGGGCTTCTCGCGCCGTTCCTCGCGCCCCTGGGTTGTGTGG
>NZ_JAINFC010001050.1 GCF_020740835.1 Streptomyces sp. UNOC14_S4
TCGTCCTCGAAGCAGATGTAGGCGCCCAGGTCCGCCGCGGTGCTTTTACCCGCGGCCACACCTCGTCCTTCCACACCTCGACGGCCGCGTCGTCCCGCTCGATCGCCCGGTGAGCGGGCACCTGCGCGGACCAGCCATGCCGCCGGAGCAGTTTCCACACGCCCTGCACGGTGTAGCCGACGTGGAACATCCGCCCGATCAGCGTCTTGATCCGCACCAGCGTCCAGCCCTGGCCCTCATCCCAGCCGTGCGCCAGCGGTCCCCGTGCCAGCTCCCGCTCCAAACGCTCCCACTGCCGGGGAGAGAGCCGCTCCACCGACATCGGCCCCTTGGACCGCAGGGCGTCCAGGCCGCCCTCGCGCCAGGCCCGGCGCCACTTCTCGACCTGCCGCTTGCCCACCCGTAACTCGGCCGCGATCTCGGCGGTCTTCTCACCCCGCCCGAACCGCGCGCCGGCCTCCAACCGCACCCGTTCCCGGGCCTGTTGCCCCTTCGGCGTCAGCCCGCCTCCCTGCGCGTACCTCATGAACACGGCATACCGCAGGGATCACGAGCCGTCACGACCAGCCGCTATCGCGAGTTCAACCTCAGT
>NZ_JAINFC010001051.1 GCF_020740835.1 Streptomyces sp. UNOC14_S4
CCGCCGAACTGCCCGATCCCACCCCCGGCCCCGGCGAGCTCGTGGTGCGCACCTCGGTCGTCGGCGTCAACTTCAAGGACGTCTACGAACGCGAGGGCCGCGCCAAGCCGGCCCCGCCGTTCGTCCCCGGCTCCGAGGGAACGGGCCGCGTGACGGCGGTGGGGGCGGACGTGACCTCCTTCTCCGTCGGCGACCGGGTCACCTGGTGCGCGGCCCCCGGCAGTTACGCCGAACAGGTCGTGGTGCCCGCGCGGGCGGCCGTGCCCGTACCCGACGACGTCACGGACGAGGACGCCACGGCCCTGTTGCTCCAGGGGCTCACCGCCCACTACCTCACCTTCTCCACCCACCCCGCGCGCGAGGGCGAGACCGCCCTGGTGCACGCCGCCGCGGGCGGCGTCGGCCGGCTGCTCACCCAACTGCTGGTCCACAGCGGGGTACGGGTCATCGCCACCGCCTCCACCCCGGAGAAGGCCCGCCAGGCCGAGGCCCTCGGCGCCCGGCATACCCTGGTCACGGGCGGCGGCATCGACATCGCCGCCCGGGTGCGCGAACTCACCGAGGGGCGCGGGGTCGACGTCGTCTACGAC
>NZ_JAINFC010001052.1 GCF_020740835.1 Streptomyces sp. UNOC14_S4
GTGGGGGTCGCGGCCACGTCGCCTTCGGCGAGGTCGCGTCCCCACAGGCACACGGTCACCAGGAGTACGGCCCAGACCACTCCGGCCCGCCGGGCGCTCACCGCCACCTCACCGTCACCTCACTGTCGGCCCGCGTCGAGGCGGCGCCGGTGCCAGATCAGGCCCGCGGCGAGCAGTACGCCGGTGCCCGCGACGATCAGGCCGGGGGTGCCGGGTGGCGCGGGGGCGGCCGCGGTGCCGCCGCCACCGGCCGGTACGGGGGCCACAGGCGAGTGCCCGCCGCGTCCTGTGCCTGCGGCAGTGACGGTGAGGCGGCCCTCCGCGACGGCCTTGCCGCTCCTGTCGCCGTCGCAGTCGACGCGGACTGGGTACGTGCCGGGTGCGGCGGCCGGACGCACGGTGGCCTCGGTGAACAGGCCGGCGGGGCCTCTCGTGCCGACAGGGCCCATGGTCATCGGCGCGTCGGCGACGAAGGCCGCAGAGCGGGCGACCGCCTTCCCGCCCGCGCATCCCGCGACGCGCAGGCGCACGTGCCCGCCGGGTGTGCCGGTGAGGACGATGACGGCGGGCACGTGCGC
>NZ_JAINFC010001053.1 GCF_020740835.1 Streptomyces sp. UNOC14_S4
CCGAATTCGTGGAAAAGCTGGGCAGACCAGCGAGTACGGCACGTCCAGACAACAGCCGCAGACCCACGATCAGCCGGACCGCGATCAGACCGACGCGACGGAATCAGTTCGGTGGATCAAGGCTTAGACACAAGTCTCATTGTTCTGGTGGTTGTTCGGCTCACGAGACCTGATCGATGGTGAAGTCGAGCAAGGTCGCCGAAATCGAGATCGACATTACGATCGCAATAGGACGAAGGGTGTCCCATTGGGCGGGTGACGCATCACCGGTTTACGGGTGCGCGGCGCAGCAGTGTCCGATTCCGTTGCATCGCAGTGTGTCCCTTCGGTCAATTCCCTGGCATTTGCTCGTGTTTTTCGTCCTGAGGCAGGCCGGGCTCACTGTTGTTTTCCGTGAGTCGCAGAGCGCGCCGTGCCATGTTGCGCAGGTGGGTGAGGACTTCGGCGTCGGCCTCCAGGGCGGTGACTTCGCCGAGTGTGGTGAGGAGTTGGGTGATGCGGTGGAGGGAGTCGCCGGAGAGGTCGACGGTGCAGGTGTGGGCGTCGATGGGTGTGACTCGTTCGGGGAGGCCCTGGG
>NZ_JAINFC010001054.1 GCF_020740835.1 Streptomyces sp. UNOC14_S4
CAATGCCGTTGCTTTTGTGGTTACTGCCACCTGTGGTTGAGCGTGATGATGACCGGCGAACGGCGGTGGCTGGGTGGCTCACCGGGGGCTTTGCTGCTGTACGGAGTGATGCACGACCGCACTTTGCGAGGACATTGGCGTGACCGTCGTCGTGGCAGCAGGCTCCGTCCGATCTCTGCGAGGCCAAGCTGCCGGTCACGTCTGCGGGCCGAGGGGGGAAAAACCGCATGGTGAGATCACCGTGCGGCGGATGACGTGCAAGGCCCGGGTGAACGAGGTCCGGTCGGCGGTGCTCTGATGGAGCCTGGCCGCCTCGTTGAGCAGTGCCCTGGTCGCGTGGTGCACGATCAGGTGGGCGTAGATCTCCTGCCGGACCCCGTCCGGGGTCTGGGAACGCAGGACCGGTCTGCCGCGCTGGTGGGTCTTGATCTCGTCGAAGACGAGCTCGATCTCCCAGCGCCGGGCGTACAAGGCCGCAAGCTCAGCGGCCGGGTACTGCTCGTGGTCAGTCAGGCTCGTGATCAGCCGGACCACGTCGGCCTGGCCGTCGAGCTGGTACTCGATCACCCGGACTAG
>NZ_JAINFC010001055.1 GCF_020740835.1 Streptomyces sp. UNOC14_S4
GCGGGGTGCTGTAGGGATCAGCCGCGTGCCGGGGCGCTGCCGCGGGCTCCGCCGCCCACGCCTCGGCGGCGAACCCCGGGGACGTGGGTTCCACCGGTCCGGCTTCCGCCGTGTGCCGGGGCCGGCTCCACCAGTGCGGCTTGGGCCCCGCGGGCCGTGCCTTCCCCTCGTCCATGCTCTCCCCACCGTTTCTCCGGAGGGCACGCGCCATCCCTCCAAGACGCACGGGCCCACGCTGAATTCAACCAGGTCCCACGAACCCTGTGGAGCGGGCCGACTCCGCCGGTGCCCGCTCGGGTGCGGCTTTGTTTTTCGGCTGCGCCTACCGGGTTGCCTCTTGCGCTCCGCGCGCGGGTGCGCCCCCGGTGGGGGCTTGTCGCGCAGTTCCCCGCGCCCCTGAAAAGCCGCCTGCGAGCTCGGTCGCCCACGCCCGTCCGGCGAGTGCCGGTCCGCTGTGGTTGCTCGCGCAGTTCCCCGCGCCCCTGACGGGGCGCGCCCGACGGGGCGCGACCTGGACGGGCGGAGAGCCGACAACCGGCGCAGACACCCCCTACCGGCAGCCGACAACCGGTGGAG
>NZ_JAINFC010001056.1 GCF_020740835.1 Streptomyces sp. UNOC14_S4
ACCACTGACCCCACCGAGAGGGTTTCTGGTAACTGGGGGCGGAGCCCCCAGTTACCAGAAACCCTCTCGGTGGGGTCAGTGGTTGCGGCGGCGGAAGATCCGCTTCGCGGCATAGATGATGCCGACGATGAGCAGCACGAAGAAGAGAATGATCAGAATCCCCACCACCAGCAGGAACTTGCCCAGCTTCGCGAAGAAGCCCTTCTTTTTCTTCTTCTCGTGCTTCTCGTGCTTGGAGGCGAGCTCCACGTGGGACGCCGACGCGGAGGACGCCGCCCCCGCCGTCGTACGGACCGAACCCCCGGCCGATGCGCCGCCCGGCGCCGCGGCTGCGGCCACATCCGCAGCCGCGGGACGTATCCCCGTGGCCGCGGACGCCTGATGCGTCGCCGCCGTGGCCGTCAGGCCCATGACGGCCATGGCGACGACCAGGGCGCCGACGAGGGTGCGTGCGATCCGGTGCATCATCTCTGCTTCTGTCCTTACGCTTCGTAAGCGGTCTTGACCTGCGCGTTTCGATGCCGCGGCAGGAGCCCGCGGCACGGGCCGGGCGAGAGTACCGGCGCCCACGCC
>NZ_JAINFC010001057.1 GCF_020740835.1 Streptomyces sp. UNOC14_S4
GCCCATGCGCGAGCGCGTCCAGCTGATCGAGGCCCTCCCAGACGACGGCCGCGGCGAACAGGTGCCGGGACGCCCCGCGATGGCCCTGCTGCACGACCCCGACCGGGTGTGCGCCGAGCTCGAAGCCGCCACCTTCGCCCCGGAGGCCCTCGCCATGCGCCGCGCGGACTGGCCCGAACTCGTCCACGTCGGCCTGCACGCGTACGCCACCGAGGCCGCGGAACCGCTGCGGCACGCCATCGCCCGGGTGACGGGCGGCGAACCCGGCCTCCGCGCCTTCCTGGAGGCCGTCGACGCCGATGCCAACGCGTTGGAACGGGTTGCCGACCTGCTGCCCGGCGGGCGCGACGCGCTGCGGCAGGGGCTGGAGCACCTGCTGGTCCTGGAACTCGCCGACGCCCGCTTCGCGTGGTGGGAACTGTCGTGGTCGGGGCCCGCACGGCTTCGTCTTCCCGAGGGGTACGAAGAGGCGATCCCCGGGGCCGTGCAGTCGCTGCTGGAAGTCCGGGGCCTCTCCGGAACGGTGGCGCTGCGCTCGCTCCTTCCGACGGCTTCTGCCACGGTGGCCT
>NZ_JAINFC010001058.1 GCF_020740835.1 Streptomyces sp. UNOC14_S4
GACGAAGGCAGGGGCGGGGGCTCCACATGGTTCGAGGAGAACCACTCGTCCAGGACAGCGTCCGTGAGGGCCACGATGTCCGCCCGTTCCAGCCCGGCGTCGCGGGCCCGCACCACCCATTCGGTGAGCTCCGTCCGCAACGGCGAACCGGCGGCGGCCTCGGGCCGGGCCAGCGAGCGCCGGACGAACGTGCCCTGGCCGGGCCGCGGCTCGACGAGCCCTTCCCGTTCCAGCTCCCGGTAGGCCTTCAGCACGGTGTTCGGGTTGATGGCGGTGGCCTCGACCACCTCCTTGGCCGTGGGCAACCGGTCCCCCGGCTTCAGCACCCCGAGCCGGAGAGCCTGCCTGACCTGGTGCGCGAGCTGCAGATAGGTCGCGACGCCGCTGCGCCGATCTATCCGGAACACGATCATTCCGCACCCTCGTTTCACTAACGTCTTAGTGGAATGATGCGGAGGGGGAACCGGGCACGTCAAATCCCGGCGCGTGACGCATGGCGAAGCCCCGTATCACCCGGAGGACGGGCGGCACGGGTGCCGCCGGCGCGTCACCGCTTGCCCCGCCCCGC
>NZ_JAINFC010001059.1 GCF_020740835.1 Streptomyces sp. UNOC14_S4
GGCGAGCGCGTAGGCGGCGGCCGCGGCGACGGGCGGCGGCAGCTCTGCGCGGACGGCGGCCAGGGCCTCGGTGGCCCTGGCCCGCAGGGCGGGGCCGCGGCCCGCGGCCGGGAACCGGGCCACGGCGGCGGGCCACGCGGTGGGGATGAGGGCCCCGGCGAGGTCGGTGAGGACGACGACGTGCTCGGGCCACATCTCGGCGGGCCCGAGGAAGACGCTCCCGCCGGGGTGGTGGCGGGCGTCGCGCCAGGTCTCGTCGCTGATCACCGTCATCCGTTCGGCGACCGCGGCCTCGCAGACCTCGTGCAGGATCTCGGGCGGCGCGAGGGTGCCGGTCGGGTCGTCGGCCGCGGACAGCAGCAGCACCCGCGGCCTGCCGCCCTCGGCACGGATACGGCGCACGGTCTCCAGCAGCGCGAACGGGTCGGGTACGCCACCGCACTCGGCGGGCACGGGCACATGGAACGCGGGGCTCCCGGCGAGCCGGGCGAGCGGCGCGTACCAAGCGGCGCAGGGGCGGGTGAGCAGGACGTCGCCGCCCGCCGCGGCGAGCAGGGCGAGCAGCAG
>NZ_JAINFC010000106.1 GCF_020740835.1 Streptomyces sp. UNOC14_S4
CCGCGACGCGGGCCGGCTCGCGCGGGGCGACGACCGCGAGCCGGCCCGCGTCGCGGGACTCCCGGGCGACGGCGTCGGCGACCGCGCGCGGCAGGTCGTCCGCCCGGAGCGCCCAGGGGTGGACGCCCGTGGACCGGACCGAGCTCGGCGGCGCGAAGGAGGGGTCCGCGGAGCGGATCACCTCCGCCGCGACCTCCATGATCTCGGCGGGCGTGCGGTAGTTGACGCCGAGCCTGACGTGCTCCCAGCGGTCGCCGACGTACGGGGCGAGGATCGTGCCCCACGCGCCGACGCCGCCGGGCTCCGCGGTCTGCGCCGGGTCGCCGACGAGGGTCATCGAGCGGGTCGGGCAGCGGCGCATCAGCAGCCGCCACGCCATGGCGGACAGCTCCTGCGCCTCGTCCACGATGATGTGGCCGAACGCCCAGGTGCGGTCGGCCGCGGCGCGCTCGGCCGCGGTGCGGTGGTCGGCCTCCTCGTGCCGGTCGGCGAGCCGCTCGGCGTCGACCAGGTCGTGGGCGGCCAGCACCTCCGAGTCCTCGTCCTCGCGGTCCTCGAACTCCTGGGTGCGGGAGCCGTAGGAGAGGTCGAGCACGCCCTGCGCGTACGCGATGCGCTCCTGGCGTTCCGCCTCGGCGAGGGCGCGGGCGGCCGAGTCATCCTCGCCGAGGAGTTCGGCGGCCTCGTCCAGCAGCGGGACGTCCGCGGGCGTCCAGTCGCCGCCCTCGCGCCGGATGGCGGCCGCGGCGTCCTCCGGCAGGTGGACGGGCTCGGCGAGGAAGTCGGCGACGAGCCCCTGCGGGGTGAGGACGGGCCACAGCTCGTCGATGGCGGCGCGCACCCCGGGGCTGGCGGCGACGGCCTTGCCGAGCTGGGCGACGTCGTCCGGGCCGAGGAGGTTCGGGCCGCCGTACGGGTCGGCTCCGATACGGTCGGCGAGCTGCGCGGTCAGCGCGTCGATGACGCGGAACGCGAAGTACGGGCGGGCGAGGTTGTGCGGCAGGTTCGTGGCGCGCGCCTGGTCCCGCGCCTGCTCCGCGATGGCCGCGTCCAGCAGCAGTTCGCCGTCCTCGTGGTCGATGACGATCGCGGGGTCGGGGAGCGTCTGCCGGTCGCGTACGAAGCGGGCCAGGGCCTCGGCCATCGTGGCGGCGCCCTTGACCGCGGCGGCCTCGGGGGTGTCCGTGCCGGTCGCGGTCACGCCGGGGAAGAGCTCGGCGGGCGTGGCGAGCAGGACGCCGGTCTCGCCGAGCGAGGGCAGCACCTCGCCGATGTAGCCGAGGAAGGCGGGGTTGGGGCCGACGATCAGCACGGCGCGGCGGGCCAGTTGCTCGCGGTGCGCGTAGAGCAGGAAGGCGGCGCGGTGCAGCGCCACCACGGTCTTGCCGGTGCCCGGCCCGCCCTCGACGACGAGGACGCCCTGGTGCGGGGCGCGGATGATGCGGTCCTGGTCCGCCTGGATGGTCTGCACGATGTCGTGCATGCGGCCGGTGCGCGCCGCGTCCAGCGCCGCGAGCAGGACGGCGTCGGCGTCGGCGCCCTCGTGCCCGGTGCGTTCGCCGTCCGTGAGGTCCAGGATCTCGTCGTGCAGCGCGGTGACCCGGCGGCCCTCGGTGGTGATGTGACGCCTGCGGCGCAGCCCCATCGGGGTGTGGCCGGTGGCGAGGTAGAAGGGGCGCGCGACGTCGGCACGCCAGTCGACGATCAGGGGGGTGCGGTCGGCGTCGTCGCGGCGCATGCCGATGCGGCCGATGTGGTGGTCACGCCCGTCGCGGAACGCGAGGCGGCCGAAGCAGAGCCCGTTCTCACCGGCGTTGAAGGCGGCGAGCAGGCCGGACTGCTCCGCCACGAGCACGTCGCGCTCCAGGCGTGCCTGGAAGGTGTTCCCAGCAGGCGACAGCGCCGCGGCGACCGCCGCCTCGGCCTGCGTACGCAGTTCGGCGAGGCGGTCGTGGAGCAGGCCGATGAATTCCTGCTCGCGCCGCATTTCCTCGTTTGACAATTCGACTCCCGCCCGGATATGATGACTCCATAAAGCTTCTCCGTGACCCCCGTTGCCGTGGGCACGGAATTTTCCATATTACGCGCGGAAACACCCCGGCCGTCAATACGTGCCGGGGTTTTCTGTGCTTCGGGGACCAGACCACCGCCATCATCGCGGCACTCCACAGCGCCGTTCCGCCCCAGGCCCCTCGATCGGTGGAGTTGAATCCGAATCCCGTCCGGCGCGGGCTGTCACCGCGTAGCGTCCCGGGAAAACCGAGGGCGGAAGGGGACATGGTGGGAACTCCTGGGGCAGCGGGAATCCCGCGTCGCGAGGTGCTGCGCTACGGGGCCGCGGCGGCCGGTACGGCGGGGTTCGGTTCCCCGGCCCTGCGGCGGCGGCCCGTACGCCGCGGCGGCGCCCGAGGCCGCCGGGTCGCGGTGCTCGGTGCCGGAGTCGGGGGTCTGACCTGCGCTCATGAACTGGCCGAGCGCGGCTTCGAGGTGACTGTCCACGAGCGTCGCGCCGTGCCCGGCGGCAAGGCCCGCTCCCTGTACGTCCCGCACACCGGCACCGGCGGCCGCCGTGATCTGCCCGGTGAGCACGGGCATCGCGGCGTGTTCGGCTTCTACCACAATCTGCCCGACACCCTGCGGCGGATTCCCCTGCCGGGCGGCGGCACCGTCTTCGACAACCTCACCCCCGTGAAGTGGATCGAGCTCGCCCGCTCCGGCAACCGCGTCAACACCCCGGTACCCATCAGGCCGGGGCCCCTCGATCTCCGAAGGCTCGATCTCGCCGACACGGGCCTGCTGGTCAACACCGTCGCCGGCCTCCTCGACGAACTCCTCCACCTCCCGCTCACGGAAACCCTCTTCCTCGCCAAACAATTCGTGATGCTGTTCACCAGCTGCACCGAGCGCCAGTTCGGCCAGTGGGAATACATCGACTGGTGGCACTACATCCAGGCCGACCGGATGTCGCCCGACTACCAGCGGATCTGGGGCGGGGGCGTCCAGCTCATCCAGGCGCTCAGACCCACCACCGCCAGTGCCCGCACCGTCGGGCAGGGCGCCGAGGCGATCCTCCACGACCTTCTGGGGCTCGGCAGCGACGGCCCCGCCGACCGCGTCTTCAACGGCCCCACCAGCGAGGCATGGATCGACCCCTGGACCGCCCACCTGCGTTCCCTGGGCGTCCGCTTCGCCTTCGGCTGGTCGGTCGAGCGACTCGACGTGCGAGGCGGCCGGATCACCGCTGCCGCCGCCCGCGCCCCCGACGGCACGACCGCTCGTATCGACGCCGACTGGTTCGTCGCCGCTGTCCCCTCCGACCGTGCGGTATCACTGTGGAACCCCACGCTGCGCGCGGCCGATCCCCGCCTGGCCGCCATGGACCGGCTCCAGCACACCTGGTCCAACGGCATCCAGTACTTCCTGGACCGTCCCACCTCCACCGTCCCAGGCCACATCGTGCACATCGACTCCCCCTGGAAACTGGTCTCCATCAGCCAGTCCAGGCTCTGGCACGCCCGGTTCGCCGATACCTGGGGCAACGGCCGGGCACAGGAGTCGCTCTCCGTGGTGATCTCCGACTGGGACACCCCGGGCATCCTCTACGCCAGACCCGCACGCCGGTGCACCCGGGCCGAGGTGTCCCGCGAGGTATGGGCCCAGATGCGGGCCCACCTCGACAAGAACGGCGAACACGCGCTGGACGACACCACGATCCGGTCCTGGCACCTGGACGAGGCCATCACCGAAACCCCCGACGGGCTGCGCAACGACGATCCCTATCTGCTCAACTCCACCGGTTCGTGGGACCTTCGCCCCGAAGCCACCACGGCCGTCACCAACCTCTTCCTCGCCGCCGACTACGTCCGCACCCACAGCAACGTCGACTTCACCTCGATGGAAACCGCGAACGAGGCCGCACGCCGGGCCGTCACCGCCCTGCTCACCGCGGCCGACGCCGGGGAGGCCCGCCCGGTGCCGACGTTCAAGGGATACGAGGCACCGGAGTTCGCAGCGGCGAAGGCCGTGGACCGCGACCGCTGGCGGCGCGGACTGCCCCACGTTCTCGACGCGGAACGCCGCTGACTGATTCCACGCCCACGGTCAGGGCGGTCGTGGCGGGGATGAGTTCCCCTTCGAGGACGGTCTCGATGATCCGGGGCCGGCCCCAGAGCGCCAGGAGTTCGTTGGCGACGGCCACGCCGTGCAGGGGATCCTGGTCGTCATGCGCCGCGACGGCGGCGGCCGACAAGGTACGTGGGACGGCTCCGGCGTCCAGGAGGACGCGCCATTCCCGCGGGCCGAGCTCGAGGAACTCCAGTCCGGTGAGCCGGGCGATCTCCAGAGGGTCGGCGAGCGTGCCGGGGCGGGCGGTAAGAGTACGCAGGCGGGGCAGCCCGGTGACGGGGGCAAGGCTGAACGGCGCGCCGTCCCACACGCCGATGGACAGGACTTCCAAAGCGGGGTGAGCGGCAGCCTGAACGGTCCGCAGGCCGTGGCTGCCGACCTTGGCCACGACCGGCAGCCGGTCCCCGGAACGGTCACGGCCCTCCTCCCTCACCCGGTTCAGCACCAGGTCGGTGAGGGAGTCGGCCACGAGTTCGGCACCGATACTCTGTTCGTGGTCGACCAGGATGATCTGCCCGGTGTGCCCGCACGGGCCGGGCGTCAGGTCGACCGCCAGCTCGTCGCCGCCGTTGGTCCCGAAGACGATCCATCCAGGCGAGCCGGCCAGGCCCTGCACCGCGGCGTCGGGCGGGGTGACGGCCGCCCTCGTCGCCGAGAGCTCCCAGCGGGAGTGACGGCCCGCGGCGTCGACGCTGTACAGGTCGTCCAGGGCGAGGATGTCGTATCCGACCACCCCGGCGACGCGGTCTCCCGCCTCGTAGTCGTCGCCCCGGTCCTCCCACCGGGCCCGAGTCACCCGGTAGAGCACCTTGAGCTCGTCGGGCAGCGTGACGCCGAGGCGCGCTTCAGCCGCGGCGATCTCCTCCTCCGTCGCACCGATGGCGTCGGGCAGCCGCTCGCGGAGCGTCCGTTCCAGCGACTCCAGGTCGACCGAAGACGCCGGCACCGCCCCGGGTACGGGGTCGGGAAGGCGGCGCCAGGGCTCGGGCAGGGAACCGTCGACCAGGACGAGCACTCCCAGGCCCGGGCGGCCGATGGCGGCTTCCACCGCCGGGTTGGACCAGACGACTCGGAGTGCGGTCCTGCCGTCGGGCCGGACCTCCGCCGTGAACGCCACTTCCTCGACTCCGGCGCGCGCGAGCGCCCTCTGTATGCACTCCACAGCGTCTCGCTCCGGCGATGACATGCGTCCCCGCACGGCCAGACTCCAGCCATGCCGACCGATGCGTCCCGCCACGCGCACGGACCGGGCGGCACACCTCCCCGTATCGCCGGCCAGCAGAAGCCGCAGCACGGGTTCCCAGGTCGCGAAGTCACGTACCGATGGCAAGGGGGGCCTCTGATCAACCATGCCCGGACCGTACGCGACACCACTGACACGAGACGGGTGGCGGGAGGTCCCGATGCGGCCGGGCTGCCGGTCGAGCAGGCCTGGGCGCCCCCGGCCCCGACCGGCCGTCACCGGGCCAGCCGTCCCAGCAGTGACGCCGCCGCCGCGATGCCGAGTACGGTCGCGACGGTCAGGACGGCGAAGTCCGTGGCCAGGTGTGCCGGGGTGGAGATGAGGAGGCCGCGGAGGGCGTCGACCTCGTAGCTGAGGGGGTTCGCCGCGCTCACGGCCTTGAGCCAGCCCGGCATGACCGAGACGGGGTAGAGCGCGTTGGAGCCGAAGAAGAGCGGCATGGTGATGGCCTGGCCGATGCCCATCAGGCGGTCGCGGGTGAGGACGATGCCGGCGATCGACATGGACAGGCAGGAGAAGAAGGCCGAGCCGAGCAGGACGGCCGCCACGACGCCGAGGAGCTTGAGGGGGTTCCAGGTGAGGGCCACGCCCAGCACGGCCGCGAGCGCGACGACGACCACGGCCTGGATCACCGCCTTGACCCCGGCGGCGAAGGCCTTGCCCGTGACCAGGGCGGTCCGGGGCGTGGGGGTCACCAGGAGTTTGGTCAGCACCCCGGAGTCCCGCTCCCAGATGATCATGATGCCGTAGAAGATGGCGATGAACATCGCGGACTGCGCGATGATCCCGGGCGCGAGGTAGTCGAGGTAGGGGACGTCCGTCGGGATGGCGTGGATCCGGGTGAAGGTCTCACCGAAGATCAGCAGCCAGAGCGCGGGCTGCACGGCGCGGGTGTAGAGCTCGGTGCGGTCGTGCCGCAGCTTCTGCAGCTCGACGGCGCACATCGCCCAGGTGCGGGCGGGGATCACCCGCCAGCCCCCGCGTGGGCGCGGCGGCGTCAGCAGCAGGGGGAACGCGGTCTCGGCCGACACGGCGTCAGCCGACGCGGGACGCGGTGCGGCGGGTACGGCGGACATCGCGGAACTCCCCTCGCTCCTCGTCGGCGCCCGGCCCGGTCAGCCCGCTGCCCGCGACGTGCCGGAACACGTCCTCCAGAGTCGGCGGGGCGGCTTCGGCGCTCTCGCCGTCGGCTTCGCGGCGGTGGGCGACCAGGGCGCCCTTCAGTTCGTCGGGGGTGCCCAGGGCCCGGATGCGGCCCTGGTGCATCAGCGCCACGCGATCGCAGCGCCGGTCGGCCTCCTCCATGGAGTGGGTCGTGACCAGCACGGTCATGCCGGTGCCCGCCCGTATGCGGTTGATGCGGTCCCACACGCTGTCCCGGGCGATCGGGTCGAGGCCGACGGTCGGCTCGTCCAGGATCATCAGCCGGGGCGCACTGACCAGGGCCTGCGCGAGCTCCAGCCTGCGCACCATGCCGCCCGAGTACGTGCTCACGAGCCGGTCGGCGACGTCGGCGAGCCCGACCGCCTCCAGCGCCTGCGCGACGCGGTCCGCGCGTTCCCGGCGGGGCGAGTCGAAGACGCGGGCGAAGAGCGCGACGTTCTCCCGCCCGGTCAGTCCTCCGTCGGCGGACAGTTGCTGCGGCACGTAGCCGAGCAGGCGCCGTACGGCCATCCGCTGCCGGGCCGCGTCGTGTCCGAAGACCTCGATGACGCCGGGCGGTACGGGCAGCAGCGTGGTGATGGTCCGCATCGTGGTCGTCTTGCCCGCTCCGTTGGGGCCGAGGAGGCCGAAGACCTCTCCCGGGGTGACGGACAGGTCCAGCCCGTCGACCGCGGTGACGGTTCCGAAGGCGTAGCGCAGTCCGCGGCAGCGAACGGCCGCTTCCGGTATGGATTCCGGCGGTTGCGGTTGCAGGGGTGCGGTCATGGTGCCTCCCCGGTGGTGCGGAGGGACTCCGCGAGCCGTCTGAGGGCGGGCAGCGCCGCGGCGAGGGCGGCCCGGTCCGCGGGGGTGAGCGTCGCGAGCCGGTCGCGGAAGAGGGCGCCGCGCCGGGCGTCGAGGTCCCGCAGCCTCTCCAGACATGCGGGGGTCGGGTGCAGCATGGCGGCGCGGCCGTCGCGCGGGTCGGTCTCGCGACGCAGCAGACCGGCCCTGACCAGTTGGTTCACCAGAGTGCTGACGGAATTGGCCGCCAGATAGAGCTCTTTGGCGGCGGCGGAGACCCCGATGCCGGGGCGTTCCACGACCACGCGCAGGAGTTCGGCCTGGGCACCGCGCAGGCGCGGGGCGGCCAGACCGGCCCATACGCTTCGCCTGGCCAGCCTCTGGATGCCCTTCAGCACTCCGGCGAGCTCGTCGGAGAGGCCGTCTGCGCTCACCCGTTCAGCGTACCTCTGGGTGAGAGGCTTTCGGAGGGCTGTACCGGTCCGGCGTACCGCCCTAGCCGTGGCGTCAGCGGCGGCGGAGGCCCGCGGTGAGCATGCTCGTGCCGGTCAGCGCGAAGAGCCCGGCGGAGACGTCGAGACCGGCGGTGTCGGGTGTGCGGTCGCCGGGTTCGACGACGTACGGGCCGAGGAGGCCCGCCGGGTCCCGCAGCAGGGTCACCTGCTGGAGTGGCCGGAACTGTCCCATGCAGTTCTGCTGCTCGGACAGCCGGTGGACGGCGCCGGACGTGTCGATCACGGTGCAGGTGGCCCGTTCTGTGCCCTTGGCGTTCCGGTGCGCACCGGCCCGGGCGACCACGGCGTCGACGGGGTCGCCGAGCTCCTTCGCGTACAGGTCGTGGAGCGCGGGGCCCGCGAAGAGGAGCAGGCCGAAGGCCGACAGGCAGGTGACGGTCGCGGCGCCCGGCCGGCGCCACTCGCCGCCCGCCACCCCGGCCGCGGCGCCGACGGTGGCGAAGCCGAGGGGGATGGTGAACCAGAGGCCGTTCGGGTACTGGGCGCACCACCCCCCGAGGGTGGCCAGCCCCGGGACGGCGACGGCCCACTTGACGCTGGTGCGCCGACGGTGCCGCAGCCCGCATTCGGCCCTCGCGGTCGCCCCCCTCCCCGCGGCGACGGCGGTCGTGGGCGCCAGAGCGGCCTCGATCACGTTCACGGTCCCCCTCCGTGCCCTTCATAAGAAGATCGTCCCCAACATACCCGACATGTTCAGGACAGTTTTTGGCCACCCCCGCCCGGAACCATACCTTCCCGTCGGTTTCGATGCGCCGGACCCCGCCGGGCCCTGCCGGACGGAGATGACCCGAGGTCACGTACCCCGCGGGCCGTAGCGTGGCCGGCCACCGGAAGGCACATGACCGGGCTCCTGTCGGGGAGGAAAACGTCCGGGCCTCCACTGGCGAGAGCTGGTGCCACGACCGTCGCCACCGGGTTCCTCGCACACGCCGCCACCGCGCGACACCACACCGCCCTTGCCCTCGACAACGACCAGGACGGTCAACGGTCCCTGAGTTACGACGAGTTGCGCCGCAGCGCGCCCGCTCCGGGAGCCGACGTGACCCTGCCTGCGTGCGGGCGGCCCGCGGGAGACAGAATGCCCGGGTGCTGAGCTTGCATCGTGAGGGCCGGTCGCCCGTCCACGCCGTGCCCGCCGGGGTGAAGCTGCTGGTCCTGTTCGCCGCGGGCACGGCGTTGTTCTTCGTACGCTCCGTCGCCGTGCTCGGCGGCGCGATGGCCGGGGTGGCGCTGTGCTACGCGCTCGCCCGCGTGCCCTGGCGGATCGCGGCCCGGCAGGTGCTGACGGTGGTGCCGTTCGCGGTGGCACTGTCGGCCGTCCAGTGGCTGGTCGGCGGCTGGGAGGCGGCGGTCCTGGTGGGGCAGCGCATGCTGGTGCTGGTGACACTGGCGAATCTGGTGACCCTGACGACCAGGACCTCCGCGATGGTCGCGGCGATCGAGACGGTGCTGCGGCCCCTGGCCCCGCTGGGGGTGCGGCCGGAGCGGGTCGGCCTGCTGGTGGCCATGACGATCCGGTTCATCCCGGTGATCAAGGAGCAGGCCGATCAGGTGCGGGCCGCGCAGCGGGCGCGCGGGGTGGAGCGGAGTACGGCGTTCCTGGCCCCGCTGCTGGTGAAGACGTTGCGGCTGGCGGACGGGCTGGGCGAGGCGCTCGACGCGCGAGGCGTGGACGGGACCGTCACCAGGCCGCCGGAGAAGACCGAGCAGGCAGGGGAAGCCGGGAAGGCCCGGAGGCCCCGGGAAGGCCGCACTCTATGATGATCCGCCGGAGCGAAGGTCGCTCGGGACGGACCGGGGGATCGGGCTTGCGTACGAAGGACATGGCACAGATCGCGCTGTTCGCCGCGATCATGGTGGTGCTCGGTTTCTTTCCGCTGATCGAGCTGCCGCTCGTGCCCGCTCCGTTCACGTCCCAGACGCTCGGGGTGATCCTGGCGGGCGCGATCCTCGGGGCGCGCCGGGGAGGGCTCGCGATCCTGCTGTTCGTCGTCCTGGTCGTGATCGGTCTGCCGGTGCTGCCGGGCGGCCGTGGCGGACTGGGCGTCATCATGGGGCCGACCGGCGGCTTCGTCCTCGCGTACCCCGTGGGCGCGTTCGTCACGGGCCTGCTGACCGAGCGGCTGTGGCGGCGCTACACCCACGTGACGGCTCTGTTCTGCAACTTCGTCGGCGGCGCGTTGGTGCTGTACGCCATCGGCATTCCGTGGATGGCCGTCGCCGCGCACCTGTCGCTCGCGAAGGCCTTCACGGGCTCCGTCGTCTTCCTGCCGGGCGACGTGGTCAAGGTCGTGATCGGTTCGCTGGCGGCGGTGACCGTGCGCCGGGCCTATCCGATGATCGCGCCCGGGCGGCGGGCGGTCCGGGACGAGCGCGCGTGATCGAGATCGAGGGCGTCGGCCACCGGTACGGCGAGCGCCGGGTGCTGCGGGACGTCGACCTGCGGCTGACGGAGGACCGCGTCGGCGTCATCGGGTCGAACGGCTCGGGCAAGAGCACCTTCGCCCGGCTGCTGAACGGCCTGCTGGTGCCCACCGAGGGCCGCGTCGGCGTGGACGGCCTCGACACCAGGCGCCGGGGCAAGGAGGTCCGGCGCCGCGTGGGCTTCGTCTTCCAGGACCCGGACATCCAGATCGTGATGCCCACGGTCGCCGAGGATCTCGCGTTCGGGCTGAAGGGCCGCGGGCTGGGCAAGGAGGAGATCCGCGCCCGGGTCACGGAGGCGCTGGAGGAGTACGGGCTGAGCGAGTTCCGCGACCATCCGGCGCATCTGCTGAGCGGTGGCCAGAAGCAGCTGCTGGCGATCGCCGCGGTCCTGGTGACCGGTCCCCGCTACGTGGTGTTCGACGAGCCGACGACCCTGCTGGACCTGCGGAACAAGCGCCGCGTCGGGAAGCTCGTCCGCGAACTCGGCCAGAAGGTCGTGGTGGTCTCGCACGACCTCGACCTGCTGGCGGACTTCGACCGGGTCATCGTGTTCGACCAGGGCCGGGTGGTGGCGGACGGCCCGGCCGAGGAGAGCATCGCCGCGTACGTCGCGATGCACCCGCCGCTGTAGCGGCCGCGCGGGAACCGCGGCACCGGGCCCCGCGACCGGGCTCACGCGGCCCGGTGGAACGGCGGGGCGGCGGGGCGACAGGCTCAGCCGCCGAGTTTCTTGGGTGCCGGGAGGGGCGCGGAGTCGGCGGTCCTGGTGAAGGTGTCCTTCCTGCCTCCGCCCCAGGAGACGACGAGCGTCGTGCCCTCCGCCTGTTCGACCGTGCCCGCGGAGCGCTCCTTGTTGCCGTCCGCGCAGGTCAGCGCGAGCGTCATCGGCTTCGCCTCCTCCGCCACGGTGCCGGTGCAGACGCGCTGCCCGTTGTTGGCGTAGACGACGGCCTTGCCCTGGTAGACGGACAGGCCGATCGCCCCGTCGTCGCCGTGCGCGCCGTAGACACCGTCGAGGCGCCCGCGGCCGCTGCTCGGGCGGGCGGTTGCCGTGGGCGGTCCGGCGGTGTCCTTCCCCGCGTCCGCCTTGTCGCTCTTGCCGCTCGTGCTGCCGCCGCCACCGCTGCCGCAGCCGGTCATCAGCACAGCGGCGATCAGCGCCGCCCCCGTGTACTGCACTGCCTTCCGCACGTGAACCCTCTCGATCGACGAACTGACGATCGACAAACTAACAGCGGTCGGCGAGCCGGTACCCCCGCTTCGGCACGGTCCGTACCAGGTCCGCGTGCACGCCCAGCGCCTTGCGGAGGCGTGCGACCGACACCTCCACGGCGTGCTCGTCGGGGCGGCCGCCGGGCCAGGCACGGCGCAGGAGTTCGGCGCGGCTGAGGACCCTGCCGGGCCGTTCGGCGAGGGCGCGCAGCACGGCGGCGGGCAGGGGCGGCAGCCACACCGGGTCGCCCGCGCCGAGCAGGGCGTTGCCCTGGAGGACCAGGCCGCCGCGGGAGTCCGCCAGATGATGGCGGCCGTGGTGCTGCAAGTGGTCGGTGAGGGTTCGGACGAGCGCGCCGAGCCTGCCCCGTTCCGGGTGGTGGGCGGGCACACCCGCCTCGCGCAGCGGCTGGGCGCAGAGCTCGCCGACGCAGAACGCGGCGACTGTGCCGCGCATCGCCGTGAGCAGGTCCTCGCGACGGCCGGCGGCGGCCGCGGCCTCCAGCAGGGCGACGGCGGCGGGGGCGCTGGTGAAGGTGAGGGCATGGAGTTCGCCGCGTACGGTCGTCTCGACGAGCCTGCGCACGGCGTCCGGGTCGTCCGGGGGTCCCCAGCGGTACACGGGCACCTCGATGACGTCGGCTCCCCGTTCCCGCAGGGCGGCGGTGAAGGAGTCGAGGGGCGCGCCGTGTTCCTGGACCGCGACGCGACGGCCGTGGAGGTCGTGGGCCAGCAGCCAGCCGAGGAGGTCCCGGTTGGCCTCGCTGGGCGGGGAGTATGCCTCGTCGAGGCCGCTGGCCCGTACCGCCCCGACGGCCTTCGGCCCGCGGCCGATGACGGCGGCGGCCCGGCAGACGCCGACGAGCGCGGCCCCCTGGCCCCACCCTTCGGCGGCGCACATCCAGCCGCGCCAGCCCACTCCGGTGGTGGCGACGACGTAGTCCAGGGGCGCCTCCAGACAGCGTTCGGTGGCGGCGCGCAGCGCGGTGTCGTCGTCGAGGGGGACGATGCTGAGCGTGGGGGCTTCGAGGGTGCGGGCGCCGCGGCGGCGCAGGAGAGCGACAAGTTCCTCGCGGCGGCGCGCGGCCGTCACGCCGACGGTGAAACCTGTCAGCGGTCCCGGTCCGGTGGTGGTTGTGCCCATGGACGCAGGCTGCCTCCAGGGTGTTTCCGGTGGGTTGCGGGAGTGTCATGCCGGTGGTGCGTGGCCGTTTCCGCTTGTTACGAGTGCGAGGCCCGGCCGGACGGCACCAACTCGACACACATGCCGTGCCCTTGGGCGGCGGTCTTACGGGGGCCGGGGTATGTGAAGATCCGCGTTCCTGATAGTGGTGAGCATGTGATCACTACCGCCTTATGTCCGACCGGCCCGCTCAGCACGGCCGGTGCCCTTTCGCAGATCCTCTTCGACCACGACGCCGCGCGGGTCCACGAGCCGTGGCGCAGGCTCGTCGCGTCGGACGCCTTCCGCTACCGGGTGGGGCTCTCGTCCGCGCAGCGGGTGCACCTCGCGTACGACCGGCTCGCCCTGCTCAACGCCTCGGTGGACGACCCGCTGGCGCTGGCGGCCGATCCGTACCGGCTGGCGGGCATGCACGAGTGGACGGCGGTCGTCGACAGCTCGCTGACGACCGTGGCGGGTATCCACTACAACCTCTTCCTGGGCAGCCTCCTCGACCACCGGGCCGTGGAGCGGCACGACACCGCCGACTTCGTCGCGCTGCGCCGCACCGGCACCTTCCTGTGCACCGAGTTGGAGCACGGCAACGACGCGGGCGCGCTGCGCACGACGGCGACGTTCGACCGGCGGGCGGGCGGGTTCGTCCTGCACACGCCCGCGGCCGGTGCGCAGAAGTTCATGCCGAACACCAGCGCCGCCGGGGGGCCGAAGAGCGCGGTGGTCGCGGCCAGGCTCATGGTGGACGGCGAGGACCACGGCGTCTTCCTCTTCCTGACCCCGCTCACCGACGTGGACGGCCCGCTGCCCGGCATCCGTATCCGTACGCTGCCGGAGCGCGCGGGCAGCCCGGTCGACCACTGTCTGACGTCCTTCGACCGGGTGCGCCTGCCCTGGTCGGCGCTGCTCGCGGGCGAGCACGGCGGCCTCACGCCCGAGGGCCTGCTCACCGGCAGGGCGGGGAGCAGACGGAGGCGCTTCCTGCAGGCCATCGGACGGGTGACGACCGGCCGGCTCTGCATGTCCGCGTCCGGGCTGGGCGGTGCCAGGACCGCGCTGGCCGTGGCCGTGCGCTACGCCCACCACCGCACCATTTCCGGCCCACGCCCGGACGAACGGGTTCCGCTGGCGGCACACCGCAGTCACCACGCACGGCTGCTGAACTGTCTGGCCACGGCGTACGCGATGACGTTCCTCCACCGCGAGACGCTGCGGCAGTGGGCGGAGCACGAGCCGCCGCGGCGGGAGCGCGCCGAGCGGCTCGTCGCGCTCTCCAAGGCGTGGATCACCTGGCAGGCGAGGGACATCGTCGTCGAGTGCCGTGAACGCTGCGGGGCGCAGGGGCTGTTCCCCGTGAACGGCATCGCGGACTTCCTGCTGAGCGTCGAGGGGGCGATCACCTCCGAGGGCGACAACCTGGCGGTCTGGGTCAAGGCGGCGGCCGAGCTGGTCTTCGACCCCCGCTCGGACGGGCTCCGGGGCACCGGGGCGCCGTCCCTCGACGACTGCGGCCATCTGCGGGACCTGCTGGCGGCGGTGGAGAGCGCCTGGCACCGCCGGGCCCGTACGCGGCTGCGCCGGGGCCCGCACCCCGACTCGCTCAGCCGCTGGAACGCGGCGGTCAACCCGGCCCTGGAGGCGGTCTCGGCCCACGCGGCCGTCCAGGCCGCCGACGCCTTCCTCGCGGCGGTGGCCCGCGCGGCCCACCCGGAGGCCCGGCGTCTGCTGCACGACCTGTGCCGGCTGTTCCTGCTCGGTCAGGTCGAACGGCACACGGGGAGCCTCCTGGTGGACGGCCGCATGACGGCGGACCAGGTCTGGCAACTGCCGGACGCGATGGACAACCTGACCGCTTCCCTGGCACCCCACATGACGACGCTGGTCGAGGCGTTCGCCGTACCGGAGGAGATCCTGGGGTCGATCCCTCTGGCCAACGCGGGGTACGTCGACGCGTTCGACGACCCGGAGGGACCGTGGCAGACCCCCTCGGGAGGTCTGCCGGCCCTGAACTGACCAGGGGCGCAGGGGCGAAGCCCCCGCTACTACGCCAGGGCGGCGCCCGTAAGGGGCGCGGGGAACTGCGCGCCCAGCCACAACGGACCCACAGCCGCGCACCGAGCGCAAGAGGCACCCCAGTAGGCGTACCCGGGCCCACCGGCCCGCAGCCGCGCGTGGAGCGCAGACGCACCCCGGTGGGCACGACCGGCCAGGGCAGGCCGGTGAGACGGCCGTCGAAGGAGACCGGGGTCCGCTGGATGCGGGCGTTGTGCGCGGCGAGCACCATGCGCGTGCCGGCCGCCGCGTTCGACGCAGAGCGGTTCCAGGCTGCGGAAACGCGTCAGGAGGCGGGCGAGGGTGGCGCTCAGCGCGTCCTGCTCCGTGGTCTCCGCCCGGGACCACGCGGGTGCGGCCAGCGCTCCGGACGTGCTGGCGGGCGAGAGGCTGGACCCCTCCGGACCTCGAACGATTTTTCCGGCGGCGTACGGAAGGCCGTCGTCCGGGTGACATCCCTGGCGCGCCTCGGGGGCCGCAAGGCGCGTACGCGTCAAGATCGGTCCGTCTGTACGTTTTTCATCTTGTGTCACTTGTCCCGTTCGGCCCGACGAGAGACCTGTCCGGAGGCCGCCATGAACGTCCTGCTGCTCGCCGACACGCTCAACAGCCTCACGCAGCGCGTCTACGCCGAGCTCGGTGACCACGGCCACAGGGTGGCGGTGGAGCGGGTGCCGCGCGGCGGCGATCCGGCCGCCGTCGTGGCCCGCCACTCCCCCGACCTGATCCTGGCTCCGATGCTCACCGCGTTCCTCCCGCGCGAGGTGTGGTCGGCATACCCCTGCCTGATCGTGCGCCCCGGGCCGATGGGCGACCGGGGCCCGTCGGCGCTCGACTGGGCGGTGCACGAAGGGGCGCGGGAGTGGGGCGTCACGGTCTTCCAGGCGACCGACGTGGTGGACGGCGGGGACGTGTGGGCCTCGGTCCCCTGTCCCGTACCGGTGGTGGCCAAGAGCGACCTGTACCGCAACGAGATCGCGGACGCGGCCCTCACGGCGGTGCTGCTGGCCGTGGATCGCTTTACGTCCGGCACGTATGTGCCGGTGCGGCAGGACGGCGCGGAGGGCGCGGCCGTGCGGGAGCGCCCGTACTTCGCCCAGGGGCTGCGGCGCATCGACTGGCAGGAGGACGACACCGAGACGGTGCTGGGCAAGCTGCGCACCGCCGACTCGCACCCCGGCGTGCTGGACACGCTGTGCGGACGGGAGTGGTACCTGCACGGCGGCCACTTCGAGGACCGGATGACGGGCCCTCCGGGCGAGCTGGTGGCCACGCGCGCGGGTGCCGTCTGCCGGGCCACACGCGACGGCGCGGTGTGGATCCCGCGGCTCCGGCGCCGCCGCCTGCCCGGGGAGCCGCCGGGCATCAAGCTGCCCGCCACGCTGGCGCTGGGCGAACTGCTGCCGGACCTGAGGGAGATGCCCGCGCCGCTCGCGCTCGGCGGACACCGCAGGACCTGGACCGACATCCGCTACAGCGAGGAGGGGGGAGCCGGGTTCCTGTGGTTCTCCTTCCCCGGGGGCGGGATGAGCACGACGCAGTGCAGGCGGCTGCTCGCCGCGTACCGCTACGCCCGTTCCCGGCCGGTTTCGGTGCTGGTCCTGGGCGGCGGCCGGGGCTTCTTCTCGCACGGCATCCACCTCAACGTCATCGAGGCCGCCGCCGATCCCGCCGAGGAGTCCTGGGCCAACGTCAACGCGCTCGACGACCTGGTGCACGCCGTGCTCACGACCACCGACCGGCTGGTCGTCTCGGCGCTGGGCGGCAACGCCTCCGCGGGCGGCGTGATGCTGGCCCTGGCGGCCGACGAGGTGTGGTGCAGGAGCGGGGTGGTGCTCCATCCGCGCTACCGGCTGATGGGGCTGTACGGCTCGGAGTACTGGACGTACTCGCTGCCGCGCCGCGTCGGCGCGGAGGCGGCGGAGCGGCTGATGGAGGAGGCCGCGCCCGTCAGCGCGGCGGCCGGGCGGCGCATGGGGCTGGTCGACAAGCTGGTGACGGCCACGCCCGGGGAGTTCGCGGCGCGCGTCACCGAGCTGGCCGGGGAGCTGACCGTGGCATCCGACCTCGGGGTGCGGGTCGCCTCGAAGCGGGCGGAGCGGGAGCGGGACGAGTCGCGGCGGCCGCTGGCGACCCACCGGGAGGAGGAGCTGTCGCGGATGCGCGCCGTCTTCTTCGACCGCGGCGCCCTCTACCACACCAGACGGCGGGCCTTCGTCCGGAGGGAGTCCCCGAGGACGGCCGAAGTGCCCGTCACAGCAGGTCGGTGAGCGGCAGTTCGGTGATGTCGGCGGGGGGCCGGGAGACGTAGAGGTCGGCGTGGTAGTAGCCGTCGTCCTCCTTGCCCGCCGTGCCGAGCCCCTGTTCGGCGAGAGCGTCGAACGCGGCGTGCCGCTCCGTGGCGTCGCTGAAGCGGCGCTGCCGGAAGGTGCGGCCCGGGAGCCGCTCCGTGACCAGGCCCGCCTCCGCGAGCACGTCGGCGACCGGCCCGTACGGCACCGTGCGCAGCACGAAGGCGGCGACCCACGGCGGGTGGGCCGTGCACGTGAGGAGCCTGGCGAAGGTGCGGGTGAAGATGTAGCCGATGCCGCCGGTGACGGTGACGAGGTCGGTGGCCGCGAGTGCCGCGCGCAGGTCCGGGCTGGGGTCGCCGGTCTCGAGGTTCTCCGCGAAGGCCCGGTCGAGCAGGCCCGCCGCGTCGGCGTACGCCACGGCCCTGGCCGCCACGTCGATGCCGGTCACACGCGCGGCGTCGGCCCTGCGCCGGGCGGCGAAGAAGGCACGGTCCTCGGCCGCGGCGCGCGGGGCGGTGTAGCGGGCGTAGAGGTCGTCGAGGGTGACCTCGTGGTTGAGCAGCGCGGCGTTGATCCCGTACGAGCAGCAGAGGTCGACCACGGCCGGGGACACGCGCTCGGGCCTCCGGGTGCGCAGAGCCTCCGTCAGCGTCCGGAAGACGGCCTGCCCGTGGTGGGGAATCTGATAGCCGAGAGGCTGAAGGGTCGTGAAGTACGTACTGGGGTCGGGGCAGTCGTAGATTTCGCCGAAGTCGGTCTTTCCCCAGTCCGAGCTCGCCGCAGTGAGGTCCGTCTCTGCTGACATCGGTGGCCTCCAGAGGGCGGTACCAGTGGTACCGAAGGGTGGCACGCGGAAGGATCTCGACGGCTTTCCAGAATACGGCCGAAACCGCAGGCCCCGCGCCTGCGGCGGGCTCTCGTACGAGTGAACGGGCGGGCGTACGCCGGGGCTTGCCGAAGCAGGCACCGGCGCCCGGGCAGGCGCATGGGCCTGGCGGCCCGCACCACCCCGGCGCGGACGCACGCGCGTGCCGGGGTGCGGTACGGGTTCGCGGGGCGGCAGTGACCCTTGACACTTAGGCGATTATCATGCACATTCCCATCGCTTGGTCCGGACCGCACAAGAGCCCGGGCCACACGCTCCCACCC
>NZ_JAINFC010001060.1 GCF_020740835.1 Streptomyces sp. UNOC14_S4
CGGGCCGTACCGGTGGCGCCGGGCGCGAGGCCGCGCAGCCAAGTGGGGCCCTGCGGCGCGGCGTCGAGGCCCGTGAGGGAGAGGTCCACGCGACCGGTGGCCCGCAGGCCGTTCACATTGGTGAGCGCGACGGCGACCACCGCGCTGCCGCCCGGCGGCACGGCGGCGGGAACCGCCTCGGCCGCCAGGGCACCCTGGTACGGCGCGACGGCCAGCGCGTCCCGCACGCGCACCGCCGTACGGTACGGATCGGCGACCGACCGCAGCGGATACGCACCGGCCCGCCGCGTCCACGGCTCCTCCGCCGTGAACCAGTCCACCGGCCGCGGTGCCCGGCCCTCCCGCAGCGCGTCCTCCAGCTCCTCCAGCCAGCGCCGCCAGCGCGGCAGGTAGAAGTCGCCCATCAGGCCGTGCCAGTCGCGGTTCGCGTAGTCGTGCAGCTTCCCGCCGTCGGAGGTCGCCCGCCCGCCCCATATGGTCAGCAGCGCCCGGCCCGTGCGCACCAGCTCCGCCGACTCGGCGGGGCCCGTGCCCATGGCCCGCCCCGCCGCGTCCCACGGCCCG
>NZ_JAINFC010001061.1 GCF_020740835.1 Streptomyces sp. UNOC14_S4
CTTCTTACCTGAGCCGCTGGTTCACGCCTGCCTAAGGTCGCCCACCGGGGGCTCCGCCCCCGGACCCCCGTTAGCTGTGGTGCGGCCCGGTGGTCCGGTTGTGCCCACCCGTTCCGCCCCTAGCGGAACGCATGCCCACAACCAGAAGGTGGCGGGAAGGGCGCACCCCGTCAGGGGCGCGGGGAACTGCGCGACCAGCCCCCACCGACCTGCAGCCGCGCGCCGAGAGCAAGAGGCAGCCCGGTAGGCGCCGCGCAGCGGACCCGCAGCCGCGCGCGCAGCGCAAGAGGCACTCCAGTGGGCGCAACGGGGTCTGGGGCGGAGCCCCGGTGGGCCCCCTACACCCGGACGACCAGCCGGGCCGGGCCATGGAAGACCAAGTCATCCGCATACGTGACACCCTCCACCGCCAAGCCCGGCGCAGCCGCCCGCAGCGCGTTGAGACCCAGCTCCCCCTCCAGGCGGGCCAGCGCAGCGCCCACGCAGTAGTGGATGCCCAGCCCGAAGCCGCAGTGGCGGCCGGTGTCGCGGTGGAGGTCGAGGCGGGCGGGGTCGGGGCTGTC
>NZ_JAINFC010001062.1 GCF_020740835.1 Streptomyces sp. UNOC14_S4
CAGGGCCGGGGGTACGCGTGCGGGGTCGCGCTCCGGTGTGCGCGGCGGGCGCCGGGCCCGGCGCCGGTCGGGGACGTCAGCGCCGACCGTCAGCGTCAGTCGTCAGCGCCAGTCGGGGAAGGCGGCCGCGTAGCCGGAGCCCGACGCGTACTGTTCGCGCGGCTCGTCGAGGTCCTCGGGGAGGAGGCTCCAGACGATGAGGTCGGAGCGGATCTCCGTCCAGCCGCCGTCCGGCTTGCGGCCGCGGCCTATCCAGGCGTTGCGCAGGACGCCCTCGCTGATGCAGCCGATCTTCTGGGCGACCTGCTGGGAGGCGGTGTTGTCGGCGGCGGTGCGGATCTCCAGGCGTTCGAAGCGCTGGTCGCGGAAGAGCCATTCGGCCACGGCGAGCACGGATTCGCAGGCGTAGCCCTCGCCACGGGCCCAGGGGGCGACGACGTAGCCGATCTCGGCGGAGAGGGCGCGCCAGTCGGTGTGGTGGAGGTGGACGCAGCCGACGAGGCGGTGGGTGAGGAATTCGGCCACCGCAAAGACGATTCCGCGCCCCTGGGCGCGTT
>NZ_JAINFC010001063.1 GCF_020740835.1 Streptomyces sp. UNOC14_S4
CGGCTGGAGGCGAGTCCGGTGGCGATGGCGGGGGCGCGGCCGTGGATGGAGTGCATCCCGTAGGTGTTCATGTAGTACGGGAAGCGGGAGGAGCAGCCGATGCCGGAGATGAAGACGATGTTCTCGCGGGCGAGGCCGAGAGAGGGCATGAAGCCTTGTACGGCGGCGAGGATGGCGTAGTCGCCGCAGCCGGGGCACCAGCGGACTTCCTGGTCGGTCTTGAAGTCCTTCATGCTCTGGGGCGTGTCGGTCTTGGGCACGAGGGAGAGTGCCTCAGTCATCGATGGCCTCCTTGAGCACGGCGGCGAGCTGTTCGGCCTTGAAGGGCATGCCGGAGATCTGGGTGTGGGAACGGACGTCCACCAGGTACTTCGCCCGCAGGAGCGTGGCGAGCTGGCCGAGGTTCATCTCGGGGACGATCACTGTGTCGTACGCGGCCAGGACCGTGCCGAGGTTGGCGGGGAAGGGGTTGAGGTGGCGCAGGTGCGCCTGGGCGATGCGGCCTCCGTCACGGCGTACGCGGCGGACGGCGGCGGTGATCGGGCCGTAGGTCGA
>NZ_JAINFC010001064.1 GCF_020740835.1 Streptomyces sp. UNOC14_S4
ACTCCTTTCTTGTTTCTTGTTGCGCCTACTGGGGTGGGTGGTGCGCTCGGTGTGCGGCTGCGGGTGCGTTGTGGCTGGTCGCGCAGTTCCCCGCGCCCCTGATGGGGTGCGGCCCGTCGGCTGTGCTTGCGCCTCACCTCCCGTTTGTGGGCAGGCGTTCCGCACGGCGGAACGGGTGGGCACAAACGGGCCCACGGACCGCACCGGAACGGGGTCCGGGGGCGGAGCCCCCGGGCGGTTATCGGCGCTTCGGGTAGCGCACATCCGCCACCAGCCCCGCCACGTCCAGCAGCCGGATGAACGCCCCCGCGATGTCGATCTGCCAGAACGCATGCCGGTTGTGCGCCAGCGAAGGCTGCGCATGGTGGTTGTTGTGCCAGGAGCCGCCGACGGAGAACGGCGCGAGCGAGGCCACGTTGCGACTGTTGTCACGGGTGCGGTGCGGCCGGCTGCCCAGCGTGTGGCCGATGGAGTTGACGCTCCACGTCACATGGTCGAGCAGGAAGATCCGGGCCAGCCCGCCCCACAGCAGGCCGCCCACCGCGCCCC
>NZ_JAINFC010001065.1 GCF_020740835.1 Streptomyces sp. UNOC14_S4
GCGTCGGACTGGGGCTCGGTGGCGCGGCCCGCCCCGATCTCGCCCGCCTGGCTGCCCTGGCCGCGCAGGCCGAGGCGCTCGACGCGCCTCTCGTCAGCGAGCACCTCGCCTTCGTCCGCGCGGGCGGCCCGCTGACCGGCACGCCCCGCATGGAGGCCGGGCATCTGCTCCCCGTTCCCCGCACGCGCGACGCCCTCGACGTGATCTGCGCGAACATCCGCCTGGCCCAGCAATTCCTGCCCGTGCCCCTCGCGTTGGAGAACGTCGCGGCCTGTGTCGCCTGGCCGCACGAGGAGTTCACCGAGGGCCGGTTCCTCGCGGAGGTGGCCGAGCGCACCGGCGTCCGGCTGGTCGTCGACGTGGCCAACCTCCACACCAACCACGTCAACCTCGGCCAGGACCCCGTCCGCACCCTCGCGGAGATACCTCCCGAGGCCATCGCCTACGTCCACATAGCCGGGGGAGTGGAGGAGGACGGCATCTGGCACGACACGCACGCCCACCCCGTTCCCCCGCCCGTCCTGGAT
>NZ_JAINFC010001066.1 GCF_020740835.1 Streptomyces sp. UNOC14_S4
GCTCCCCCGGCCCCTCCCTGCACGCCCTCCCGTCCATCCGTCCGGTGCCGCGCCGTACGGGCCGCCGCCCGGCCGCCGTGCCGCGGGGCGCGGCCCGGGGCGGGAGCCCGCGGGATCTCGACGACAGGCCCCGGTCCACCGCCGCCCCCGTGACGCTCGCCGGGGCCGACTGGCTCGCGTCCGCCACGCCGGAGCCGTACCGCGTGCACGCCCAGTGGGCGGAGAACCCGGCCGCTCCGGTGGTGCTCCCCTGCGGCACGGTGTTCGACGTGGTCGGCCTCCCGGCGCTCTTCGGCCGGAAGGTCCTGGACCGGTTATGGGCGGGCGGCCCCGGCTCCGGGCCCGTGGCGGCGCAGCGCGGGCGGCTGCTGGTCTTCGCCTCGCCCGGTACGGCCCAGCGGCTGCCCGCGCTCCTCACCTGGGAGGAGTGGGCCCGGGCCATGCCGCCGCTGCTGTGCCACGGCACGGGCGACGCGGTGACCGCGCCCCCGCTCTACCCGCCGGCCGAGGACGAGCCCACTC
>NZ_JAINFC010001067.1 GCF_020740835.1 Streptomyces sp. UNOC14_S4
CACCCGCGTCAGCCGCAGCCGCACCGGTGCCCGTACCCCCGCCACCCGCCGGTAGCCGTCGAAGGCTCCCGAAGCCGTCGTGGCGTAGGAGAGGACCACGCCCTCGCCCGGAGTCGCGGCCAGATTCACCGCTCCGGGAGAGCGCGTGGCGAGCCGGTTGCGGGCGATGATGCCGGCGCGGGCCCAGTTGCCCGTGTCCGTCTGGCTGTCGACGCGCACGGTCGCGGAGGCCCCCACCGGCAGGGCCCGTACGCGGTACACCGCGCCGAACTCCTCCGTGGCCCGCCACAGGTCGTCGCCCGCGCCGTCGATCGCGAAGCGGTCGGCGCCCAGCTGGCCGAAGACGGCCGCGTTGCCGCCGACCGTGTGCCAGCCGGGGGCGAGCGGTCCGGCCAGGAACAGCGCGCCGGACCGTACGCCGCGCACCCGCTCCCCGCCCTCCGGCCCGTACTGCGCAGCTGCCTCGTACGGGAGCCGCCGCAGCGGGCGGTCCAGCGGTACGGCGGGCACGGTGACGCGCC
>NZ_JAINFC010001068.1 GCF_020740835.1 Streptomyces sp. UNOC14_S4
GCCCCTGACCGCCCCGGCCCCGCCCGGCCAGTGTCACGACCACCGGCCAGGCCAGGTAGAACTGCCACTCGACGGCGATGCTCCACAGGTGCGCGAAGACGCGGGTGCCGGAGGCGTTCCAGTACCCGATCTGCTCGGTGACGAAATGCCAGTTCACCGCCTGGGCCGCGACCCACGGCGCGTCGTCGAGCGCGAAGAGCAGGACGGACGGCGCCCCGAACGCCCAGGTGAGCAGGAGGGTGGCAACGACCGTGACCCCCAGCGCGGGCAGCAGACGGCGGGCCCGCCGACCCCAGAACGCGGCCAGCGCGACGCGGCCCCGGTCCGCCGTCTCCCCCAGGAGCAGGCCGGTGATCAGGAAGCCGGACAGCACGAAGAAGAGGTCGACTCCCAGGAACCCCCCGTCGAGGTGCCCCGCGTGGAAGAGCAGGACGGCGAGCACGGCCAGCCCGCGCAAGCCGTCGAGCGGGGCTATGCGGGCGGCACCGGCGGTACGGGCCGGGTCGCGAGCGGGCCCGGGG
>NZ_JAINFC010001069.1 GCF_020740835.1 Streptomyces sp. UNOC14_S4
GTTCCCCGCCCCGCTCTCCGTCCTCTTCCCCGTCCAACGTCACACGTCCCCCAGGTGTCCGGAATCGTCCGGAGCCTAACGCCACAGGTCCGGGCCCGTCCGGGGCTTGACCCAATACGTCCGGCCCGCTCGCCTCCACCCGCCGGCCGCAGCGCAATGGAGTCACGACACGGGCCCGCCCGGGACATGCCCGGACGGGCCCGGTATCCGTGAAGGGAGCCTCATGAGACCCCGCGCATCCGCCTCGCGACGTGCCCGACAGCGCTGCCGCACCCTGCGCGCCACGACCGCGGCCGACAGGAGGGGAACTCGATGAACGCGCTCGCAGGCGACGCCCCGTGGTGGGCAGGGGTGTTGCTCTCGCTGTCCGCCACCGTCGCCGTGATCGTTCGCTCGGTCTTCCCGCAGGACTCCGCGGACCGTCTGGTCTGGTGGCGCGAGCGACGTCTGCACCGCGAACGCCTGGCCTCCTCCCACGCTCCACGGTCCCGACGCCGGGCAGGACGACGGGACGGGAGG
>NZ_JAINFC010000107.1 GCF_020740835.1 Streptomyces sp. UNOC14_S4
CCCCCGCCCCCACCGTCGAGGCCGCGTCCGCCGGTCCGGACACCGCCGTGGCACAGGCCGTCACCGCACGGCCCATGTCACGGCGGCGGCCCGGCGGGCTCGCCCGGCTGCTGTTGTTCTTCCGTCAGGACCCCGCCCCGGCACCGGATCTCCGGCAGCCCTGATCACCGGCCTCGCAAGGGGCCGGTGTTGAATGCCTTGATGATCTCCATCGAGGTAATCGACGTCTTCACCGGCCCCGACGGCACCGGCGGCAATGCCCTCGCCGTCGTCCGCGACGGCTCCGCCGTCCGCGGCGACGCGGATCGCATGGCGCTGGCCGCCGGTCTCGGATACAGCGAGACCGTGTTCGTCGACGACGCCGAGCGCGGCGTCGTCGACATCTGGACGCCCAGCGCCCGTCTGCCCTTCGCCGGTCACCCGCTCGTCGGCGTCGGCAGGCTGCTCGGGGCCGATGTGCTCCGCCCGCCCGCGGGCGAGGTCCGTGTCCTGCGGGAAGGGGAGTTCACCTGGGTGCGCGGCCGTGCGGAGTGGGCCTCGGGGCGGCGCACCGAACAGTACGGTTCGGCGGCCGAGGTCGACGCGCTGCCCGCGCCGCCGGAGGGCGAGGGCTGGTTGTACGCCTGGGCGTGGCAGGACGAGGCGGCGGGCCGGGTGCGGGCCCGCGCGTTCCCGCGCCGCGGTGACGGCATCGTGGAGGACGAGGCGACGGGCGCCGCGGCACTGCTGCTCGCGCAGCAGCTGGGCCAGGCCCTGGACATCCGTCAGGGCCGGGGTTCGCAGATCCTCACCCGCCCCGGCACCGAGGGCACGGTGGAGATCGGCGGCCGGGTGGTGCCGAGGGCCGTCCGCGGCTGAACGGGACTGGACGGAACCGAACAGGGCTGAACGGGGCCGCCGCCTTCCGTACGGCGCCGTTTTCTATGCTGGAGGTGTGAACCGCTGCCGGATACACCTGACGCTCGCGCCCAAACTACGGCTCTTCGCGCCCGCCGACCGCCGTGCGGAGCGCACGCCCGTGGCCACCGACGGGGCGTCCTCGCTCGGACACGTCATCGAGTCGTTCGGCGTCCCGCTCACGGAGGTCGGCGCGCTGCTCGTCGACGGCCGCGAGGTGCCGGTGTCGTACGTGCCGGGCGCCGACGAGGACGTCGAGGTACGCGCGGTCGCACGCCCCCAGGAAGTGCCGGGCGCGCCGCTGCGGTTCCTGCTGGACGTGCACCTGGGGACGCTGGCGCGCAGGCTGCGTCTGCTGGGCGTGGACGCCGCGTACGAGAGCGAGGACATCGGCGACCCCGCGCTGGCCGCGCTGTCGGCGAGCGAGCGCCGCGTACTGCTCTCGCGCGACCGCGGCCTGCTGCGCCGCCGGGAGATCTGGGCGGGCGCGTACGTCTACAGCGACCGGCCGGACGACCAACTGCGGGACGTCCTCGGCCGCTTCGCCCCGCGCCTCGCGCCGTGGACGCGGTGCACGGCCTGCAACGGCCCGCTCCGGGACGCCGACAAGCAGGCGGTCCACGAGCGGCTGGAGCACGGCACGCGCAGCACGTACGACGTCTTCGCGCAGTGCGTGACCTGCGAGCGCGTCTACTGGCGCGGCGCGCACCACGCCCGTCTCGAGGCGATCGTCACCGACGCGGTGCGCGAGTTCGGGGAGACGGCGGCCGAGGCGCCGACCGCCTGAGCGGTCCCGTCGAGTGCGGCGCCGCGGAGGGGGCCTGCCGCTCAGGGGGCGCGGCGGCTCCGCCGGGCGCATCCCACGGCGGACCATCGCGCCCTGCGGGGCCTGAGTGCGCCCTGCTCAAGGGGTGGGCGATGCCCGGATAATGGGGCCGCCGACGGCGCGGCCAGGGGGCTTCGGCCGTCGGTGCGGGGCCGGGCAGCCAGGGGAGACCCAGCACTTCAGGGGGCAGGATGATCGCCGAGTCGGGGCAGGGCGGACCACCGAGGCGTCGGGGAAGGGGAGTTCCGGCGGCCGGACGGCGGAGGGCGCGGCGGGCCCGGCGGGCGGCCGTCGTCGTGGCCCTGGCCCTGGGCGCGGCACTGCTCGTGCCGCCTGCGTCGGCCGTGGGCCCGGCCCGTACGGGCGTCGTCTCCCGGGTGGTGACGACCGGTGCCCCGAGCACGGGCGGCGCGGTGTCCGCGCTCGCCTCCACAGGCCGTACGACGCGACAGCACCACCGGGCCACGGCGAGCGACTGGTCGGGTCACTGGTCGACGGCGGCGAAGCCGAAGAAAAAGAAGAAGGGCTTCTTCGCGAAGCTCGGGATCTTCCTGCTCGTGCTGCTGCTCCTGGCCATTCTCTTCGGTATCGGCCTGATCTGGCTGGTGGTCCACATGGTGCGGCGGGCCGCCAGGCGCCGGGCCTGAACGGCCGGGCGCACGACGGCGCCCGGGGCCCGCGGGTGGCAGGTCCGTGCCCCGCCGCCCCGGTCGCCGGAAGCCCGGGGGTCAGCCGCTCTTGCGGCGGAACGAGCGCTGGCCGCCCGCCTTGCCGTGCGTGCCGTTGACCTTGGAGCCGTCGCGGCTCCGGCCTTTGTCCGCGCCGTCGGCCGCCTGACCGCGCTTGCGCGTCAGGGCCTCGCGGAACTTCCGCTTCACGTCGTCCTCAGGCTCGGGTGTGGTCTGCGGTGGGGTGCTGTCCGTCATCGGAACCTCCTGGTCATGGCGGCCGTCGCCACAGCTTCGCACGTCGGCGGGCCCGGTTGAAGTCGGCCTCCCCGCGGACTCCCCGCCGGGCCGGGCTACGATCCGGCGGTGGAGAACAGCGACATCACCATCACCCTCACTCCCGACGAGGCCCTGGTCCTGTCCGACTGGCTGTACTGCGTGCAGATGACCGATCTCAGCCGGATGGTCGACGACACGGCCGTCTGGGCACCCCTGCACAAGATTTCCGGGACGCTGGACAAGAACCTGCCCGGGCTCTTCGCGGCCGACTACGCCGAGCGCGTGGAGGCGGCACGGGCCCGGCTCCGTCCTGTCGAGGACGACGGAGACGGAGACGGGAATTAGCGGTTAGTACTGCAACAACGGTTATGGAGGTGGGTGGCCTCTGCGGCGGTAGTGGCTGGTGCGGGCTCGTTGCTGTTGTCTGCGGCGCCAGTGTGACCAGTGCAGGATGTGCTCGATGTCGTCGCGGATGGTGTGGACGAGCCGGCCGAGCAGGCGCCGGATCTCGTTCAGGCTCAGCCGGACCAGGCCGTCGCCGGTTCCTCTTTTCCCGTGTCCTGACGGGAGGTTGTCCGGAGGGCGGTGAGGTAGGCGGCGGCTGCCATGGCCAGGGTGATGTGCCGGTACCAGGCTTGGTGGAAGCGGACCTGGTAGTGGTCGAGCCCGGCTTCGTTCTTCGCGGCCTGGAAGCACTCTTCGATCGCCCAGCGCATGCCCGCGACCCGCACGAGCTCTGTGAGCGGGGTGCCCTTGGGGGCGTGCACCCGGTAGTAGGCCAGCTCGCCGTCGGCCAGGCTGCGGCGGATGAGCAGGCCTGCCTCGAACTCGCCGTCCTCACCGGGGAGCTGGACTACGGCCCAGTCGTACTCGCGCAGCCCGTGGGCACCCGGGCCGGCGGAGCGGGTCTCGAAGGCCTCCTCGGGCAGGATCGCCGCGAGAGTCCGGGCGTTCTGGCCCCGGGGACCGCACCGGAACGACTTGGGCACGGCCATCACGTACGGGATGCCGTTGGTCTCCAGCCACGAGCGCAGGGCGGTGTCCTGGCCGTACGCTTCGTCCGCGGTCACCCACGAAAACGGCGTCCCTGCCCCGATGGCCCGCTCGATCATGGCCCTGGCCAGGCGGGGCTTGGTCGCGAAGGTGATGCCGGGGCCGATCCGGGCAGCGGTCCGCCGGGCGTCGTCCTCGGTCCAGGAGACGGGCAGGTACAGCTCGCGGTCGATCAGTGCCCTCCCCTGGCCGGAGGCGTAGGCGAGGAACACGCCCAGCTGGCAGTTGTCGATCTTTCCGGTGGTGCCGGTGTACTGCCGCTGCACTCCCGCCGACCGCACCCCCTTCTTGATGAAGCCCGTCTCATCGACCACCAGGACACCGTCCTGGGCACCGATGTGCTCCAGCACGTAGGAACGGACATGGTCACGGACCCGGTGCTCGTCCCAGTCCGCCTCGTTCAACAGTCGCTGCATCCCCTGCGGGCCCCGCTCGCCGGCCTGCTCCGCCAGCGTCCACCCATTCTTGCGTTCAAGGGGAGCCAGCAGCCCCCGCATGTACTCCAACGCCCGCGCGCGAGGCTCCGACCGGCGGAAACACCGCCGGAACCGTGCATGCAACGCATCCAACCCCGCAGCCCAGCCACGGACTTCATCAACCGAGATCTCCCCGCCCACGCACCATCAACGAGCCGACACTCCACACGTCACACCAACCGTTGTTGCAGTATTAGCGGAGGAAATCAGGCAACGGTCATGTCACCGTCGGGGAGGTCCTCGACGGTGACCTTCTCCCGGGGCACGCCGAGTCCCGCAGCGACCGCCTTCGCGATCCCGTCGGGGTCGGGCGCGGTCGGATAGGGAACGGTCTCCCCTTCCGCGTAGCTCTCGATGGCCTTGGTGAAATAGCCGGGGTACCAGGCGCCGACCGCGCCCTTGACCTCGACGCGGCTCACGGGGCGCTTCCCGACCCGCTGCTTCACCGCGGCGAGGATCTGGTCGGAACGGTATTCACCGGGCACCTGGAACAGGCTGGCGTGCGCACCGACCTTGCCGCCGTCCCGCAACCGCACTGTCACCGTCAAGCAGCTGGTCACGCTCGGGTAGAGGATCGGCCGACCGGGCGCGGCCTCGGCCACCTGCCCCTCGGTGATCCTGACGGCCGTGACGGCCGGTGCCCCGGTCGCCACGGCCGCGGTACGCGGCAGGGCCTCGGCGACGGGAGTAACGGCGAGCGGGGCGGCTACGGCGGCTATGAGAGCGGCCGACAGCAGCAGCCCGCGCCGGGGCATCGTAATGATCATCATGCGCACAGCGAACCACAAGACAGGGGCCCGGGCGCGAAGAGCCGCGAAGCGCGCCCCATCAGGGGCGCGGGGAACTGCGCGACAAGCCACGACGGACCCGCAGCCGCGCACGAAGCCCAAGACGCACCCCCATAGGCGCAGCCCAAAACGATGCCGCACCGAAAAACACGGGGCCCGGGGCAAAGCCCCGGGCAAGGCCCGACGGCGGTCACCCCACCGCGGACCCCCCGGGCGGCGAGCCGAACCGACTGCGCACGGCCGTCTGCACCTCCACCTCCTCGGCAGGATCCGCCGCGAGTCTGCGAAGCTGCTCGACGACCCGGGCGTCGGCCGTCGTGGCGTGGTGGGCGGCGAGCTCGCGGGTGGCCTCCTCGCAGTCCCACAGGCATTCGACGGCGAAGCCCGCCGCGAAGGACGGGTCCGTGGCCGCCAGGGCCCGCGCGGTACGCCCGCGCAGTTGCGAGGAGGAGGTCTCGCGGTAGATGTGGCGCAGTACGGGCGCGGCGCAGCCGATGGACAGCCGCCCGGCACCCTGGACGAGCTCCCACAGCACCGGCGCGTCCGGCCCCTCGGTGCGCACCGTGCGCCGCAGGGCGCTCAGCACGAGCGCGGAGTCGTACGTGCCGCCCCGGCAGGCCAGCATGCCGGCCGCGGCCGCGCCCAGGGCGTCCGTGCGGTGGACCCAGCCGCGGGCCCGTTCCAGGGCCGCCGTGCTGCGCATGCGCTCGAAGGCCGTGACGGCGGCCTCCGCCACCGCCTCGCAGGGGTCCTCGGCGGCGGCCTCGATCAGATCGAGGGCCTGCGGGTCGTGGTGCTCGGCGAGGTAGCGCAGCGCGGTGGCGCGCGCGGCCTCGAGGCCCGCCACGGCCGCCTGGATGATCTCCAGCCGGTCCTCGGGTCCTGCGACGGCGGTGAGGCAGCGGGTCGCGGGGACGTGGCGCAGTTGCGGGGGATGTGCCGCGAGCCCCTCCTGGGCCCACTCCAGGACCTCGCGCACGCTCCAGCCCGGCCGGGGGCCGGTGGGGCGCAGCTGGCGCTGCCAGCGGTCGAAGGAGCCCTGTTCCTGTGCGGCCTGGACGCGGGCGGCGGTCGCGGGCGACTGCTGGGGGTCGGCCCACAGCCGCCAGGGGTGGGGCTCGAAGGCGTCCCGGACGGCCGCGGCGAGCGCCGCGTCACCCTCGGGGGTGCGCGGGAAGCGGGCGAGGACGCTCTCGCCGAGGGCGAGCAGCCCGGCGTCGTCGTCGCGCAGGGCGAGCTCGTCGAGGGCCCAGGCCCAGTTCGCCCCGGAGACGGCGTAGCGGCGCAGCAGCAGGAGCGCGTCCGTGCTGCCGTAGGAGGCGAGGTGGCCGAGGACGGCGAGGGCGAGCCCGGTGCGCTCCTCGGCGGTGTCGAGCAGGTCGTCGCAGTGGAAGAGGTGCTGTTCGATCTCGTCGAGCCCGCCGTCGAGGTCCAGGTGGAGGCGCGCGTAATAGAGCGAGCGGTTCTCGACCTGCCAGTCACGCCTGGGGTCGTGCAGCACACAGTGGTGCAGCGCCGCGAGCGCCTCCGCCCGAGGCGCCGCAAGGGCATGCAGGGTCCCGTCGCCGCGGCCTCGCTGGAGGAGGCCGAGCAGGGTGCCGCTGGGCGCTATGTCTGGATCGAACATGGGGTCAGCATCCGGTGCGGGGAGTCGGCTGGCAACGGGATTTCCTTACGGACGGCATTCTTGCCGGTGTCCCCTGGTCCATGCCTGGTGAACAGGGGGAACTCAAGCTCTTCCGAGCGCCCGCAGCCTACCCGGAGCGGAGCGTTCCGCCGAGCCGTGCCCGAAATGCCCACCTCCGCCCCCTCGGCGGCCGGAAACGGGCGGGCCCCGCGCCGCCGCCTTGACGCGCTCACTCCTGCCCCTCGCACCCCCACAACAGGTCACCATGCTCACGACACACACCCATGAAACACCGATGACCTACCGGTACAGGCGCGACATAAGCCCCACCATGCCCCTGACAAAAACCCGCCTTACCCCTGGCATGTGCCAAAGACACCACCAGATCGGGTGTTGCCAAACCACTTACGAGCCCTCGCTCCCTGTGCAACAGTCGTTACCGGCCCTTCCCGCGGACCCACTGGAGCCGGCCGCGCCGCGCCCGTATCGGAGTACGTCATGCCGTCCCCTCTCCACACGGATCGTCCCGCCGCTCAGCCGCCCCGTCAGGGCGCTGTGGACGCGCTCATCACGCGGACGCGGGAGCTGCGCGGCGACCTCGAGGCCGTGCGCCGGGAAGCGGAGGGCGAGGAACCCCCGGAAGACGCCCGGCAGCGCTGGCAGCGGGCCCTGTACGAGCTCGCCGTGCACCAGCTCGACGACCTGGGCGACCACTTGGGCCAGCTCCTCGAAGGTCTGCCGGCCGACACCCCGCAGGGGCCGTCGGCCGACGGCCCCGCTCCCCGGCCCTCCCCGGTGGAGGCGGACGGGCAGAGGAAGGAACAAGAACAGGAACAGGGGCAGGAACAAGGGCAGGAAGCGGACAGCCGCGTCGGCAGCGCGGAGTGGGATCTCCTCACCGACGGCGTCACATGGTCCGACGAGCTGTTCCGGCTCTTCGGCCGCCGCCCGGAGGACGGCGCCCCGACCCTCGACGAGCTCCCCTCCTGGGTGCTGGAGGAGGACACCGAGCTGCTGACCGCGATGGTCACCGGCTGCCTGGTCGACGGCAGGCCGATCGACGGCGAGTTCCGTATCGTGCGCGGCGACGGCGCGGTGCGCACCGTGCACATGATGGGCGAGCCGACGCTCGACGCCGACGGCACCGTGGCCTCCATGTGGGCGGTGTTACGGGACGTCACCGAGGTGCGCCGCAGCCGGGAGGCCGTGCACGAGATCCGTGACTCGCTGCTGCACCAGCAGCGGACCGCGCACACCGAGCGCCGCCTCGCCGTGGAGCTCCAGGAAGCCGTCCTGCCGCCCTGGCGCGGCTCCTTGCGCTTCTCCCAGAGCAGCACGGTGCCGGGGGCCACGTCGGCCCCCGGCACCCTCGATCTCGCCGCGCACTACCTCCCGTCCGCCAGCAGTGCCCTGATCGGCGGCGACTGGTTCGACGCCCTCCAGCTCCCTGACGGCCGCACCCTGCTGAGCGTCGGCGGGCTCACCGGGCACGGCGTGGCGGCCACCTCCAGCATGGCCATGCTGCTGGGCGCCCTGCGCGGCATGGCGGTCACGGGCGCGGAGCCGGGGCCTCTGATGGGCTGGCTCAACCACCTCCTCGATGCTTCCGCGCAGCCCGCCCTGGGCAGCGCGGTCTGCTGCCGCTACGACCCCGCGACGCTGACCCTGAGCTGGTCGCAGGCCGGCCACCCCGCCCCGCTGCTCTTCGGCGGAGGGAGCGGACGCGCCCTGCGGCCGCCCGAGGGCATGCTGCTCGGGGCGGTCCCCGACGCCGTCTACGCCCAGGCCGAGGAGCGACTGGAGACCGGTGACATGCTGGTGCTGCACACCGACGGTCTGGCGCCCCGGAGCTCCGAGTCGGCCGACGCGGTCACCGAGCGGCTGCTGGCTTGCGCGCCACGGTTCGCCACGGCGAGAAGCGCCCAGGAGTGCGTACGGACGGTGCTGGAGGAATTCGGCAGCAAGGAGCGCGAGGACGACGCCTGCGTGCTGGTCGCCCGCATCCGTACCTGACCACCTGCGCGAACGGCGCAGTCGGCCGGATCACCGGCCACCACCGGCCCGTCACACGGCCGTGCCCTTCTCCGGCCCCGAGGCCCCCTTGCGCGTGGTCTTCCTGGAAGACTTCGGCGCGTTGGGCAGGGCCTGCTGGATCTCCTCCCGGAGGTCCTCGATGCTGCCGAAGTCCGCGTAGCGCCCGGTCAGCCGGTACATCTCACGCAGCCGGTCCCAGGTGCGGTGCGAGGAGGTCTCGCCGATCGACACCAGGGCCAGCCGGGCGTAGGTGTCCGCCTGCTCGGGGTCGTTGCCGATGAAGCAGGCCGACGCCATGGAGATGTAGTCGAAGATCATCGAGCGCTGGTAGCCCTCGGACCGGAGGGCCAGGGCCTCCTTGGCGTGCATCTGGGCGACGGCCGCGGCGCTCGGGTCGTGCTCGGCGAGCGTCCGGTAGGCCAGCGCCTGCATGCCGTGAAGGTCCGCCTCGTCGAACATCTGCATCCAGCTCGGCGGAGGCACGTCCCCCTTGTCCGAGACGAAGAGCTCCTCCGCCTCGCCCAGGGTGCGGCGCATGGCCTGGCCGCGCCCCATCGACGCCTGCGCCCAGGCCTCGATGGTGCAGAGCATGGCGCGGGTGCGGGGCAGGGTCTCGTTGCCGGAGCCGGACTTGGCGAGCTTCATCAGGTCCAGCGCGTCGTCCGGCCGACCGAGGTGGACCATCTGGCGGGCGGCGCGGGAGAGCGCCTCGCCCGCGCGAGGGCGGTCGCCACCCTCGCGCGCCGCGTGGGCGGCGATCACGAAGTACTTCTGCGCGGTGGGCTCCAGGCCCACGTCGTGGGACATCCAGCCCGCGAGCACCGCGAGGTTCGCCGCGACGCCCCACAGCCTCCGCTGGAGATGCTCGGGATGGCGGTAGGAGAGCATGCCGCCCACCTCGTTGAGCTGGCCGACGACCGCCTTGCGCTGGAGGCCGCCGCCGCGGGCGGCGTCCCAGCGGCGGAAGATCTCGACGGAGTGCTCCAGGGCGTCGATCTCCGTGGAGCCCACCGGCGCCGCCTCGTAGCGGTCGAGCCCGGCGGCGTCGGCGTGAGCGGCATGGACGGAGTCGAGGCGCAGGGGGTCGGAGAAGCGGGGGGCGTCGGAGGCGAGAACCGGATCGGAGTGCAGCCAGTCGTGCATGGCGCTGCTGAGTGCTGAGCCTGCGGCAAGCGCGGCACCCGCGCCCACCAAGCCGCGTCGGTTGAGCATGAGGTCCATTCCCGTGAATTCGGTGAGGACCGCGGCGGTCCGCTCGGGCGGCCAGGGCAGCCCGTCCGCGGGCTGCCCCTTGCCGGCGCGCCCTCGTCGGCCGAACCCGAGGTCCTCGATGGTCACGACACGGCCGAGTCGCTCGGTGAAAAGGGCTGCCAGCACCCGGGGCACGGGATCGCGCGGGGACTCCCCCATGTCGATCCAGCGCCGCACTCGCGAGGTGTCGGTCGCCAGCTGCGGGTGGCCCATGGCGGCCGCATGCCGGTTCACCATTCTCGCAAGCTCGCCCTTGGACCATCCGGCCAGGCCGAACAGATCCGCCAGGCGGGTGTTGGGTTCCCTTGTCACGTCAAGCCCCCAGGTTCTCGGCTGACTTGAAGGTAGCGGGCCGTCATGGGCCAAGCGAGTATTCGCCAGGGTTCGCCAGGGTCCGCCACATGGTGTGCCACCCGCGGCCGGGTGTCAGGTAGGAACGCGCCACCCCGGCCACCCGGCCGCCTACCGAGTCCATCGGACCGGATCCACCGGATCACATGAGATCCATTGAGATCCATGGGATCCGCGAGATCCATCGGTGGACCCGACGGAGCATTCCCCAGGGTGCTCCCAGGCCCGGGGGACCGGGGAGCGCGGTCAGTCGTCGGCACACGAAGGGATCTGTTCCGCACATGTATGCAGCCTCGTCCTCCGTGTCCGCACCGCCCCGGCAGCTCCGTCCGCAGCACGCCGGTGGCGGGCCGTACCTCGATCCCTCCCACGCCGCGGGGGCTTCCTTCGGGGGCGCGCGGGCTCGGCGGTCACCGGGGCTCGGCGGCCAACCGCTCAGCGGGAGAATCGACTTGTCCGGCCCCCAGGGCTCGCAGCTGCGCACGGTGATCGCCGCGGTGCACCGCATCTGCCCGGAGTTCAACCCCGTCCAGATGCTGCGCCGCAGCGGTCGCTCGGTCCTGCTGGTCGGCTCCACCGGCCGCAATACGGCGGTGGCCAAGTGTTTACTGGACCATTCGCCCGCCTGGGCGGAGCGGTTCCATCAGGAAATAGCGACATACCGGGCGTTCGTCCGGCATCGCCCGCCGGTCCGGGTGCCGCGGCTGATCGCCGCGGACCCGGAGAACTGCACCCTGGTCATCGAGCGGATGCCCGGCCGGCCGGCCGCCGGGCAGCGGCATCCGGTGGAGACCCCGCCCCGCGCGGACATCCGCGCCGCGCTCGGCGCGATCTCCCGGGTCAACCTCTGGCGCCCCCCGGCCGGGATGTTCGACATGCCGCTCGACTACGCCCAGCGCATCACCCGCTATCACGAGCTGGGCCTGCTCACCGACCGCGACATGGGCGACCTGCAGAAGCTCCTGCACGGCCTGGCCCAGGTCCAGGGGCAGTTCTGCCACGGAGATGCCCTGCTCTCCAATGTGCTGCTCTCCCCCACCGGCCCGATCCTCGTCGACTGGGACCAGGCCGGCTGGTATCTCCCGGGGTACGACCTGGCCACGCTGTGGTCCGTGCTGGGCGATGCCCCGGGCGCACGCCGTCAGATCAGCACCATCGCGCAGCAGGCGGGCCCGGTCTCGCGTGACGCCTTTCTGGTGAATCTCATGCTCGTACTGACCCGCGAGATCCGTACATACGAGACGGCCGTCCAGCGCGCCATGCAGGATCCGCCGCCGGTCACTCCGGGCGCTCCCGACGCCGGTGAGGAGCAGCGCCTGCTGCTGCGCCGCCTGCACGACGACTGCGCTCTCGCCAGGCGCGCCGTACGGGCGGCGGTCGGCACACGCTGATCCGGCCTCCCCGTTCCGCCCCGACCCGCCGCGTCCCTCTCCACGCGGCGGGTCGGCCGTGTCGGACGGAAGAGCGGCGCCCAGCAGCCCAGGAGCCTCCCCCGGACGGGCGCATCAGGATGATTGACGGATCGTCACCCAGGGACTACCTCTGGTACGTCCGGTCCCGCACGCCTGATCGCGCACCTACCATCCCAGCTCGGTGGCATGCCGTCCCGAGGAGGCCGCATTGCGAGGATCCCCACAACTCCACCCCCGGACCACTCCGCCGAGACCCCCGCGAAGAACGCGCCACGGGCTCCGGGCCGCGGGTGCGGTCGCGTCGGCCGCCCTGCTGCTGCCCGCGCTGTCCGCCGTGCCCACGGCGAGCGCCGGCCAGCGGCCGTCCTCCGGCGCGCTCCAGCAAGCCTTCGCCACGGCCTCGGCGAAGTACCGCGTGCCCACGGACGTACTGCTGGCCGTCTCGTATCTCCAGTCCCGCTGGGACACCCACGGCGGCGCGCCCAGCGTCACCGGCGGCTACGGCCCGATGCACCTGACCGATGCCGCGACGGCCCTGGCCACGGCCCCGCATGTGGTCGGCGGCCTGGGGGATCCGCGCGGCGACAGCGCCCGTCCGCTCGCGGCGGCCCGTACCGTGCGTCCGGCGCTGCCGGCTCCGGGCGAGCTCCCGGCGCGACTGCGCACCCTGGGCCGGGCCGCGGAGCTCTCGCGCCTCTCCCCCGCGTCGCTGCGCCGGGATCCGGCGGCCAATGTCGAGGGCGGTGCGGCGCTGCTGGCCTCCGCGCAACGGCGGCTGGGCCTGCCGCTCACCGGCGACCCGACGGACTGGTACGCGGCGGTGGCGAGCTTCCCCGGCGCCACCGACGCGGCGACGGCCGACGTCTTCGCCCGCGACGTCTTCGACGTGCTGCGCACCGGGGAACGGCGCACCACCGACAGCGGCCAGACGGTCACTCTGGCGGGGCACCCGCGACTGACAGGGCGTACGGAACAGGTGCGCAAGCTGGGGCTGAAGGCGCCTCCGGCGGACCGTGTGGAGTGCCCGGAGTCGGTGGCCTGCGAGTCGATCCCTGCGCCGTACCAGAAGCTGGAGGGGTCGGACTACGGCAACCACGACGTGGCGGACCGGCCCCATGCCCCGTCGCAGAAGGTGCGCTTCATCGTCATCCACGACACCGAGGGGTCGTGGGACACCACCATCAAGCTGATCAAGGACCCGACGTACGTCTCGTGGAACTACACGGTGCGTTCGACGGACGGGCACATCGCGCAGCACGTGCCGACGAAGGACGTGGCCTGGCACGCGGGCAACTGGTACGTGAACTCCACGTCGGTCGGCATCGAGCACGAGGGCTTCCTCGCCCAGCCGGACTCCTGGTACACGGAGCAGATGTACCGCACGTCCGCCCGGCTGGTGGCCCATCTGGCCGAGAAGCTGGACATTCCCCTGGACCGGCAGCACATCCTGGGGCACGACAACGTGCCGGGCACCGTCCCCTCGACCATCAAGGGCATGCACACGGACCCGGGCCCGTACTGGGACTGGGAGCACTACTTCGACCTGATGGACAGTCCCTTCGAGCCCACGGGCGGGCTGTTCGGCGGGATGGTGACCATCCTGCCGGACTACGAGGACCACGTGGTGCCGTACACGGGCTGCGTGCAGCAGGGCAAGCCGTGCGACCCGCACGGTTCCGGCGCGGTCCGGCTGCGCACGGCGCCGAGGGAGGACGCGCCATTGGTCAAGGACGTCGGGCTGCACCCGGGTGACGGGGCGTCGACGAACGACGTCAACGACACGGGTGCCCGCGCGTCGACCGGCCAGCAGTTCGCGCTTGCGGACCGGCACGGGCCGTGGACGGCGATCTGGTACCTGGGGCAGAAGGCGTGGTTCAAGAACCCGTGGTGGGAGCCGACCGCGGTGAGCGCCTGGGGCCGAGTGGTCACACCGAGGCCGGGGCTGCGCGAGGTGCCGGTGTACGGGCGGGCGTACCCGGAGAGGTCGGCGTACCCGCCGGGCGTGCCGGTGCAGGATGTGACACCGCTGCCGTACAAACTGCTCGCCGGGCAGGCCTACGCGCTGGGCGCGACGGTCCCCGGCGAGTATCTGTGGGCGAAGACCTTCGACCCGGCGGGCCACAGGCTGGTCCGGGGGAAGGACGTCTACCACGAGATCCAGTTCGGCCACCGGGTGGCCTTCGTCAAGGCCGCCGACGTACGGGTGCTCGCGTCGGACCGCTGACGGTCCGGGTGGAACGCGCCGGAGCCCGGTACGGGCGGGTGCCGTACCGGGCTCCGGTGTGCTGTCGGGGTTGTCGATGGGGCTCAGGTGGGGCTCAGGCCTGCTGGAACATCTCCGCGGGCAGCGGCTTGAGCAACTGGTAGAGCTCGTCCGTGATGGGGCGGTCCCAGCTCGCGATGGTGACGAGGACGCCGTCGCTGCGGTCGAACTGGGTGCAGGAGATGCGGCCTTCGGAGCACTTCAGGCGCCGCACGATCAGCAGGTTGTCCTCGTGCATCACCGGGACGTCCTCGGTCTCCAGCACGTGCACCGGCTCGTCGTTGCCGAGCGCCGCGAGCAGCTGCGCCACCTCGAAGGGCACCTGCCCCTCGCCGAGGTCACGGGCCGGGGAGCCCTCCGGCAGATTGCCGATGATCATCGCGGGGCCGCGCCCGCCGAAGAGGTCGTAGCGGAGGAAGACGCCCTGGCAGCTGCCATCGGGTGCGGGCAGCAGCCCTGCGCCGAGATCGCCGGGCCAGTCGCCCGGGTCCATGGCGAGGACGTCGAAGTCCGGCCCGATGGGCGTGGCGGCGCTGCGGCGGCGGAGGAACGACATGCCTTTATCGTACGTGCCCGCGCCCGTGCTTCCTCGTCAGGGGCGCAGGGCACCACCCCCGTCAGGGGCGCGGGACACCGGCCCCGTCAGGGGCGCGGGACACCGGCCCCGTCAGGGGCGCGGGGAACTGCGCGACCAGCCCCCACCGGACCCGCAGCCGCGCACCGGGCTGAAGCGGCACCCCGGTAGGCGCCGCGCAGCAACCTGCAGGCCGCAACCCCAAAGCCGGCGGCTAGCCGTTCCGCAAGGAGTCGAGGTGGCGGCGGAGGACGCCGAGGAGTACGTCCGCCCCCACCCGCTCCGGTTCCAGTACCGCCTGCAGCGTCAGCCCGTCCAGCAGCGCCGCCAGCCGCACGCTCTCCAGCTCGACGTCCAGCCCGGCCGGCAGGCCACCCGCCTCCTGCGCCCCGCACAGCACGCGCCGGAGCAGGACGAGCATGTTGGCCTGCGCCTCGACGGCCCGCGGGCGGAGTCCGGGCCGGGTCCGGGCCGCGGTGATGAAGGCGATCCAGAGTGTGGACTCCTCGTAGCGCGCGTCGTCGACCGGGAGGAGTTCCGTCAGCAGTTCCTCCGTCCGCGCGCGGTGCTCGCCGGGTCCCGCGGCGAAGATGCCCTCGGCGCGCGCCCGGACCCGTCGCTCCACGCGGTCGGCCAGCTCCCCCATGGCGAAGATCACCATCTCGTCGTGGTCGGTGAAGTAGTGACGCACGGAGCCCACGGCGAGCCCCGCCTCGTCGGCGACGTTGCGGAGCGAGGCGGCCTCCAGGCCGCTCCGGCTCACGATGCGGAGCACTGCTTCCGCGACGGCTCGGCGGCGGGCGCTGGGGTCCACGATCTTCGGCACGTTCGCCTTTATAGCACGACTGGGTTAATATCTTTTTGGCACAGGCAAGCTAAAAAGGAGGCGGGGGAACGTGCACGGCTGGCTGTTCTGGGTGGTGATCGCGGCGTTGGTGATCGCCGTGGTGGTCAAACGACTGCGCGGGGAGCCCCTCAACGCCAAGGATCTGCTGATAGCGCCCATGGTCCTGACCGGCATCGGCATCGTGTCCCTGACCAAGGCCCACGGCCTCACGGCCACGGACTTCGTCTGGACGGGCGCGGGCGGCGTCCTGGGTGTGGCGCTGGGCGCGGTCCGCGGCTCCACGATCACGGTGTTCGAGAAGGAAGGGGTGCTGTGGCAGCGCTACACCGCCCGCACCTTCGCCGTCATGGTGGTCTCGTTCGCGATCATGGCCGGGTTCGGGCTGATCGCCGCGAAGGCGGGAATGCACGAGGAGGCACGGCCGACGCAGCTGACCCTCGGCATCAGCTTCCTCGGCGAAGCGCTGGCGGTGGGCCTGCGCGGGCTGCAGACGGGGGTGCCGTTCGCCCCGGAGCGCAAGAGCTCCTGACCTGGGGCACCCGCGGGGAAGTCCCGCCCGGACGCAGCTTGTGGGGGCGCCGGTCCGGGCGGGTCGACGGCCGAGGATCGGCGCGCGGAGCACGCTACCAGGCAGAATCGGCACTTTCCGACGCCATCACTCAAAAGAGCTCCATTAGCGGAGGATTTACCCGTAACGGCTACGACACTCCCGGCATTTCCGGTCCGATGACGCGATGGAGCAAATGAGTGAATGTCCGAAACCTCTCCAATTGGGGTCGAGTTATTCAGGTCAACTTCCCGAGAAGGCGCATCGATCGAAAGGCACGGACGTGCTCAAGAAGGTTCTCGCCACGGCCGCTCTGACGGCCACCGCGGTCGGCACGATGGCGGCCCCCGCGCTGGCGATCGGCAACGAAGGCGACGTCGCGAACGGCAACGCGTCGAAGACCGGTTATGGCAACACCCACACCGGCGGCAAGCAGAGCCCGCAGATGAGCCTGATCCAGGGCACGCTCAACAAGCCGTGTCTCGCGATCGGCAAGGCCGGCATCCAATCGCTCATCGGGCTGATCAACGTCGGCGTCCAGGATCTGCCGATCCTCACGCAGCAGGCCCAGCAGCAGTGCACCGACAACTCGACGATCAGCCAGGGCGACGCGCAGCTGTCGCACATCCTGGACGAGATCCCGATCGTCTCGGGCAACGGTTCGGGCAACGGCCGCTGACCGACGGCGCACGCTTGAGCGGAACCCCCTTCCCCGGGTGCAGTGGCCCGGGGAAGGGGGTTTCTTCATGATCCGGAAATGATCGGATCCGATTGTTACGGCGTCGTATACGATGGCGATGTGACCATGCTCGTGAAACGCCGCCACGTGGACCTCCGCCGCGTCACCAGCATGTCCTGTCGCCGTTCCGGCTGATCTTCCTTCCGGCCTGCCCGCGTTCTCCGGGCTGTGGCCTGTTTTCTTCTTCTTTTTCTTTCTTCTGCCGCTTCCCGGTCTCCCCGCCTGTCCTGTCCGCACACCCCGCGGCGGCAGCGCGGCCGTCCGGCGTACCGCCGTACGTACCGGGCCTTCACGCACGTGGATGTCCTCATGAGCAACATGCTTCCCGTCATCGACCTCTCCGCCGCCTCCGGCAGCGACGCCGACCGCGCCGCCTTCCGCGAGGCGCTGCACAGCGCCGCCCGTGACGTGGGCTTCTTCCACCTGGTCGGCCACGGGATCACCGAGTCCGAGACCGCCGAGCTGGTGCGCACGATGCGCGCGTTCTTCGCGCTCCCCGAGGCGGAGCGGCTGTCGATCAGCAACCTCAACTCGCCCCACTTCCGCGGCTACACGCGGATCGGGGACGAGCGCACCGGCGGCAGCCAGGACTGGCGGGACCAGCTCGACATAGGTGCCGAGCGCCCGGCCCGGATACCCACCGGTGACGAGCCCGGCTACTGGTGGCTGGCGGGCCCCAACCAGTGGCCCGCCGCCCTGCCCGAGCTGCGCGCCGCCGCCCTGCACTGGATCGACCGGCTGAGCACGGTCGCCGAGCGCCTGCTGCACGAGCTGCTGGCCTCGATCGGCGCCCCGCCCACCTTCTACGACGAGGCCTTCGCCGACCACCCGCACCTGCACCTGAAGCTCGTCCGCTACCCGGGCAGCGCCCCCGACGGTGCCGGGCAGGGCGTCGGCGCGCACAAGGACTACGGCTTCCTGACCCTGCTGCTCACGGACGAGGTCGGCGGGCTCGAAGTGGAGGGCGCGGACGGCGTGTTCCGCGAGGTGCCGCCCATGCCGGGGGCGTTCGTGATCAACCTGGGCGAGCTGCTCGAGGTGGCGACCAACGGCTACCTCAAGGCCACCAACCACCGCGTGGTGAGCCCGCCCGGGAACCGGGAGCGGTACTCCGTGCCGTTCTTCTACAACCCGCGGCTCGACGCGCGGATCGAGCCCGTGCCGTTCGCTTACGCGGACCGGGCTCCCGGGGTCACGCAGGACGCGACGAATCCGCTGTTCGCGGAGTACGGGCGCAACGAGATCAAGGGGTGGCTGCGGGCGCATCCGGAGGTGGCGCGCCGCTACCACGCGGGGCTCCTGGCGGAGGGCACGCGGGTCTGACCCGCGCCCCACGCCGGGGGCTTCGCCCCCTGGACCCCGTTGTTTCCTCCTGCCGGGGGGCTGCGCCTACCGGGGTGCGTCCTGCGCTGCGCGCGCGGCTGCCGGTCCGGTGGGGGCTTGTCGCGCAGTTCCCCGCGCCCCTGACGGGGCGCAGCCG
>NZ_JAINFC010001070.1 GCF_020740835.1 Streptomyces sp. UNOC14_S4
GTGCAGAGCCGTTGGGTCTGTCGTCCCTTGTTTCACGTGGACGTAATGGTTCGCGGCGAGAGTCAGAAGCCCATGCATGAGCATATGGTGGTCGTAAGCTTTCTCCGGGACGATGAGCTGCCAAACTTGTTGAGCTTTCGGAGAGAAAGACATCGCTGAAGCTGTCGAGGTACAAAAGTGATGCAGCAGTCTCATATCCAGGCTGTCGAACAGGGGTCCGGACGCTGTTGCCAGCAGTGACTCGCCATGATCTGCCGCAATGCCATTGCTGGCATCTGGTGCTGGGGAGGCTGAGCCTACACCTGGCGGCTTCACGCGCACGTAGACACAAACCTTCTCATGCCGAGTGCAGTTGTTGCAGGTCGGATGTGTCTTATCGCACTACACAGCAATACAGGTCAGCAGGCGGCTGTGCAAGAGCTGAAGACGAGACAAGGCCTGCCTTTACGCGCCGCGCCTTGCAATTTTTGCATCCGAGGCGACTCTTACTGTGGGCACGACGGCTGGGCATCGCTATGT
>NZ_JAINFC010001071.1 GCF_020740835.1 Streptomyces sp. UNOC14_S4
GCATCCGCGTCCAGCTGCGCGAGCAGCACACCGGCGGCATCACCGCCGTCGTGGTGTTGCCCGCCGCGCTCCTGGCCGACGGGCCGCCCGCGGTCACCGGGCTCGGCGACATCCCGCCCGTGCCCGGCGCCGTGACGGGCCCGCGGATCCACCTCCCCGGCTCTGTCGCCGAGGCGGGCTCCCTCCCGCTCCCCGGCAGCAGGCACCGGGCGGGCGGCGCGCACGCCGCGGGCCCGTCAGGCCCGGTGCCCCTGGCGCCCATGCCGACGCCGTCGCCCGCCTCCGTGCCCGTCCACCCGGCGGACCTGCTGCCGCCCGCGCCCGTGGCGGACCTGTCCGCCCCGCCCGTGCCGGGTGACCTGCTGAGGGGCATGGGCATGCAGGGCAGCGGCCCGCAGGGCGAGGTACCGGGCAGCCTGCCGGGCGAAGCACCAGGCGGAATGCCCGGCGGTCTGCCGGGCGGCATAGGGGCCGGCACCGTGTCCGGCGCCCCCGTGCCCGCCCCGCTGGGCAGGCA
>NZ_JAINFC010001072.1 GCF_020740835.1 Streptomyces sp. UNOC14_S4
GCAGCGTCGGCTCGGCGACGACGACCACGGTGCCGCCCTCGTCCTGGCCGCGCACCAGCGCGGCGGCGCCCAGCCAGCGGCGCAGCGCCTCCTCGCCCGCGCGCAGGTCGGGGCGGCCGAGCAGGGCCCAGCCGTCCAGCAGCAGGGCCGCCGCGTAGCCGCCCTCGGCGACGGGCTCGGCGCCGGGCGTGGCCACGATCAGGGCGGGGCGGCCGGGGACGGTGTCCAGCACGTGGTCGCGCCCGGAGGTGCGTACGGGCACGGAGGGGAACGCCCGGCCCAGCTCCTCCGCGGTGCGGCCCGCGCCCACGACGCTGGCGCGCAGCCGGGCGCCGCCGCACTCGGCGCAGTGCCAGTCCCGCGCTTCCCGCGCGCCCCAGCCGCAGTGCAGCTCCCCGTCGTCACGGGCCTCCAGCGGCCCCGCGCAGTGCGCGCAGCGCGCGGGCTCACGGCCGCGCTCGCAGGCCAGCCGCGGTACGTAGCCCCGGCGCGGCACCTGCACGAGCCCCGGGCCGT
>NZ_JAINFC010001073.1 GCF_020740835.1 Streptomyces sp. UNOC14_S4
GGTGTACGGGTCCAGGTCACGCTGGAGCTGCCCGACGGCGCGGGCGTCCGCGCGGTCACCGTGCACTCGCGGCCCGAGGACGCGCCCGCCGATGCCCCGTGGACCCGGCACGCCTCGGGCACCGTCGCCCCCGGCACCCACCGCCCGGCCGCCCGGCCCGGGCAGTGGCCGCCGATCGGGGCGACCCCGGTGCCCGTACCGGAGGCCTACGAGCGGCTCGCCGGCGCGGGTCTGACCCTCGGCCCCGCCTTCGCGGGGATGCGGGCCGCGTGGCGGCGCGGTGACGAGCTCTTCGCCGAGACCGCCCACGGCGCCGACGCCCCGGACGCCGCACGCCTCGACCTCCACCCCGCCCTGCTGGACCCGGCCCTGCTCGCCCTCGCGCCCGGAACGGAGGACGAGCCGGGAGGCGCGTACGTCCGGCTCGCGGCGGCGTGGCGCGGGGTCTCCGCCGTTCCCGGGCCGCTGACCGCCGCGCGAGTGACGCTGCGCGTCACGGACACCGACACCCTGGC
>NZ_JAINFC010001074.1 GCF_020740835.1 Streptomyces sp. UNOC14_S4
CCACCGGATGTGGGGTGTCTGGTAGGGGGTGCCTGCGTGCGTTTTCGGCTCTCCGTCGGGGGTGGGTGACCGCGCCCCTTTAGGGGCGCGGGGAACTGCGCGAGCAACCACGACGCGCTTGCACCCGCCAGACGAGCAAGGACGACCGAGCTCGCAGGCGGCCTTTCAGGGGCGCGGGGAACGGCGCGACAAGCCCCCACCAGCCCGCAGCCGCCAGACGAGCAAGGACGACCGAGCTCGTGGGCGGCATTTAGGGGCGCGGGGAACGGCGCGAGAAGCCCCCACCGGGCTGCAGACGACCACCGGGCCAGGGGGCGAAGCCCCCTCAAGGGGCGCGGGGAACTGCGCGACAAGCCCCCACGGACGTGCAGCCGCGCGCACAGCGCAAGCCGCACCCCAATAGGCGCAGGGGCCCAGGGGCGAAGCCCCGGAAAGGGTGCCGGGCCACAGGCCCGGCATACCGGCTGCACCCGAGCGGACGCGCCCACACAGCGCCCCCACCC
>NZ_JAINFC010001075.1 GCF_020740835.1 Streptomyces sp. UNOC14_S4
GCCTGAGGCTGCGGCTGGGGCCGCGGGGCCGGGGGAGGCGTCGCCGCGGGGGCACCCATGCCACCGGAGTGGTGCCCACCTGCGTAGTTCACGGCCATGCCACCGCCGCCGCCCGCGCCACCGCCCACGGGCGCGACGACCAGCTCGACCTTCCACTGGACGTTCAGCGCGTCGGCGAGGGCCTGGCGGAGCACGTCCTCGCTGCCGCTGTTCGCGAAGCTGTCCCGTGCCCCCGCGTTGGCGAAGCCGACCTGGAGCGTGGTCCCGTCGAAGCCGACGATCTCGGCGTTCTGGCTGAGGACGATCCACGTGAAACGTCGACGGTTCTTGACCGCCTCCAGGATGTTCGGCCACATCTGCCGCACCTGGGACGCGTCACCGACCGGCTGGACCGCCCCGGACCCGGCCCCGGCCCCGGGCTGCTGCCCGTACCCGGCGGACGCCGCCGCGCCCGTTCAGCCCGCTCCCGCGGCGGGGGCAGCGGCAGGGGCCCCCTGACCA
>NZ_JAINFC010001076.1 GCF_020740835.1 Streptomyces sp. UNOC14_S4
GGACGACGGCGGCTGGCTGTGGGAGCGGTACGGCTTGGAAGTCGCGGATATGACAATCCGTCACAGTTTGGACGTAGGCATCGATTTGAGCCGCCTGTGCGGAGCGCTGGACGAGTCCTCCTGCCAATAGGCAGGCGGCCCTTGCGCCCACCGGGGTGCCACTTGCGCTCCGCGCGCGGCAGCACGTCCGTTCTGGCTGGTCGCGCAGTTCCCCGCGCCCCTAAAAGCCGCCTACGAGCTCGGCGCGCTGTGTTCGTCCGGCGGCTGCGGGCCGGTGGGGACTTCTCGCGCAGTTCCCCGCGCCCCTGACGCGGTGCGCTGCTCCGCCCGTCGCCGTGGCGGGGGCTTCGCCCCCTGCACCCCCAGCGGGGCGCGCCCGGCGCAGCCCACGCACGGAGAGCCGACAGCGGACGCAGCGCCCTCCTACGGACAGCCGACGTCCGGTGGAGGGGGCGGGGCCGGAGGGCGGGGTTCTGGAACGACGGTGCATGGAGTACGGC